>JAFDKH010000103.1 GCA_019307065.1 Deltaproteobacteria bacterium
CGATGGCCTCGAGATCGGGAACCTGCTTGACTAAGATTGCCACTTTCAGCGTCACGGCTTGCCTCCTGGAAATATCAGCTCGACCCTTTGCGCAGGAAAGCAGCCCCAAGTGCATTTCTCAACACTTCGTGACAGCCACCGCCGAAAAGAAGAAAACGAGCGTCTCTGAAGAATCGCTGCTGAGCATATTCTGAGGCAAACGAGTTGCCGCCGTAAATGCGACTGGCTTCGTCGACCGCCTTTTGGCACATTTCGGTGGCGAACATCTTGGCCAACATGCACTCGTGCTGGCAAGGCAGGCCTTGTTCGATCATCCAGGCGGCCTGGTAGGTATAGAGGCGGGCGGCCTCGTACCAGGCCCAGTGGTCGGCGAATTTCGAGCGAATCAGCTGGCGGCTGGCGATTGGTTTGCCGAAGGCAATCCGCTGCAGAGCGTATTGTCGCGCGTCTAGCATGGCCTCGTTGGCGATCGCGCAGGCATTCAGGGCAGTCATAACCCGGACCTCGTTGAGGATCTCGGTGGTGTACTTGACACCGCCGCCCGGGCCTTCGCCGAGCAAGTTTTCTTCGGGCACAAAAACGTTGTCGAAGATAAGCTCTCCGGTGACCGAGCCGCGCGACCCGAGCTTCTTGATGACTTGGCCATGGCTGAAGCCGGCGGTTCCTTTTTCGACCAGGAAGAAACTCAAGCCGGCCATGCCCTGATCTGGATCTGTGGTTGCCAAGACAGTGCAAAAATCACAGATCGGGCCGAGGGTGATCCACATTTTACGGCCGTTGAGCACCCAGCCACCGTCCTTGGCAACCGCCCTGGTTTTGGTGCCGGCCAGATCTGAGCCGGATTGGTCTTCGGTAAAACAAATGGTGCCGATCTTTTCGCCCTTAATGGCCGGGCCGAGAATGCGCGCTTTAATCTCATCCGAGCCGAAGCGGCCGATGAAATAGGTTCCCATCAGGATTTGCATGGTTACCGCCATGGCAAATCCGCAGGAACCCCGGGCCAGTTCCTCGTAAAAAATCATTGAAGTCATTACATCGGCTTCCATACCGCCGTACTCTTCGGGGTGTCTCAGTCCGAGGTATCCCAGGGCCGCGAATTCTTTCCATAACTCTTTTGGAAACTCGTCGACTTCATCGATTTCTTGGGCCCGCGGCCGGATTAGCCGATCGACTGCATCCCTGACTGTGGAACGGAAGAAATCCTGTTCCTCGCTGAAGCGAAAATCCATGACTACCTCCTGCTGCAAAAATACCGAAGATCTCGTGAAGCGAACCGTACCATCGCAAATTACAGACGGTCAAGCGACGGGGAAAGAACCGTTCAGCCCACAAACATTCCCAGGCCCATGGCGATCAACAACACCAGGACCACCCGACGATAGTCTTGATCAACCGATCGTTTAGATACCCACAAACCCAGAGAAACGCCCAGGAGTAGGGCGGGACAGGCCGCGGAGGATAAGGCGAGAACCGGCCAGGTAATCAGGCCTGTAAAAGCATGCGCACAAGCAACTGCCGCCGTACCAGCCAGGAAGAAACCGGACAGGGTGGCCTTGATCTGATCGCGACTCCAGGGGGTGAGTGAGGTGTACACGATAGCCGGTGGGCCGATGGTGCTCAGGGTTGACCCCAGCAGACCGCTTCCGAATCCGGCAAAATACGCCCAGGTCACGTGCAGTCGCCGACGAGGAAGGCGAAATAACAGGCCGAACATGGAATATGCGATCAGCAACCCACCAAGCAGGATACGCAAGAGATCGCCAGGCAGCTTATGCAACACAAATACACCCAGGACCACTCCGGGCAGAGCACCCAGGATCAGAGGCATGAGCTTTCGCCGCTCCAAATTGCGCCTCAAGGCCAAGGCCAGGATCGAAGTGATCGCCAGACCCGCCAGAACAGAGACAGGCACGGCCACTTTCAAGTCCAGGAACAAAGTCAGCAGGGGAATGGCGATTAAAGCGCTGCCGAATCCTGTGTATCCCTGGGTGAACCCGGCCAGCAGGTAGACCAGCCCCGTTAGCAGATAAGGGGTCAAGAGTCTAAGCTCACCAGAACTTCAAGGGCACTTGAATACCCAGCGACAGCACCTGTGCCGCGCGACAGTTCTTACCCGGGATTAGATTCAGCGTCCGATAACTCACATAGAACTGCAGGGGCACCCCGATCCGTAACAGGCTCAGGTTCAGCCTGGCATCGAGGATGTTCTTGTAGCCCGGCCGCCAAAACTTCTCTCGTTCCCAATCCCACAGGGGAAAGTCGGAGCGCCAGTCTGACTGTTGCAGGTGGATGAATGTGTAGCGCAGGCTGATACTGAGCAGCGGCGGAAAGTTGTCGGCTGCTTCGGCGCTACCGTCGGTCAGCCAGGTACCCCAGGCCGGTCCGCGCCAGGGCACGACTTGAAGATCGAGCGCGAAGCCGGAAAAATCTCCCGGTTTGACGTCGTAAGTCTCGCCCACGTAGGGGCTGAAATTCAGCAACAAGGGATGCCGGTCACCCTCGGGGGCATTCAGCTCGCGCGGGAAAAAGACCTCGTAAAACAGATCCAGCCCGATCCGCAGCCGACCGTCCAGTTCAGCATCGAAGTTCTTATCGAAAGAAAGGTGTATGGCCAGATCACCTTGCATATGCAGATCCCACAGGGTGGTACCGACGGACATAATTTCTTCCTCGTCGGCGTTTTGACCGGTCGGCAGCACCCCGGCCAGGGAAAGGGCTCCGGACAAGCCCAGGGCTTCAAAGCCGTCCAGCCGATCGGTGAACCGAAACCGCAGGCCGAGCACCATGTCGGACATGGTCCAACGGTTGCCCACCCAAGTGCCCGGGCGATTCTGACCCATGCTCGCGGCCCAGTCCCAGAAGTCCTGCTCGGAATACGGCCGGCCCAGGGCCCGCTGGTAGTCGCCCGACTCCCAACTCAGCCCGGGCTGTACGGTGGTCGAAATGACTACTGGAATGCCCAACCCGACGGCCAGATCGTCGAGCAGACCGTACTGTAGCTGGGTGATTAGAATCAGATAACGGGCAGAGGGCTCAGCATTGAGCACACCTTGTTTACCACCACCGGGTTCGTAGCGATCTATCGGCTCGATCAACGGAGCCGAACTGCCCGAGTTGTCCCAGATACTGTCGATCCAGGCCATCGAGAAAGCCTCGTCGAGCATAAAGGTTCCCTCGGGCAAGGTCTCGGTAAAGCCCCCAGCCCCGACCGGCCCGCAGTAGACAAGCGCGACAGTCAGGACCGTAACGCAGTTTTTGTGCAGACGGTTCATGACCCACCTCGCGCATCGAGAAAGGCGCCCAGGTCGAATTCGACGAATTGCTGGTCGGTAGCCGGTACTCCACCCATGGCCCAGTGCAAAACCCGGCGGGCCGGTTCGTATACACAGGCGTTCATCGAATCGCGAGTGTCTACCAGGTCGGGCACGCGCAGGATCTCGATCGCCTGGGCCAGATCGATCTGCCCGTAACGGGCAGCGATCTCGTCAGCCAGGACACTAAAGGTCCTGAGCGAACGATAGTAATAGATCGACCAGTAGCTCTGGGTCCGGGGAGCGAACAAACTCAAAATCGGCAGCTCGACCATGTCCTGTTCGTTCTTGATGAAGTGACTGGTCATGCGCAAGTCGTCCGGGCCGACACTGCCCCAGGGTAGACCTTGCGGATCCAGATTGCCGGGGTCGCTCGGGTCAGGGTCGAAGAACCGAAATCCGTCTTCATCCACGGCGCTTGGCGATGATCCCGATTCGGGATACTGGGATGCGGCGTCCGATTCTATGCTCAGCAAGCTGCCCGACGCGTCGGCCAGCAGATAGTTCCAGCCGTAGGTCCGCCCTTTTGAATACAGGAAATCCCGGGCCTCGGCCACCGTCTCTGAGTTACTGAGCATCTCCCGGCCGGACAGGCCAACCGGGATGCCGGTGGCATACAGGTGAGTGTCGGCCAGCACCTCGGCCAGCCCTTCCAGGTTTGGTTTCAGCAGCAGAATGGCCAGGTTCTCAGGCTCGAACATCGTATCGAGAACCCCGCCAACCAGCGGGTTGTCCAAGGTATCGGAGTTATTCAGTGCGTAGGTCAGACCCTGTTCGTTCATACCCGAGAATCCCCAGATCAGACCAGCCCACCCCAGGTAGACATGGGCTTGCCCCTCGTTAGGGATTTGCACAAACAAAACCGAATGCTCGTGAACCATGTCCGAATCGAGCAGGGCGTAATGATGGGCCAGCAGCGGATTGCCCTGCGGAGTTGCTGTGCCGCGCACCGCGAACCCGAGGGACGGCGACCGTGAAGCGGGATCTGAGATTCCCCTGTTGGGCAACTCTAATGGAGTGCTGCCGCGGCCGTTTTTTTGGGCATAACCGGCCGTGGTAAAGGTGATTCTCTCACCGCGGATGTTTCGGTTGTGATATGGGGCCGGGCTGTAGATCGGCGACTGGTCACTGGCCTGTATAGCCAGAACATACTCACTGGCCGGCTCCAGCCCCCCGGGCGGACTGAAAGTCACCTGCAAAGGGCCTGCGCAATCCCCGGCTTCCGGGGGTGGGTCGCCCACCAGAGGCAACAGAACTATCTCCAGGGCGGCATCGTCGGACAAATAGGTTTGCCCATTCAAAGTGAGCCGAACTGAATCCGGGTTTACGCAAGCCGGGTCAGTCGACTCTTTACAATCATCCACCAGGCACTTGGATGAAACTCGGGGTTCGATACAAGGTTGCTCTTCATTCACAATACATTCACGCCCAACCTGTTCAAGACTCCGGCACTCGCGCTGCAAGCAGTCGGCAAGCACGCACTCCCGATCGATCATTAGGTCGGCCAGTGGTTGAACGTTACGCGGATCAATACAGGCCAGGCCAGGCAGGTTGGGATCTTCCAGGACCAGGCGCAGACGAGCGTCGGTCGGCACCTCCACCAGAGTTGCATAGGGATTGGGGCTATAGGGCGTGATCAGCCCTTCCTCGGCCTCATCAATGTCCCCATCGCCGTCGTTGTCATATCCGTCAGAAGTCAAATCGGACAGAACCGCGAAGCTCTCAATATAGGGTTCTTGAATACCGAGGATGAACATCACGATGGCCCGGAAGCCGAGCATGGTATCGAAGAAGGTATTGAGCACCAGGACTTCCTCGAAGGCCATTCCCGCGCCGTCGGCGAGGCCGTGCAGTTCCTGCTGATAAGCCTCGGGCATGTGGTGATCGTAAAGATACTGTCCACTCTCTAAGAGCATTTTAAAAGAAAACTGACCAGCCAGGTACTCGGGCCGGCTATACACCGGAAGAACCGGAGCGATGTTGAGCTGCTCCCGATTGAGGAACGGCAGAATCGAAGAGGCCAGCAGTCGGGTGTACAGAGATTTGATATGGGCCGACAGTTGTTGACCGTGCTGAAACCCGCGCTCATAAGGTGAGCCTTCTAAAACGATCACCTGAGCCTTGGTTGGCTCCTGTGCGGTATTACAACCGCTCAACCCGGACGAAACCAGACAAATGAGCAATAGCCAATGCATCACCCACGAGCGCCATAATGATTTGCCAGTCACTTGCTTACTCCCTTTTGGGGGTCAGTTTGCGTAACAACTTTATTCGGCATTACCGGCAGATGAATCCGCGAGGCATGGACACCACTGCGCAGCAACTCTATGGTTACCGGCTGCCCTTGCGCCAATTTAGGAACCTTTGCGAAATGTCCATCATCAGCGCAAGCTATAGCAATCCGGATGGAGTGACCGCGCTTGAACTGGTAAGAGGTTGGCAGGAGCGCAAATACCAGTTCCGTCACTTCACCCGGCAGAAGTTTTGCAGCATCGGTCTTCAAAAAGGACCGGTAGGTAGTCACCGTCTTGTAGGGTGGTGCATCTTCAGATAGCTTGCGATGCAGGGCTCGCAACTGACCTTCGGTGACGTACTGCACTCGGCCCGCGATATCCACGTCCTCTAAGTAGACGAAGAAAGCGCCGTCTTTGGCTGTTGACGTAACAAACAAGTTCACCGTCGGATGACCGGTCACCTCCAGCGACTCGCTCAGTGGCGAGCTGGTGTAAAGCAGCAACTTGGCATCAGCCTCGGCCCGATCGAAATAACCGACCGGCCGCTTTTCCAGATTGACTAAAGAGCGCCAGCGGGAATGGGGACCGCTGCTGGCGCTGAAGTCCACTTGGTAACTGTCCCGCCCTTGTGTGTTGGTCGGAGCCTTTGTTTGCAGTCGGCCCTGGCCTGCGAGGAACAGAGTCTGGGTAGTGCCACCCAAAGGAGGCCAACTGTCGGCGCTCTTCCAGCGCTCCTCGCCCATGGTGTAGTAGTGCACACGCTGCTCGCGCTCAATTCCGGTCGGTAGCCCTTTTAGATGGTGATCGAAGAAACGCAGGATTTCTAAGTTCTTCTGAAATCCAGTATCCCGATCTTTAGCGAATGGACTGATGTTCTGCCAGCCGCCATGATCCCAGGGGCCAATGGTCAAGCGCGTAGCTGGGTCATCGAGGTTGAGAAACAGCCGAATCTCCGAGAGAAGAAAAGCGGCGTCCAACCAGCCTGTATACAGGTAGACCGCTGCAGCGGATGCGTTCAGGGCATCCAAACGAGTGTACGGGCTGATCGTGTCGACCGAGACACCTTGTCGAGCAAGCGAATAGTCATCCCGGTGGATTATACCCTTGACCAGCTTTCTGATGTCGCCGTTCTTGTGATGGCCGGCCACCGCGCGCTGCAGCAATCGATTGCCCATGGGTCCGTCGATCGGCTTGATCCCCCTAACAGCCAGGTTCACCCGATCTCCAAAAAAGTCCGCTAAACGATTACTGTCCAGGGCGGCAGCCAGACGACCCCAGGTGTCGGTCAGCCAGGTAAGGTGCAGCCCGCCGGGGAAAACCCCTTCAGCGTAAAAGTCGAACATGGCGAAACGGGGCATGACCGCCTTGAGGGCCGGATGATTATTAGTCATCAACATCAGTGCACTGCCGCCGGTGTATGAATTACCCCAGGCGCCGACCACTCCTGAAGACCAGTCCTGAGAGATTATCCAGTCGATCAACTCGGCCCCGTCGGCGATCTCGTCCGCTGAATATGGATAGGACCGGGTTCCGAACGAGGCTCCCGAGCCGCGAGTGTCCAAAGCCACCCAGGCGTATCCGCGGCGTACCAAATACTCGATCATGTCGTCGAAACGTCCGCCCATAAAATGACAAAACGGCCAGCGATAATCCACGGCCCTCAGGTAGCGAGTCTGAAAGAGGATCGCCGGCAACTTGTGCCCTTCGGGTAGCCCTTCGGGCAGGTAGACATCGACGGCCAGGCGAATTCCATCACGCATGGTTATGTAGCGAGAGAAGCGCTCCAGGCCGGAATAGATCGGTGCTGGTTCATTTGCTTGCCAACCATTTTCAGCCCACCAGGCCGAATCGGCCCGTCTGTTGCCCGAACCAACGCAGCCGGCCAGAGTCAAGAAAGCAAGTATGCAAGCCAGGAATCGCACGATCATTCCTCGAACTCGGCTCTGACCGAACGCGACATGAGCCGCTCATAAAGCGCTGGAAAAAGCTGCTGGATCCGATGGGCCAGCCTGCCGGTAAAGGACGGGATCAGCAGCCGCTGCTCTTTGGATGCTGCCAGAAAAATTTCATCGGCGATCTCCTTAGCGCCGGCCACCCGGCCCACGGTAGCCTGCGACTGCGGGGCAGGCTGCCCATTGCCACCCAGGGCTGCTGCGCCAATACCGGTGGCAATGAAGGTCGGACAAACAATGGTCACCCTAACGCCCTGTCCGCGTAGTTCGCTGCGCAGGGTTTCGAACATGCCGTGCAAAGCGTGTTTGGAAGCGGCGTATCCGGCCCGACCATCCAGAGGACCTAAGCCTGCTACCGAACTGATCACGATGATCTGACCCCGCCCGGCGATCAATTTGTCCAGAGCGTGCTTGGTGCAGTGCATAGATCCGAACAGATTAACCTCGACGACCTTGCGGATTACCGCACAGTCGGTCTCGGCAAATACGCTGCGGTGAGTGATCCCGGCGTTGTTGATCAGCACATCCACTTTGCCGAATCGCTCATCGACAATATTTAAAGCTCGTCGACAGGCCTGCTCGTCGGTCACGTCGCAGTCGACTGCCAGAATGGAGACGCCTGTGTCATTCAGTTCGTTTACAAGCGGACCCAGATCCTCCAGGCGCAGGTCCAGCAATGCCAGATTGGCACCGGCCTGTGCGTAGCGCTCGGCCAAAGCCCGGCCCAACCCGCCGGCGGCGCCGGTTATGACAACAACCTTGCCGGAGTATTCACGCCTAGCCATGCCTGGTTGCCTCCTTGGCCTGAATTGGAAAACGGGACCAAAATGTGGCCAGGCTCAGACCGGAAATAATATGCCAGACTCCCCACCAGGCGGCGACGATTGCCATGCCACCCAGTCCTTCGAAGTATTCAAAGATTAGAACCAGGGCCAGAGCCGAGTTCTGGATACCAACTTCGATTGCCACCGCTCGCCGGTCGCGAGGGGCCAACCCGAGCAACCTGGCCGAGCCGTATCCCAGGCACAAAGCTAAAGCGTTATGAGCGAAAACTCCGAAGGCAACCAGGCCGATAATTTCCAGGAAGTTGTCCCAGTTGGCCCCCAGGGCGATGGCGATAAAACCGATGAAGATGACCACCGCCAGCACTTTGAAAGGTTTGCGAATGCGTTCCACCAGACGCGGCTGGAATCGGGAGGTCAGCAGGCCCAGCCCCAGAGGCAGGCCGAGGATCAACATGATGGTCTGTAACACGGCCAGGGGATCCAAATGGACCACTTCCAAAATAGGTTGGGTGGCCGGGTTCAGACTACCCCACAGGCTCAGATTGAGCGGGGTCAAAACGATCGCGATCAGGGTAGACACGGCGGTCATACTGACCGACAAGGCTGTATTGCCGGAAGCCAGGTAAGTCATCAGGTTGGATAGATTGCCCCCCGGACAAGATGACACCAGGATCATTCCCAGCGCCATGGACGGACTGATCGGCAAAACCAGAGTCAAGCAGAAGGTAGCCGCCGGCAGCAGGATGAACTGAGCCAACAGACCGATCAAGGGACCGCGCGGTGAGCGCAGCACTCGCCGAAAGTCCTCGAGCTTCAGATCGAGGGCCATGCCGTACATCATAAGACCAATTACGGCATTCAGAGCGATCAGACTGTTCTGATCAAAGTTCAGCCTGAGCTGGTCGATCCCGGCTCCATCCATGTCAGCTTCCTGCAGGCTCCTGGTGCATTTCCTTGAAGTGCATCAGGCCGGGGGCCATCAGATGCTTGGCCGGATCCACCTCCACGTGAATCACCGAGCAGCACTTGGCCGCCAGGCAACGTTCGATCGTCGCTGCCAATTCGGCTGGATCGGATACGCGCTCGCCGTGGGCACCCATAGATCGGGCCAAATCATCCCAGGCGATCTCGCCCAGGTCGCCGTTGATGTGCGGTTGTTCGGCTAAGGCGTTGGGAAACTGATCGCAGACCGGGCCCAGTGCAAATAGCTCGGTCAGCTTGACCATGCCCCACTGCTTGTCGGCGCAAACCAGAAACACTATCGGCATATCGTTGCGCACGGCCGTCTCGATCTCCTGGGGATGGAAGCCCATGGCTCCGTCGCCCAGAATGCAATAGACCTGCTTGTCCGGTCGGGCGGCGGCGGCGCCCAGGGCCTGCCCCAAGCCGGCCCCCAGGTGGCCGAAGTGCCAGGTGCCCAGTTGGGTATTGGGGGTTCGCACCTGGTGGTAGGTATTGCCCCAGACGGCGGTATTGCCGCCGTCGAACACAGCCACAGCGTCATCGGCGAAGACCTTGCGGCACTCGGCCGCCACGTGGGCGGTCAGCATGGGTGCCTCAGTATCCTTGAGCGCCTCGTTCAATTCTGCCCGAGCTTCTTCCCGAGCCGTGGCCAGGGCAGACAAGGAATCGATTCGCCCGGTCCGCGGAATATCGCTCTTTAGAGTCTCGAGCCCATCACAAATCTTTACAAGAAATACCCGGACATCGGCTAGCACGGCCAGGTCCACAGGCCGATTGCGGCCCAGAGCTTCTTCGTTCAGGTCCACTTGAATCATTTTTTGCTCACTGGGCTTGCGCCAGTTGGGCGCCTTGCCCCACCAGTCTGTCTCACCTAACACAGCGCCCAACACCAGGACCAAATCGGCCTCGTTGTGCACCCGGTTGCACAGATCCATGAGCACCATCGGGTAAGCCCAGGCTGAGGTCTCGGGCAGAACCCCGCGCGCACTCCAGGAAGTGGTCACCGGGCAGTGCAACAATTCGGCCAGGCGCTCCAATTCCGGGTATGCCCCGGCGTGGATTATCCCGCTCCCGGCGTGGATCACCGGCAATTTGGCTTCAATAAGCAACTCGACCGCCTGATGCACTTGCTCAGCGGCCGGCTCCAAAGCCGCCTGGCGTCTGTAATTCTCAGGTGCCTGCACCTCAAAGGTATCCTCCACCTCGCCGTTGATCAGGTTCTCGGGGATGTCCAAATGTACCACTCCGGGCCGGCCCAGGTAACATTGGCGCAACGCCTGACGCAGCAACTCGGGTATGCGTTCGACAGTCTGAGCCGAGGCCGACCACTTGGACATGGCCCCGATCGTCTTGACCTGGTCGAAGTACTGGTATGCCCCGCCACGGTCGGGGTAGGTGATCCCGGTCCGCCGAGAACTGGTCAGCAACAGCACTCGATTGCCCTCCCCGTTTTCGACCGCTACCCCGGGCAGCACATTTGCCACACCGGGGCCGTTGCTGGCGATACAAACACCCAGCTTACCGGTCAGGCGGGCGTACGAACCGGCCATGTGAGCTGCGGTTGTCTCGTGGCGCGGAGTGATCATGCGCATGCCCAGTTCGACGCAGTTGGCAAACATGTGCAGATAAGTCCCGTCGATGATCCCGAACAGTACTTCCACGCCTTCGGCGTGCAACATGCGTGCGATAATTTTTCCACCGGTAGTTTTAGCCATGGTTTTCTTCCTCAGGGGGTTTAAGAAAAGTTTTCAAAAATTTGACAGTTCGTTCGAGCAATTCCTCCACCGGACTGTTCTCAGCCTTCATGTCCAGTTCCAGGTATTCCTGCAGTCGGATCTGGTGATGCCGGGAGACCAAGGAGGACAAAAAGAATATGTAGAGGCTGTTGAGCATGTGGGCAGCGAAGGCGATGTCCAAATCGGCGCGCACCAGACCACGGGCCATGTCTCGGGTGAGCAGTTCTTTCAACAGCCGGGCGAATTGCTGCTCTACTTTCTGTGAGAGCTGGTCGGCGAATCGATCCATACCGGCGGATGAGATGTTCAGATACAAGATGATATACTCGGGGTGTTCGAGGACAAAACCGGCCCCAGAGCGGAAGATATGCTCCACCTGCCGGTAAATATCCCAATCTTGCTCCAGACCGTCGTAGACCGCCTGCCGGTAGCGGTCGAGAGCATCTTGACAGACGAACATGTAACAATCTTCCTTGCTCTCGAAATAATTGTACAAAGATCCCTTGGCAACCTTGGCCCGATTGGCCAACTCAGCCATGTCAGCCCGGGAGAAACCCCGCTCGGCGAACAAACAGGCGGCCTCGTGCAACACCCGATCCCGCTTGTCGGGATGAATCAACATGAGTGTTTCTTTAGGCATGTGCTTCCCCTCATACCTTACTGACTGGCTGGTCAGTCATCCAACCAGAACAACCCAGATATGTCAAGCACAGAATTTGGACTCTGGACCCCATGTGTCCGGTTTTCGGGCACGACTGTCCGGATTCCGGACACGCCTCAATTGGAAAAATGTTTGTTTTACAAGCAATTATAAGTTGGCACACAAGTTGCTCTAGCTTGGGCTGATACTTTTACCAATGGAGGAGCAGATGCCAATCACCAGACCTTATGCCGATCAGTTACTTACCAGCCTGGTCAAAGATCATTACCTGCAGCAAGATCTAAACGTAGAAGATCAGCACTTACTCCACGTAGCCAATAAGTTTGTCGACCAGGTCGACCTCGGCAAATGGGCCAAGCAGTCACGCGACCTGGCTTTCCTTTCGCTAAGAGAAAAGGTGAGTCACGAATTCGGTTGCGACACGCGCCAGGCTGACAAAATAGCGGTCCGGCTCGAGCGCTATCTGGCCTACGCCGTTTATCGCAAGGCCGATAAGCAGGTTCGTGAGCAGGCCAGTAAAATTTTAGCCCAAACGGCCGGGCAGTTGGAAAAAGTAGCGCTCGAACCGGATGCCTGTATCAAGCTGCTTGGTGAGCTGAAACGCCAGGTGCCGGACGAACCTAAGGCCTTAGAAGCCGAACTCGAGGCCTACGGACTGAGCCGTGAAAAGGCCACCGGCCTGGCGCTTGGGCTGATTAATAAAGACCTATCAAAAGTAGCCAGCGATTTAAAATCCGACCAGGGATTATGCATGCACAAAACCAAACCGCTGGGGCTGGCCGAGTTTCAGGCCGGTTTGCTGGTCAAGTCTCAGGAACTGAAAACTCTGGCGGGACTGTTGCCGAAAGAGCGCTCCATTCGAGTTTTTGAAGATTTCCCGGCTTTGACCGAAGGGCTATTGAATGCCGCTAAAAAGGTCGACTCAAAGTCTTTTCTGGTACACGCCATTGAGAAACACGCCGAATGGCAACGGCTCGAGCGCAATGAACTCAACAACCTGGCTGCCATCCGGCATGACCTTCCAATAGAGCGCGATCGGCTGACCAAGATGATCCTGGCTGATGTCGGAACTTCGATTTTTAGTTCATTCGCCGGGATAAAAACTTTCGACAAGGTTTTATCGGTTGCCCAGCTTGGCAGCTCATTGGATTCGGTAATTGAAAACAGCGACCGCAAGCTGACAGTCAAAAGACTCTCGCTGCTGAGCAAGGGCATGACTCACCAGCAGTTCTACGAGGCCCAGCTGGAAAACAAGCGCGAGCTCGGCAAGTCTCTGATATTGCAATTCTTGTATCGGACTGCCATGGCAATTGGTATCTAGACACACTCAGGAATGTTCTTCTCAGCCCAGCCCTTTGTTCTCGATACCTTGCTGATCGCACCAGGACTTGATGGCCGGGAAAGAAGACTTATCGATTGAGGTGAATTGGTATTTCTGATCGGCTGTTTCGAAGCGCGTGCCGCTTAATGTGCTGGAAGAGAAGCTTTTTATATCGCCCGGAAGCAAACTCAAGCTGTATTGGTTGCGGTTGACTTGTTCTTCCAATGAAAGCGCGGCGAATTCATGGCGCAGTTCGTTGGTTTGTTGTTTCTTGCGTTTCTGGCCGGGGCCGGCGACCAGGGCATGGATTATCGCTCCGATTATACCGAACTGGCTGGCAACTGCCCGCCCTCCGGTGGATTTGGCCATACTTTCGTCACGGTAACAGATGAAGAAAAAACGCCGGTCGGTCAGGACCAGATCGCCGGTGCAGGCCCGGCGCTCGCGGCGCATGACGACGTCAATAGTCGGCCAGCGGCCTTCTTTCATCGGGACAGCGGAGGCTCCCGGCAGGTTTGTTTGGCCCTTAGTCGACCGACCAAGCTTTCTCGGTTGGCTCGAAGCTTCATCAGGGCCGCTGCCCCAGCCGCTCGTGTCGCGGGCCGGCCGGGAAAAAGCCCCGAAGGCGTACATCAGCATCGTGATCAGAATCCATAAGGCCAACCCGCCGCCGCCGAAGGCCTCGACTTCGTTCCGGTTCAGAAACCTTCTCCACTCGGACGGGAACCACGAATCGTGTTCGAAACTGGCAAACATCAGGTAAGCCAGCCCGACCAATGCTCCGGCGATCAGCAAAGATGTCATCCAGATGGCTGCATGGTTGCGTTCTTTTTCAAGGCCGATTGGTCCGGGCATGTTGGTCTCCTGTCTTGAGCTGTTTCGAGCTAACATTGGATATAAGTAGAGCGCAAGACCTTTAATTTGAGCCGCCGGGCAGAGCCTATGTTATTGCTCGACTTCTTCCCAGGCAGTCAGCGGGCTGCGGCGCAGTTCGGTCATTTCGGCATCCAGATAGATCATGTCGGTGGGCCCCTGGTAGTACCAGACGTGTTCGAACAATATCGCGTGAACGTCTCCAACCGGTGGTTTCAGCAGTACCAGGTAGGTTTCATCGAAGTTGTGGTGATAGGCCGCATAGACCAGCTCGAAATAATCTTCAGTCGTACGGATCGTGCCGTCGACGGTTATTTCGGCATAGACCAGGTTGGCTGGGCCTGAACCGCCGCCGGGTTCCAAAAAGCGCTTGTGGACGATTGCCTGGTCCCCGTTTTCAGCCGTGGTAGTTGCGATGAACAGGGGTATATCGCGGTAGTGGCACTGGCTGAAGTGTTGATATTGATCGGGATAGAGCGAGCCGTCGCCCAGGATTCCGATTGGGGTGCGGTACTCGGCAAAATCATCGTTCAAGCGAATTTCGTAATAATACGGTACACCGTCGTTGACACCGAATTCGAACTGGAACTCGATTGCATAAGCCTGACCTTCGAGATCGAATTCCTGCCGGTATCTGTAGATGTGCGAGCCCTGGCTGGGAATACCGCCCTGGTGATACTCGTATTCGAAAAAACCGGCGCCCTGATGGGTGGCTGCCACCCGCGCAGGCCCGTATTCGACTGTTTCTATAAGCGTGCCTTCGAAAGTGGCCTGGTCGGTCGGCAAGGTCACCACACCCGGGTAGAAATGAATGCGTCCCAGGACGGCCAGTTCCTTTTGCCACTCGCGATCATCCATGAAAACACTACAGGCCTTGGCGCCCGGCTCGAGTATCAGGCAGAACACGCCGGGCTCACACTGGCCGATGTCGGAGCCTTTGTCAGCGCCAGGGTCGGCGTTAGCGTCAGCGCCGTCGATTCCGTCGGCATCGGGACCGCCGTCTTGAATGGATTGCGAGCTGCTGCAGTTGGCTATCAGTAAAACCAACCCCAGAATTCCGAAAAAAGCCTTCGGGCTCATCGTGGTCTCCTTGAAGGCGGCTACTTTTTCTTGCGGGCGGGCTCGGCGTCTTTGATCATTTTTATAATCTGGTTTTCGTTTGCCGGCAGCTGGGCCATGACTTGATCACAAGGAGTGAAATCGTTGATCGTCAGAAACGATTCGGGCGGTTTACGAAAGGGGACCCATTCTTGTTTCACTTTGACTTTACCCACCCAGGGTACCAGATGGGTTAAAGCCTTTCCCGGCCGGCCCAGCAGGGCAACCGCAATACAGCCCGAACCCTTGCGGGCCAGCAAGACCCCGACAGTCATGGCCTGGCAACCGGCCTGCGGGCAAACTCGTTCGGGCTCGGGCCGCACGTCGAGCGGCCGCCCGGGCAGGGCTTGTGTTACCAGGGTCTTGAGCCGGGCCTGTATTTTTTTTGCCAGTGCTCGGGTATTGACCGTTTCAGAGCGCGGAATAATCCGCGGCCAGAAGACAATTACGCCGCCTTCAACACCTGTCGAACGCGAAATCTCGGGTGCGTCGGAGGCATTTGAGCGGCCGCAAAGCAGCAGGCCCAGCAAGCCAAGCGCGACACAGCTAACTCGGACATTCTTCATGGGAAAATCTCCAATATTCTAACGCTATTTCTTTTTGGCCAGGCCGGCCAGGATTTTCTCGGGGGTAATCGGAAGATCGCGGATGCGTACGCCGATCGCATCGTAGATGGCATTGGCGATGGCCGGGGCGGTCGGTACCAGTCCCGGCTCGCCGACTCCCTTGGCTCCGAATGGTCCGTGCTTGTCATCGGTTTCGATAAAATGCAGCTCGATCGGAAAGTCCATTTCTGAAATTGTCGGGATTTTGTAGTCACGGAAGTTGGGATTCATGATCCGGCCCTTTTCTGAGATGATTTCTTCGTAGAGCGCATAGCCGATACCCTGAGCCAGAGCACCGTAAGTCTGGCCCTCGAGGGTCTGGCGATTGAGCACCCGGCCGACATCGTGGGCGGCGATTAGCTTCAAAATTTTTACCTGGCCGGTCTCGGTGTCGACCTCGACTTCGACTCCCTGGGTTCCGAAAGCATAGGTGGCCGACATGTTGCCGTAGCCCTTTTTCCAATCCGGCAGCTCGTTGGGCGGATCGTAAAACACCTCGGCCGTCAGCATCTGGCCTTGGGGACGGAAATGAATCGAACGCAGCAACTGGCTGAATTCAATCTTCAAGACAGGCTGGTCGGGTGCATCGACTAAGAAGACGAACCCGTCACGTAAGTCGAAGCGGCCCTGCTTGGCTGCCAGATCGACATTGAATTCCGGTGGTTGGTAGTCGGGATTTTTTCTCTGAGCTCTCTTGATGTTTTTGGCAACTTCGGCTGCGTAAAGTTCGCGAGCCCAATCGAAAATTTTATCGCGTAGTTGCAGGCAGGCGGCAATGGCGGCATTGCAGGCCATGAAGGCGCCGCGACTGGCATGCGTGCCGACATCCCATGGGCTAGTGCCCGTGTCGGTCGGATTGATGAATACTTTATCAGGCGTGACACCCAGTTTTTCGGCCACGGCCATTGTTAAAACCGAGTGCAGCCCCTGGCCCATTTCAACCCCGCCGTAATAAACGTTGACGTTGCCGAAATCGTCGAGCTTGAGAATCAGGCCCGAGCCGTCCGAGCGATAAATCCGGGCGCCGCCGCCGACATGTAACAAAGATGCCAGGCCGACCCCGCGGTTTTTTTGCCGGGTGCGCTTTTTTCGCCAGCTGAGTTTTTCAGCGACTGTCCGCAGGCATTCTTCCAGGCCGCAGGAAGTGACCTGAAGTCCCATCGGAGTAGTCTCGTTTGGCTGATTGCAGTTTTTCAGGCGTAGCTCAAGCGGATCGATCCCGGCCTTTTCGGCCAGCTCGTCTATGTTGCTCTCCAAAGCCCAGTTGAGCTCGGGGTTGCCATAGCCGCGCATGGCCTGGCAGTAGGTGTTGTTGGTGTAGACGAGTTTAGCGTCGAAATAGACATTCGGCACATGATAGAGCGAGGTGGCCGGCAACATCATTACCGAGGGATATGTTGCGCCCCAGGAAGTATAGGCGCCGTTGTCGAGCAGGACTTCGATCTTGCGGAAGGTCAGGCTGCCGTCGTTGTCACAGCCCTGGCTGATCTTGACCCGGGTAGATTGGCGCGGCGACAAGAAAGAGAACTCTTCGTCGCGGCTGTATACGATTTTTATCGGGTAGCCGGTTCGGCGGGCCAATAGAATGGCAATGTACTCATAAGCGTGGGTGTCGAGACCGGACCCAAAAGCGCCGCCCAGAACCGGTACGATTACCCGCGTGTTTTTGCCGGGCAAACCCATGGCCGCCAGGGCTGCATTGAAATCGCGCTGGGCCAGGAAGGGAATTTGAGTCTTGGACCAGATAGTCAGCTGGTTGTTCAAATCGAATTCGGCAATACAGCCGGCGGTGCCCATGCAGCTTTGCTGAATGAGTTGGGTCGAGAAATTGCTCTCGGCAATATGCGTAGCCAGAGCCCGGCCGGCTGCCAGGTCGCCTGATTCATGGTGGAAAGTCAGGGCCAGGCGATTGTCTTTATTTGGTTTGCCGTTCGGACTGGTCTCGTGAATCAGGGGAGCATTTTCGGCCAGGGCTTCTTCCGGAGAGAAAACGGCCGGGAGCGGTTCGTACTCGACTTCGATCAGTTCGATTGCAACGGCTGCGGTAGCCGGATCGCAGGCGGCCACGGCGGCAATTTCGTCGCGATACTGGCGGACTTTGTTTTTCTTGAGAGCGTAATTGTCCCGGATGAATCCAATCCGCAGCTCGGGAGTATTGTAAGCGGTAATAACCGCCTTGACGCCAGGCAGCCGTTCGGCTTTGGAGGTGTCGATCTGCTTTATTCGAGCGTGCGCCTGATCAGAAAATTTTATCTTGCCGTACAACATTCCCGGGCGGGCCAGATCGTGGATATAGTTGGCGCGCCCGGCGGCTTTGTCAGGAGCATCCGGGCGGGGGATGCTCTTGCCGATGTAACGAAAGTCACTCATCGGAATCTCCCCCGGCGGCTTTTTTTATCGAGTCGATTATCTGAACATAGCCGGTACAGCGGCACAGATTGCCGGTCAGAGCCCTACGAATATCGGCTTTGGTTGGATTGGGGTTTTGGTCGAGCAAGCCCTTAGCCGACATGATCATGCCCGGTGAACAAAATCCGCACTGGATTCCTCCGTTATCGACAAAAGCTTGCTGGATCTTCGAGAGCCGGTTGTCTTGCTCTAAGAGCCCCTCGATAGTCGTAACTTCCCGACCGTCGATCTCGGGG
>JAFDKH010000277.1 GCA_019307065.1 Deltaproteobacteria bacterium
TCTTGGCTATCGCGACGACTTGCCCGGGCTTTATCGGGGACTGGATCTGAAAGTCTTATTGGCGCCCGGAAACGACGGCACCTGTCGGGCAGCCTTGGAGGCCATGGCGAGTGGTGTGCCGGTTTTAGCGACCGACACAGGTGCTCTATCCGAGATTGTAACCGACGGACAAACCGGCAAGCTGATAGCCAAAGATGATTCGGCCGCTTTGGCTACGGCCCTGGTCGAAATGCTTTCGGACCTAGAAAGTTCAAAAAAAATGGGCATTCGAGCTCGGAAGCAAGTTGAAGAGGAATATACGATCGAAAAACAGTTCCACAAGATCGACCAGTTATACAAGCAGACCAGCATGTAAATTATCGAGCCTTGCACACGGTTTTTAACAGGAATATAATTCCAGGATGCACTTATCAAAGCCTCCCAAGAAAATCGTGATTGTCCAAACCGCGTTTATCGGGGATGTTGTTTTTCTTTCGCCGCTGGTGCACGCAATCAAAAAGAGTTTTGAAGAAACTCAGATTTCTGTTCTGGTCAGGCCTTATGCCAGCCAGGTGGCTAAATGTATTCCGGGCGTCGACAAAGTATTAACTTTCGACAAACATGGCGAAGAATCGGGCCCGCCAGGTATCCTCAAAGCTGCCAGGCGCATCCGAAAAGAGAAATTTGACCTTTTGATCGCGCCGCATCGATCGACTCGGACCGCTATTCTTTCGGGCCTGACTCGCATACCGCTCAGGGTCGGCTTCCGCCAGGGTTTAGGACGTTTGGTTTATCATGTGGCCGTCGACCCAATCCCGAATGAGTCTTGTAATCTCATCCAGAATTTCAACCTGTTGGAAAAAATTGGTATTCCGGCAGATGACTCGCGCTTGAGACTGAAAAGCCCGGCAGACAACCGGGCATATGTTGAAAAGTTTTTCACGACCAATGGACTGCAGGCCGATGACAAGCTGGTGGCCTTATGCGTCGGAGCCTTTTGGCAAACCAAGCGTTGGCCGGCAGTTTACTTTGCCAGTCTGGGAGAGTCGTTAAAAGAAAGAGGTTATCAACCGATAATGTTTGGGGGTCCCAACGAACGCGAGTTGGCCTTGAAGATCAACAAAACAATAAAAACACCTCTAAAAAGTTGTGTCGGTAATTCCCTGGCCGAGACGGCGATTTTACTATCTCGGTGTGAAGCAGCCATTGGGGGTGATTCCGGCCTTACTCATATGGCCCGTGCTTTAGGATTGGCGACTGTGTTGATCTATGGGCCGACAGATCAGAAGGCCCACATTTTTAATGAGAAATCAAAGGTGCTGACGGCAAAAGTCAAGTGCCGACCTTGTAGCCACCATGGTCCGCGCAAGTGTCCGGACAAACACCACGATTGCATGCGCATGGTGAGCCCGGAAAATGTTTTAGACGCTTTACGTAAGATTGCCAACCTGCAGACACCGATTCCTTTAGCTGAAAGGCAAACAAGTGGCAAGCGGGCCGATGCTACCCCTATGCCAGTTTGAGATGATTTCTGATGCAGCGACCCGAAAGGATTGACCGGCGGGCGCTCGGCTGGGTTGCTCGTAGACTTTTTTCAGCCAGGACTGGATCAGATCCAGGTTCGAACCCGCCGGACAGTATTCTGATTGTCAGGATAGACGAGCGTGTTGGAAACCTGATCAATCTGCAATCAATGATAGATGCCATAAAGATTACGCTGCCCAATGTCCAACTTGGGCTGCTGGCCAGCTCCCGGGCCGGTCAAATTGCTGGTAGCCTGGAGGGAGTTGATCACTTACATCTGCTCGACAAACGCTGGTTTTTCAAACGACATTTGACTTGGCGCCGAGTAGTTTCCAAGATCCGCAAAATTGGCTACCAGGTTGCGCTCGATACAAGCGCCTGGCATGAGTTTTCTTTCACGCATGCTGCTTTGACATACTATTCGGGAGCGCCGATAAGAATCGGCTATCAGCGCGGGGATCAAGTCGCTGGCGGGTACCATAGCGTGCAAGTCATACCCGGTTCGAATAGCGAATATGAGTTGGCCCAGCGCATGCGCTTGCTCGAACCCCTAGGTATCAAGATGAAGCCTCCCAAGCTGCGGTCCTCGATCGGGGAGTTCGAGAAACAAAAATGGGAAGATTGGCTGAGTTCTCATCAGGCAAAACGACCCAGGATAGGTATCTGGCCGGGTTCGCGCAAACTCGAACGCCGCTGGCCGGTGCCGTTCTACATTCAGCTTGGAAAGAAACTTCTTCAGGCATGTGGAGGGAGTCTAGTGGTCTTGTGGGGCCCCGGGGAGGAAAAACTATCTGAACAGTTTGCATCGGCAGTATCGTCGGATTTGATAATAGCCCCGAAGACTGCCCTTACAGAACTGGCCGGCCTGCTGCGCCGGCTCGATCTGGTTGTCACCAATGATACCGGCCCGATGCACATGTCTGTCGCAGTTGGTCGGCCGACGGTTTGCTTGTTTGCCTCAGGCGATCCTCTGCGCTGGGGGCACCCTTATCCATATGTGCGAAATCTCGCGTTCCCGGGTGCCGATCCTCAAGAAGTTGAGTATACCGCTCAGATTTGCATGGAACTGCTTGCTAGAAAATAGAGACTTTCTCGCCGCGTTCAGAGATTACTTTTTGCGAGAGGCCCTTGAGAATTCGTCCGAATATCCGCAAATAGTCCGGATCGAATTTATGCTTGATATCGGAGTTCATCAGAGCGAAGGCGACATGCGGGCTGTACTGAAATCGTGAAGTCAAATCTTCATAAGCATCAACGATGGCAACGATCTTAGTATAGACGCTGAGATCGGCGACGCGTTCGACCAATATATTACCGTTAAGTTCCTTGAGTGCCTTGCCGTATTCGGTTGCATGGTTGTAAGCCACTATAACATTGTTGATGGTCGTCCTGTTGAGGAACTTGGAGCGCAGAAATTGAGTGACAGCTCTTGTTGCGCTTCTGGAAAGTTGCAAAGATTCAAAAGGAGTCAGCTTGTCCATTTTTTTCAAAAGTGACCCATCGAGCTCTGCCTTGCCGATGTCGTGAAACAGCGCAGCCGTGGCAACATCGCGTAATTGCTCTTTGGAAAATTCGAGAGTGACTCCGAAAATAATCGCCAGCATTGTTACGCTAACCGAGTGATAAGCCAGGTAGTTTTCATTATTGGCCTCGGTGGCCATACCCAGAAAATGGGAGCTTTGTTCATAGGCCACGTCTACCAAATCCTGAACGAGATGAGTGGCCTTCGAGCTTGGAACTTCCGGGCCCTCGCCTCTAAGCCCGTCCAAGTACTTGCGCATGAAGTGGACCGCCCTGGCGTATACCACCAGGCCGTAGCGTTTGCGATCCAGCTTGGCCTGACTGTGCGCATCCGCGGCATCAAGGCCTTCTTCTTCTTGTTGCTGCAAGATCTCTTTTATCTTTTCGAACTTGCGAAGCTTCAAGGCCATGAGCTTGCGAGTAGATACCCCCTGTTCGCCAGGCGCTTCCGTGTTATCTCTGCTGAAAATATAAATGAAGTTTTGCAGCTCATGAACTGTGATTTGTTTTTCGAGCAAAAAGCCGCCTACGTCGCAGCGTTCGAATTCCTGGTGCAAGTACTGCAGATTTTCGAGTGATTTTAGATCGAATTTGAGTAGCATGTTGTTGAGGTAGAAGGAATCACCAGCACTTTGAAGAGAAATCTGACCTTCCATGGCGATAATTGTGTTTATGCTATCCTGTATTTTCTCCAGCGGTTTGTTGAAAATCTCATTCTCCGGACCATAGAGCTTGACATTTCTCACCAGCATATGCAGGGCATTGACTAAAGAGCGTCCTTGAACCTGGAGGGCCGAGTCAAAAGACCGGCCACTTTCGAGCTTGTCAGGATCTACCTTGATGCCTTCAGTTATTTTGAACTTGTCATCCAAATCCGATCTCCTGAATCAACCACCTAAGAGTCGCTCTTTTAGCCTTTTACAGGCCCTTTGCATTACTGCTTGCAACTCTTGGTCTTTCACTCCCGATTCCAGCTCGGCCTTGAGCAACCGAAATACGTCTATCGAACCGGAGTTTGCCAAACCGTTGATGATATTTTTCTTATGGTCTACGAGTTTCTTTTTGCCAAGTAGGCTAGTGGCATGCAGTTGGTCACGAATGTATGCCATAACCTCAGGATCGTTAACATTGGCCAGGGCGGTATACATTGCCATCTGTTCCCTGTCCGGTTTCTCGGCGAAAGTATCGGCCTGAACAATGCTCATCAATGCGCGCTTAGCGATGCCCAGATCAAAGTTAGGCAACAGGGCTGCGGCGGTCGCCCGTACCTGGGCATCTTTATCTTTAAGCGCTTTAGTAATGTATGAGCCGACAGTCAGGTCTCCAGAAGAGGCAATTGATTTCAGGATCTCGATGCGGATCGCCAGATTGGGATGAGAAACCAGGGAAGCTATATACTTTATTTTGTCCGGTGGGTTAATCGTGTCGAGGATAAAAAGCATATCTCTGACATAATTGGCCTTGGGGCTTTGAAGCTTTTCCGCAAACATCTTCGGGACTTCTTTGCCTAAAATTGCCAGTACCTTACAGAGCAAACGCCGAGCTTCCGGCCGGTTCAGTCGCTCTAGCGCATGCAATATTGGGCTGGCCGTAGACGGGTCGAGATGGGCAAGGTACTGGTGGATCAACTGATAGAGCTCTTTATCCGAAGATGAATCGAGCATGTCAGCAATTTTTTCGATCGATTCCGGTTCGGCCAGCTTGGCCAACATACGATGCGCGGATTGCCGGGCCCAGGCCAGACTTTCTGCCGGTAAATGCCTGGTCTCGAGTCCACGCACTTTTCTGAAAAGGGCATCGACTCCTTTGAAATCTTCTTTCAATAGCTGGTTGTCGAAGATCTGCATGAAAGCATCTCCGATTGTCTTGGCCAGCTCCTGATCGAGGTCTTCTTCGAAAAGATCGAGTAAAACGTCTGTCAGCCGCGAGATCATTCCGTCACGTTCGTCAGCGGCCAACTCTGCGTAGATAGCCTCTCTTTCCTTGGCTAGCACCGGACTTTTGCCTATTGCGATGCCGGAGACTTGCTGAACATCGTCAAGTTCTATTTCCAGGTCCTCGAGAGACAATCTGGCAAATTGGTGACTGTCCCCGCTTTCGGTCGTTATGCGTTTGTATAGGTAATTGACAATCTGATCTACTTCGACCTTGGTCTGGTCGTTCGACTCACTGCCCAGAGAGAAACTCTCAATGACCACGTATTCGATGTGCTCAAAATCGCTTTTCCACAACATGCTGATTACATCTTCTTGAGAGCTATCGCTCGTGCGGGAACTACTCAGGCAGATTAGCACGAAACTGAGCAATTCCTCAGAGGTCAAGCCTTTACGGAATACCAGCAGACGAACGCCGTCACGATAGAACCTGAAAGCGAAATTTTGCTCGGCTGCTTCGGCCTGGTAGATTACGTTTTTGAGAAATTTGAAGGTGGACTGCTCGACGGTAAGTTGAATAGCCTCGTATTTTTCTAGTGTTTCAGTTAGTGAATTGTAGGCATGCTGGAGGTAAGTTTCATACTGTTGAGTATTGTGACGATAGAGACCGATTGTTTTAATGCCCTTTTTGAGCTGGGCAAAAAACTCACCAACATCCTTGACCCTGTTCTTGATTTCTTCGTCTTGAGAGGCAGCCCTACCGTCATCCAATTCAATTGGCGCTTCAGTGTCCAACTCGAGTGCCGGGCCGTCAGGGTTTGAATCATCCATTTGCATGCTGTCTGCCAATCAGTTCTTCGTAATATTACACTTAAAAATAAAACACGGACACCGGTCTTTTT
>JAFDKH010000468.1 GCA_019307065.1 Deltaproteobacteria bacterium
AAAAACGAGATAATGTACAATCCTGGCTGGCCCGATGGCGGCTCCTACACCAACGACCAATATGAATACATCGAGCTGCACAACATCAGCGCCGAGCCGGTCACGCTCTACGACTATGATAAAGGCGAGCCGTGGAAGTTCACCGACGGCGTCGATTTCACTTTTCCGGCCAATGTGCCGGTGACAATCGGCGCCGGGGGATATCTATTGGTAGTCAAAAAGCCGGTGGCATTTTCATGGCGATATCCGGTCGTACCCGCCGAGATAATTTTCGGCCCCTATGACGGCAACCTGAGCAACGCCGGCGAAAGTTTGGAGCTGAGCATGCCCGGCGACGTGGAAAAGGAGAACGTACGCCAATACATCCGCGTCGACAGGGTCAATTACAGCGACGGCTCCCATCCTGAAAATACTCCCGGGCCAATAGACCTCTGGCCCGTCGAAGCGGACGGCAATGGCATGGCCTTAACGCGAAAGGTCCCAACCGATTACGGCAACGACCCAGACAACTGGGGCAATGGCATGGCCTTAACGCGAAAGGTCCCAACCGATTACGGCAACGACCCAGACAACTGGCTTGCCGCCCCAGCGTCCCCCAGCCGGTAAACCCCAGGCCCGGATTTCCCGGTTGCTGGGTTACAGATGGAGAGGATTTTGATCGGGTGGTTGTGATATGTCAAGATGGCAGGGAATACCGGTCTTTGGTGTGAACGCTCGGCTCTTTCGGCGCCTTTTTTGCGAGACAGCTCGTTGGATTCGTCGGAAAATTGTTGGAATCTAATTGCGATTCTGCTATTATGAGACTTGAAGCTTGTAGAAGTGTATCAGTGAAGTGTATGGGAAATCCCAGCTTAAGGCAAAAAGAGGGTATCAATCCGGATGGCTTGAACATTAGTGGGTAATGAAAGGAATTGTGTACAGATATATGAGAAAGTTACTCCTCGACCTTGTTATAACTGTATATCTGATCGGCTCTGTGAGTGCAGCGAAAACTTCGCTGGTCATCAACGAGTTTATGGCGTCCAACAACAGTTATATACAGGATCCGCAGGGCCAGTACGACGACTGGATCGAGATCCACAACTACGGCCTCGATACGATTGATATCGACGGTATGTACCTGACAGATAATCTATCTTCTCCAACCAAGTGGCAGATTCCAGGTAATAGCCCCGCCGTAACGACTATCGCCGCAGGCGGCTACCTGGTGATCTGGGCCGATAACGATACTGGTGACATCGGCCTGCACGCAAATTTCAAGCTCGATGCCGACGGCGATGATATTGCCCTGTTCGACAGCGATGGTGCTACTATGATTGACAGTATTACATTTGATAACCAGATTACCGACATTTCTTATGGTCGCTACCCTGACGCCAATGATAGCTGGCGGTTCATGGCGTTCCCAACTTTCAAGACGAGCAATATCGGCGTGTATTTGGGCTTTGTCGAAGATGTGAAGTTCAGTCACGACCGCGGCTTTTATGATGCACCTTTTTCGGTGACGATGGCCACTGAAACCGAGGATGTATCGATACTCTACACGTTGGATGGCAGTGAGCCGTATTATGGCAGGGGCGCTATCTATACCGGCCCCATTCAGATTTACAAAACCACGTGCCTGAGGGCAAGGGCCTTGAAGACAACCTGGAAGCCATCGGCTGTCACGACCAATACGTATCTGATGAACGCCAGCGCAACTGTCAAGTCGTTGCCGGTGATTTCCCTCGTTGGTGATGAAGGGCAAACGTTTTACGAACCGGACGGCGTAATGGCTATCGTAGGGGGCTACTATAGCGGCGGAGTATGGACTTCAGACGGTCCGAACAGCTACAACAATCCGATGGGCCGAGGAATGGCATACGAACGCCCTGTCTCGTTTGAGCTAATGAAGCCGCAGGACAACACGAATCTCCAGGTGGACTGCGGACTCCGGCTACACGGAAGCGGCTGGATGCGCCCGCGGTATCGCCGAATGGACGGCTACTGGACAGGGGACGCGAAATTCAGTTTCAGGCTTTATTTTCGCAGCAGTTATGGCCCGAGCTGGCTTGAATATCCACTGTTTCCTTACAAAGTCGAACGTTTCAAAAGCGTCGTTCTTCGCGGACGGCGAATACAAAGGCTACTTTAATCCCTGTGAACACATCAAAGATGCGTTTTGCCGGGAGTGGTACCAGAGCGATGAGGAGTGGGACGTGATGACCATGAATGGAATCCGCGACGGTAACACAGTGACCTGGAACGATCTGCTGAATTACGCCCGCAACAACGACCTGTC
>JAFDKH010000278.1 GCA_019307065.1 Deltaproteobacteria bacterium
CCATATAGAATCTGGGGGCTGTTGGACAGGGTTTGCATTAAGGTATTGGCGGCGATCAGTTTTCCGGCGATACGTCCCCAATCTTCATAGACAGTCGTGTACCAGGGCACGTCGTGGTTCTCGATGAAAAAGCACATGCGCGCGTCGTCTCTGAATCGTTCCGAGATGGCGTTCATCAGCCAATCCAGACCACAGGGTTCGGCGCAGCCGCCGACCGGTTCACCGTTCTTGAAAATACCTTGAGCTACCCAATAGAACGGAAATGTAAATGCCAGATCGAATTCATCCACGTAATAGTCTTTAATACCGAAGCCTTGTCCGCCGTTGTCGAAATCCCTGAAGACTTCGGCCAACAACATCAAATCCGGTCTGATGGCCTTGAGTTCGCGCCGCAAGTTCTTCCATACTCGATGAGCTGGACCGGTCACATGATCGAGCCGGAACCCGTCGACTCCGTCGCTAAAGTCGCCGTCACGATTGGGGTCCATCCAGTGGCGCGCTATTCCAAAAGCCCAATCCCGGGCAGCCGAGTTGCCGATATTTACATCCGGGATATCGGCCCAGCCCGATTCTATTGTCAGGCGGCTCCCGCCCAGTTCCCGCCCGAAACCATAGCGTTCGATCAACGGGTCCGACTCGGGATGATTGATGAACCAGATGTAATGATTACGAAACCTCGAAGCCGAATCCAGGGCGGCTTTGAACCTGGGATGATGCCGGGAGGTATGATTGATCACCAGGTCCAATACGACCCGCATACCCTGCTGGTGGGCGGCACTGATAAAGGCCGCCAAATCGTCGTTGTTTCCATAGTCTCTTTCGACTCGTCGATAGTTGACGGTGTGATAGCCATGGGCATGATCGGCCGATTCAAAAACAGGCATCAGCCAGAGGGTGTTGACACCCAGTTCAGCAAGGTAGTCGAGATTGTCGGTCAGACCGACTAGATCCCCGATTCCGTCGGCATTCCCGTCGGCAAAAGCTCTGACATAGATCTCGTAGATCTGGGCATCGGCCAGCCAATCGGGTGGCGCCAGGAAGTCGAACCCGCTGATTATATTGTCAGACTTTTTTATCAAGGCCGTGGCCGGTCGGCTGTCGGCCCCGTCCTTGGACGCAATCAAATTAAAGAAATAAGATCCTTCGACCGGCAGATCCACGGCGGCCAGGGTCAGGTCAGCGCCGGCCGGCAACCCGAAAGGGGCCGGGTTGCGAATGTCGGCCAGCCAACGGAATGACGAACCCGGCAGGTTCGACGAACCGGCAACCGTCAATGTCCCGGCCGTTTGAGATATCAGGATTGCGGCCTGGGGGCGCTCGGCCGAGCCGGGATTGAGCACAATCAATTCGGCGATTGCCGTATTCGAGATGCCGTCTGCATCGGAAACCGTCAGTTCGAACTGATAGTTGCCGGGGCCCGGAGCACTAAAACCCATCAAAGCGTCGCTGCGCGGTGGTTCGGCGGCGGGTTGATCGTCATAGCCGCCGTGCAAAGAGACATGCTGCGGCTGGTAAACGACGGCCGGGCCGCTGATTTGGTTCCAGGAGTAGTTGCTCAAGCCAAGCCCGTCCGGGTCGCGGCTCCAGGTACCGTCCAGAACGACCCACTCGCCAGGATAGGCAAACAAGGTCGGGCCGGCATCAGCTATCGGCGGCTGTCCACTTGCGTTGACTAAAAACATGCCCGAAATCTCGGCCGAGCGATGACCTTCGCTATCCGCCGCCGACATCCACCAATGGTGCTCGCCTTCGCTCAAATCGGTCAGCTCGGAAATAATTTGCGCGCCTGCCTGATTCCACTCGGCAGTTTGTCGGGCGCCTTCGACCACCAAGCAGATCGACTCGGGATCGATCCCCGCCCCGGCCTGTCCGTCGAGATAGCCGGCCTCTATGGTGACCTGGTTGGTGTTGAAGACCTGGCCATAGGCCGGCCCGACGCTTGTCAGGTTCGGGGTACATGGGTTGTCGTGCAGACGAACGCTGTTATTAAAAAATGGTTCGGGCGCTCCGGCCGCCGGATCGGTGCGCCAATCGTTGTCATTGACGATCAACTTGTATTCGTAGCGTCCTTCTTTGAGAGTCAGCCGGACGCTGAAGTTGCCCGACTCGTCGCCAGTCATCGGCACAGCCCCGTCGCGCCAGCCGGTAAAGTCACCGGCCAGTAGAACCGAATCGGCCGGATTGCCGGTCGAGTACTCGAAAAGCGCCTCGGCCGGCGGGCAGCCGCTGTCTCGCGGGCAGTCACCCGCCAGCGGGGCCAGATAGAAAAAGCCGTCGACCAGATCAAAATAGAGCCCGTTGGGATTGGTTACCCTGACCGTCACCCAGCCAGCCGAACCCGGCGGGCTGCTGACCTCGATCGTGCTGGACGAGAGCACGTTCGCCCCAGCCGCCACAGCCGCTCCAAAACGTACCGAGGCTCCCTGAATGAATCCGCTGCCCGAAAGTACAAGCGGAGTGCCGCCGGCCAGCGGCCCCTGGGCAGGGTCGATTGAGATCAAAATCGGTTCGGGTCCCGGATCACCGATACCGTCAGTCCCGTCGGCATTCCCGTCCGGCCCGGCGTCTATGCCGCTATCGGACTGGCCCGGGCCGCCCGAACAACTTGCCAGACACACAAATACAATTCCAACAAGCACCCGCAGCAGCCTGACTAGCTTCTTCTTCTCGACCATTGCGTATTTCTATCATATAGTTGCCGCAAGTTTGAAACTTTCGAGGGGATTGATGTCGAACAATAAGAAAATCAGCCAGGTTAGTTCCTGTCTGCTTATATTCTCTTGCGTTTTTATCATCCTCGGCGGTTGCCAGACACAGAAAGACCAAAGTCAAGCGGACGACAAGAAAAAGCAAAACCGGCCCCGACAAGCGGCTCGTCCGACCCTCGAGCGACCGACCGTGCTCTTAGTTATTCTGGATACGGTTCGAAGAGACCGTCGAATCCCTGCGCTCGCTGGGATACGTGCAGTAAATCGCGAGCAGAAATGAACATTCTTGGCATACATGGCAGTCCCCGGAAAAACGGCAACAGCGACCTGTTACTCGATCGCTGTCTCGAAGGCGCCCGCTCCAGGGGGGCCCAGGTAGAGTCGATCCGGGCCTGCAGCCTGAAGATTTTAGGCTGCCTGGCCTGCAACAAGTGCCGCCAAACCGGCCAGTGCGTTGTCGACGACGATATGCAGAAAGTCTATCCGCTGTTGGCTCGAGCCGAGCGAATCGTCATGGCCGCACCCGTTTTTTTCTTCGGCCTGCCGGCTCAACTAAAATCCCTGGTTGACCGGGTGCAGGCCTGCTGGTCAAAGCGAATGCTCGCTAAATCGGCCGAAGAACGAAAAACATATTCAAGCGGCTTAGGCTACCTGATCGCTGTCGGAGCTACCCGGGGAGACAATCTCTTCGAGGGCTGCGAGTTGACGGCTAAGTATTTCTACGATGCTTTGGACATGGAATACCGCCGCGGCCTGTTTTTCAGAAATATTGACGCCAAGGGCGCCATTTTGGAACATGCCGACGCAATGCAGCAGGCCTTCGATCTGGGCATCCGGATTGCGAACCAACTTTGAATTTGGCCGACCATTATCTTGACCAACAGCCCCTAGCCACGTAACTTTACAGCATGGCAAATGACCCCGAAGCTCCCGAACTCTCAGTCGTTATACCGGCTTTGAACGAAGAGGGCGCCCTGGCCGATGTTTTAGCCCGCCTGAAAAAGGTTCTGGCCGATAAGACTTATGAAATCTTGTTGATCGATGACGGCTCCGACGATGAGACCGCTAAAATCGGGCGGGAAAACGGGGCCAGGGTTATTTCGCACCCCTATCGCAAGGGCAACGGGGCCGCAATCAAACGAGGTATCCGCGAAGCTTTGGGCCAGGCAATCTTACTGATGGACGCCGATGGTCAACATCCGCCCGAAGAAATCCCGCGCCTGTTAGACGAGCTCGAAGGACACGATATGGCAGTCGGGGCCCGAGCCAAAGGCACTGGCCAGAAGGCCCATCGCTGGATGGCCAACCGCTTGTTCTCCATGCTGGCATCCTACCTGGCTGCAGAGCGCATTCCCGATCTGACTTCCGGGTTCAGGGTACTTAAAGCCCAGGTCGCCAAGCGTTATGTCGACCTGCTGCCGAACACATTTTCGTATCCGTCAACCCTGACGATTACCTTGGCCCGGGCCGGTTATACCATCGCCCACGTGCCTATAATCGCCGACCAGAGCAAGAGCCCCTCCAAGATCCGGCCGCCGGCCGACGGGCTGCGTTTCCTGTACATCCTGCTCAAGGTCGGGGTCGGCCTGGCACCTTTCAGGGTTTTCTTCCCGTTGAGCCTGGTACTTTTTCTGCTCGGCCTGGGCTGGTATGTCTTCACCTATATCAGTTATCAACGCTTCACCAACATGTCGGCCTTACTGTTGTGCACAGCGGTGATCATTTTCATGTTGGGATTGATTGCCGAACAAATCGCCCAACTTCGACGGGAACGGCGTGACGAGTAGCCGGCCAGAACTTCCGCCCGGCAACCCAAGACATCACGGGCTGGTTTACGACTGTCTTTTAGCCGCTGCAATAATCATCCTGGGTTTGATTCTCTATCAACCGGGCGTCTTCAGCGTCGATGAGAGTCACTACCTGCTGGCGGTCAATGCCATGGCCCAAAATGGTTCATTCCATATAGTCAACGGTTATGAACAGTTTCAGGCTGAGCAGCTCTTGTTTTTTTATACAGTCGTTCCAGACAAAGTCGACCAATTGGGAACCGTCTCGAGCGTACCTCCTTTTCACGCTTTAATAGCAACACCCTTTTTGCTGATTGGCGGTCTGGCGGGTTTGATCTGGCTGAACATCCTGGCCTTCGCCGGCACGGCCATAGCCGTACGCCGCATGGCATCGTTTTTACAACCGCAAGGCTTGTTTGCACCGGCTGCCGCCCTGGCAATGGTGCTCGGGACATTCAGCCTGGAATACGCTCTGGGCATCTGGCCACATTCCCTATCACAATGCCTGATCGCCTGGGCAAGCTTGTTGCTCCTGACTACATACAAGTCAGAAATGAAGCACGCAGTAATTCTGGCCGGCTTGGCCGGATTGTTGGGCGGCCTGGCAGTCGGCATTCGCCTGCAAAACATTGTACTGTTGCCTGTTTTCTTAGTCGCCGCCCGATTGGCCTTGAAAGTCGGCTGGCCTGTCTTGACTGCCCATTTCTTAGGCTGGCTGCCGGGCCTGGTGGGAATATCTCTAATAAATGCCAGCCGCCTGGGAACATATAACCCATTTACCAATGGCTGGAGTGGCAACTGGACAAGAACTATCTACGGCCAGGTCTTCGGATGGATTTCAAGCTTTCCCTGGATTATAGCTATCGGCCTGGTTCTGCTCGGGGCAGTCGCCTGGTTGTGGCGGAAAAGAAAATACAAAATCCTGGCAGCCGGAACAGCCTTGTCGGTCGTGGCCATCGTAATCCTGGTCCCGGCAATCCGAAACCTGATCGAACGCTGGATAGCGATGGTTGCCTACCACTTACTGGACACAACTTTTCTTCCGGCCGCGACCAGATCGGTCGGTTCAAGCCCGAGCGAGTTGGGGCAAGCCCTATATGGCGGAGTTCTCAAGAAAGGCTTATTCGAAGTAGCTCCCTTTCTGATACTCGCCGGCCTGGCCATACTCGCCAGATGGCGCTCGCGGGAACTACCCGGCGGACTGACTTTCTTGGCCGGACTCGGTCTGGCCAGCCTGCTGTTGCTACCAGTCGTCTTGAGTGCCGGCGGTTTGTGCTTCAACCCGCGCTACCTGCTCG
>JAFDKH010000279.1 GCA_019307065.1 Deltaproteobacteria bacterium
AAATACCGTCCCTGCCCGTTGTTGCGGCAACACGTTGACGCTGGTTGGCTGGGCCGTAAAACCGGCCGAGGTTTCTACTCTTACGGAGAGTAACTGTCATGGATCTGGAACTGAGCGAAACCCAAAAACTGATTCAACAAACTGCAAGAGACTTTGCTACCAAAGAATTGAAACCCGGAGCTTTTGAACGAGAAGATAAAGGTATCTATCCTTTTGAAGAGCTGAAAAAGATGGCCGAGCTTGGCCTGATGGGCGTCAATATTCCTGAAAAATTCGGCGGAGTCGAAGCTGGAGTTGTTGCATACTCTTTGGCCATGATGGAAATAGCCCGGGCATGTGCCTCAACCGCCGTTTCAATGGCTGTTACCAACATGGCCGCCGAGATCATCAACCATTTCGGCAACGAGGAGCAAAAGCAACAACACATCCCCAAGATAACCAGTGGTGAATATCCGGCGGCTGCCTTCGCTTTAACCGAACCTCACTGCGGCTCAGATGCCACTGCTCTTAGAACAACTGCAAGAAAGACCGACCGCGGATGGGTCTTGAACGGGACTAAACAGTTCATTACCTCAGGCGAGCATGCCGGTGTGACAATCTGTTGGGCTCGTACTTCAGGGCAGGGTGCAAAAGGCATATCAACTTTTCTGGTGCCTAAAGGTACACCCGGACTGTCCTACGGACCAGAAGAGAGAAAAATGGGTCTGATGGCATCCAATACAGTCTCTATGATATTCGAAGATGCCCAATTGCCCAACGAGGCCTTACTCGGCGATGAGAATCTCGGATTTTCAGTCTCTATGGTTGCTCTGGACGGTGGCCGGATCGGTGTCGGCTCTCAAGCAATAGGCATCGCACAGTCTGCCCTGGATGAGGCAATTTTCTATGCAAAAGAGCGAACCAGCTTCGGGAAACTCTTAGCCGAGCATCAAGCAATCCAATGGATGATTGCTGATAGTGCGACCGAATTGGATGCCGCCAAATTGCTGGTCCTTAGGGCCGCTAATCTTAAAGAAAACGGCAAGCCTTTCACTCGCGAGGCTTCGATGGCCAAGTTATTTGCGACCGAGGCAGCCAACCGGATTTGCGCCCGGGCGGTCCAGATTCATGGAGGCTATGGCTATATTAAAGAATACCCGGTGGAACGGTATTACAGAGATTGTCGCGTCACCACTATCTATGAAGGCACCAGCGAAATTCAACGCATGGTGATTGCCAGATCATTGTTACGGGGATAGAAAAATGGCAGGTGATAAAAGACTGGACCAGGGTTATGTACATGTCTATACAGGAGATGGCAAAGGTAAAACAACTGCCGCCCTGGGCCAGGCCTTCAGGGCAGTCGGTCATAACCTGAAGGTCTTTGCGATTCTATTCATGAAGGGCAATATCGAATACGGCGAGCTTGAAACCTCCCGTAGATTGGCACCTTTTATTGAAATACGTGAAATGGGCAGAGAGACCTTTGTTTCCAAGGACAACCCCGAACAGATCGACATTAAGTGGGCCGAAGACGCTGTCGAGCTTGCCCAAAAAATGATCGTCTCCGAAAACTACGATATGATCATTCTTGATGAAATCAACGTAGCTTTAGACTTCGGTCTGATAAAACTCAATGATGTCTTAAACTTAATCAGCTCAAAGCCTAAGCATGTTGAGTTGATTCTAACAGGCCGTAGCGCGCATCCGGATGTAATTGCCGCCGCAGACCTGGTCACTGAAATGACCTTGATCAAGCACTATTTTGACAATGGAGTACAGGCCCGAATCGGTATTGAACGTTAGAGGGTTAATGAAAATGCTTTACGACCGCAAATCCTTAGAAGAAATCATACAAAGCCAAGAAACCTGGACGAGGGAAGAACTGCAGAAAGTACTCGATCGCTCTGGCGAACGCCTCGATCGCTTCTCGACAATTTCCGATATGGAGATACCCCGTCTTTCGACTCCGGTCGATACCAAGGATTTCGACTACCTGGAAAAGCTAGGGCTACCCGGTGATTTTCCCTACACTCGTGGCGTTTACCCGACCATGTATCGGGGACGTCTGTGGACGATGCGGCAATTCGCAGGTTTCGGCACACCCGAGGATACAAATCAGAGATTCCACTATCTGCTGGGACAAGGTCAAACGGGCCTGTCCGTGGCTTTCCATTATCCAACCCTAATGGGTTATGACTCCGATCATCCCAGGTCACTTGGAGAAGTCGGAAAATGTGGTGTTGCCATTGACAGCCTGAGAGACATGGAAGTCATGTTCGACGGTATCCCGCTTGATAAAGTTACCACTTCAATGACGATCAACGGACCGGCCGGCATTCTTTTGGCAATGTACATTGCGGTTGCCGAGAAACAGGGTATCCCGGCCGATAAAATCGGCGGTACGATTCAAAATGATATTCTCAAGGAATATATTGCTCAGAAATCCTGGATTTTTCCTCCGCGACCATCGATGCGTATTATTACCGACATACTCGAGTACTGTACAAAGCGCGTCCCGCGTTGGAATACTATTTCGATTTCCGGCTATCATATCCGTGAGGCCGGTTCTACTGCAGTCCAGGAACTTGCTTTCACGTTGGCAGATGGCATTGGCTACGTTCAAGCCGGAATCGACGTCGGGTTAAAAGTCGACGATTTTGCACCGCGGCTTAGCTTCTTCTTCAATTCGCACAGTGACTTTTTTGAAGAAATTGCCAAGTATCGGGCGGCTCGGCGAATATGGGCCAAGGTAATGAAAGAACGTTTCAAGGCAAATAAAGAGGCTTCATGCAAATTGCGCTTTCATAGCCAGACGGCCGGATGTAGCCTGACGGCTCAACAGCCAATAAACAACGTAGTCAGAACCACGCTACAGGCTTTGAGCGCAGTTCTTGGTGGGACTCAGAGCCTGCACACCAACTCAATGGATGAGACTCTGGCATTACCAACCGAAAATGCAGTCACGGTAGCTTTACGAACTCAGCAGATAATCGCTGAAGAAACCGGGGTGGTAAATAATATCGATCCTCTGGCCGGCTCATATTTCATCGAGTGGTTGACCGATCACATGGAAGCCGAGGCTATGCAGTACATCGATAAAATTGACGAACTCGGTGGCATCATCCGGGCAATTGAACTTGGGTTCCCCCAAAAAGAAATTGGTGATGCAGCTTATACCTATCAAGGTCAACTCGAAAAGGAAGAGAAGATCATTGTCGGCCTAAACAAGTACCAAATGGAAGAAGAAATACCGTTTTCAACACTCAAGATTGACGAACAAGTTACCCAACTTCAAATTGACAACTTGAACGCTGTTAGGGACAAACGCGACAATTCCAAGGTAAAAACCCAGCTAAAAAAAGTCGAGCAAGCTGCTCAAGACGGTTCAAACCTAATGGAATGTTTTGTTGAGGCGGTTAAAGAGTACTGTACACTAGGTGAGATAATCGACGTTTTACGCGGTGTCTTTGGCGAATACCATGATCCGGGCATGCTGTAGTCAACATATATTTCGATTTTTGGGAGCATTGAGATGGTAAACGAACGCAAGATACGAATATTGATTGCCAAACCAGGACTTGATGGGCACGATCGCGGAGCCAAGATTGTTGCGCGCAGCCTCAGAGATGCCGGCATGGAGGTTATCTACACCGGCTTGCATCAAACTGCAGAGATGATCGTTTCAACTGCTATTCAAGAGGATGTCGATGTAGTTGGCTTGAGCATCATGAGTGGAGCACACAATGTGCTCATGCCGGCTGTTATTGATGGTCTTTCCGAAAAGGGAGCCAAAGATATCGTTGTCTTCGGAGGCGGGATCATTCCGGAAGATGACATTGCTGGTCTTTCTGAAAAGGGAGTAAAGGCTGTTTTTACTCCAGGAACACCGACTGCCGATATTATCTCTTGGGTTAAACAAAACGTAACACCAAAGTAAAAATTTTTAGGAGATTCTTTAGAATGATGCGTAAATCGAGAACACAGCCGCCTAGATCACGGCAAGACAGATCAGGCGGCGGCACGAAAAAGGCCTATCGCCGTAGCCAAGACAAACCTAGCGGCAGAAAGAAACCAAAGGGCGATTGGATCAAAGGTAAGAGCGTCTGGCGTAATGACAAGGAGAAACCCGCTACCCGGCAGCCACCAAGCCAAGACACCGAAGAGCAGAGACTCAAAGCGGCCGCATTAGCTTCGTTGGGTCCGGGTGGATATAAAAAATTCGGAGATATCCCCGCTCATAAACTCGGGCGCGAGCTCCGCGTGCGTTTATACCAAATAGCCGGCGGCCTGGGAGAAGATGAAAGCGGAAATCTCAAGACCCGGATCAAATATGCTGCCACGTCAGTGACGGCCACATTGGCTACTGGATTCGGCGAAGGCACATTTCGTGCGGCCGTGGGGCAGGCTCTCCTGAGCCGCGGTGCCTTGTTTGCCATCCAGGACCACCTCGAGCAGCTACATGATGAGCAAATGTTGTCTGACGAACCTCACCTTGAACTTAAAAAAAAGGTTGATGAGACAGTAGTCGCCATCAATGGCTATCTGGGTGAACTCGTCAGAGAGCAGAATCAGGATAAGCAAAAAAATTAGGCGCTCGGAAGTGCAGCATGACCATTCTCGACAAAGTGCTAAAAAGAGACATCAGAGCCTGTGCACGGCTGTTGCGCTGGATTGACGATGGTGCTCCGGAAGCACGCACTACCCTGAAACAACTTTATCATCACTCCGGCCAGGCTTCGATCATTGGAATTACCGGCAATCCCGGCGCCGGAAAGAGCACCCTGACAGACAAGTTAATCACCAAATTTCGCTCCCGGAATAAAACTGTAGCGGTTGTTGCAATCGATCCTTCTAGTCCTTTCTCGGGCGGTGCTATCTTGGGGGATCGCATTCGCATGCAGCAGCACGCCACAGATGAGGGAGTCTTCATTCGAAGTTTTGCTACTCGCGGGCATCTCGGCGGACTGACCAGTACGACCAGCGATGTAGTCCATGCTCTGGATGCCATGGGATGGGATATTATCCTGGTCGAAACCGTCGGGGTCGGACAAGACGAAGTAGAGGTACAAAGGCTGGCTCATACTACTGTTGTGACCATGGCTCCAGGAATGGGCGACGAAATTCAGGCGATCAAAGCCGGCATTCTGGAAATCGCCGATATATTTGTCGTCAACAAAGCCGATCGTGAAGGAGCCGATCGTACAGTCAAGGACCTGCAGATGATGCTCGATATGGGTTACATCTCTCCTAAGGAGATGGCCCACCACGGCGGGGCAATTCTTGCAGACAATCGAAAACAGCAACGCATCTGTCCCGAAGGCTGGATACCAAAGATTTACAAAACAGTAGCAACAACCGGCGACGGAATTGATGAGCTACTCGGTGGTCTGGAAGAACACCGGGCAGCCTATATCGAAGCGAGTAAAGATGAGGACTTTGTGCGAGCAAGACTACGTCAGGAGTTTTTGGACATCTTTCGTCGAATCCTTTTTGCTCGCGGTTGGTCTTTTCTGATGCATGAAGACCATCTTAAGCAAATTATCGGCCAACTCATTGACAACTCGTCGGATCCTTATACTCTGGCCGAACAAGCCGTCAAAGCTCTTGGAAGAACTTGATCGCGTTTGTTTGCTCGACAGCAAAACTCACAGGCGCAAATATCCAGAAAATCGAAAGAACATTGGAACTTCCATAATCCACCGGTAAGCCGGATCATAGGCTCCACTGAAAGATGATTTAGGTTTTACGGCGACTTGTGTAGGTTGATTTTGACTTTTCAGAGTGTCTTTCACTGATTGAGTT
>JAFDKH010000280.1 GCA_019307065.1 Deltaproteobacteria bacterium
CCAAGCTTGGGCACGAGGAGAGTGCGAACGATACCATTGTTCACACTGCGGACAGCCGTTGTTCCGAGGAGCCATAAGTTGTCGAGGATGTAAACGAGATGTTTCTGAAGAATTGGATGGGTTGAATCGATAAATAGAATAGACGTTCTTTCTCTATTTTCATTATTGGGGTTATTCGGCTGGCACCTGTATTAAGGGGAGATTGGTGATGATCTGCACGCATATTCGCGTTGGTCTAATGTTTGCGCTGATTTTCATTTCAGGTGCGTCTTGGGCAGACATCGGCATGTGTGTGAGATACAGAATAAGCTTGATAAAGGGAAATGCAGAAAAGGTTGAGGGATTCTTTCAGATCAGTTCATACGACCCTATGATCGAATTGAACAACGAGAAGTTACTGAAGCACATCAGAGAACGCCGGATCAAAGTTCTGAAGATTCATAAGACGATTCGGACGATTGAATTTCCGAAGTTGCAGGAAGACTTGTGTAAATTTCGCTATTCGGCCACACCGAATGAGGATATTTTTGAAGTACCGGTTGATTCAATTACGGATCTTAAAATATTTATAATCGACAAATGCGAGCACGGAAATTTCCCGAGGAGTCCTGGGATAGATGATTTTCTTGTTGCCTACCACGCAGATGTAATAACCGAGTTAAATCGATACGAGATCGACTATCTCCAGAAGAAACCTCATGCATCGACAATCTGCAGAGATAAAATACTAGGAGAATTTTATCTTAGAATGCATAAAATCCATATTCTTTCCTACAACCGCGAAATTGACCAAATGGATTTGAAACATCTTTGTAGAACAATGTTGATTCCCAGCTCTGGCAAAAAGGCGCAAGCCACACTGTCCTGGAAGGCGATTAAAAAACAATACAAACGAGGCAAGGCACAGCTGAGGAAGAAGAAGGTTGTCGTATTTACAATACAGTTTGCAGATTGATGTAAGCTGACTCATGGGTTATTCGGCTGGCACCTGATCTTAGCACCAGATCTCAGGCACCTGTAGTAGGGGGGCACCAAAGCTGCGGCACCAAAGCTGCGGTAGCCTGATCGAGGCGATGCAGAGGAGGGGAAATGACATTGAACTACAGCAGATTTACACCAGCCGCTTCGGCTCTTCTAACGTTTCTCGTCATCTGCGGTTGCACCAAAACCAAGAAGGAGGACTTCGACCATTTCAAGGTCATTCCATCTGACGCAAACGTGGTCATAGAGGTGAACATCAAGAGCCTTGCAGCTTTCTACGACAAGTCACTGTCCTCCTCGATGCCAGTCGAACTCAAAGCCCACCTGAACACTTTCGAATTAATGAAGGCAGCCATTGGCGACTCGACCGGCATCGACCTTGGCAAGATCGAGCACTTGGCGTTGTTTGCAAGACGACAGGACAAGCACTCCCGTCCCTCCGACTTCGGCCTGATCCTCAAGGGGTTCGATACTGACGAGGTGAAAAGCATTAGAATCAGCAGACATAAGGGCGTCAAGATTTTCAGCAGCACGGCCCTTCCCGACAGCGGCTTCGATTTCTTTATTGCTATTCTGACCAGGTCGGTCGGGGCGATCGCCTTGGATAAAGACGTCCTGAAGCAGATCATCGATGACCACAAAGGGAAAGGCAGGCAGCCGGCAGATGGCGGCTACAGAAAAACCCTCGAGGAGCTCAAAGGCTTGTCCGGCAAGATGACCGATGTCCGTGCCTTTCTCCTCGATCTTCACTCCTTCTTCAAAGCTGATGACCTTCGCGGGGCTCGGGCTGTGGGCATCTTCGTCGATTTCTATACGGGCTTGTCCATCTTGATCCTGAGCGATCCCAAGAGGTCGAATGAGCTACTCTCTGTCCTAAGAAAGGGACTGAAAGACGCCAAGAAGAACATCGAGCCCTTGGTGGCTGAACTGCCCAAGAACAATCTCCCGTCGGTAAGACCTGAGGATATCGCTGCCCTGCTAGACGAGTTCAAGATCAAGAGCCGAGAATTCGGCGTCGAGATTACCTACTCGCACCAGGATGCATGGAGACGGACAGCCGTGGTATTCGGAGTCCTGGCAATGCTTGGCTACCAGATTTCCTCCACAGCGCAGAGCCCTTAAAAGTGCTGGGTTATTCGGCTGGTACCTGTAATCGGGGTAAGAAATTTTAAAAATCTTCTATTAGTCTAAAATACAGAAATAATCCGTATATGAAATACATGTCAGTATTACGGCGCCTTTGTAAAGTGACTCGCTTCTGCAAAAGGAGGGTCTTTGCTGTTGTCCTGGGAATGATTGCCGCAGGTATTTTCGGGGGATGCGGCGCCAACGGGCCGGCTTCGTCTGACGCCGGCCCTGATGCCGGCCAGGCAGACGGAGATACGGACAACCCTGATGCGGATAGCCAATCAGATAGTGACACCAACGAGCCTCCGATGATCCTGTCGTTTGGTACGAACGTATCCGATATCACTGAAGGCGAAAGCGTTACCTTTACCGCCGTGGTCAGCGACCCAGATGGCATCGATGACCTCATTGGCGGTGCGCTCAAGAGCCCCGATGGGACCGTTGTGTATGGGGCGTTTGCGACTAGTGCCCAGGAGGGTGCCTACACGCTAACGATCACTTGGAACGCAGTCGATCAGGCGCAAAGCATCGAGTTCACTGGTGAAGACACCCGGACCTTCCTGGCTGAGTTCTTCGATATCTCCGGCCATACGGTGGTCGAACAGGTGACGATTCAACTCTACTGTGACACTGGTGCTGCTTGCGACGGCAAATGTGTCGACTTGAGCACAAGTAGCAACAACTGTGGTGCTTGCCGGCACGCCTGCGCCGTGGCAGGAGGATGCAGTAGCGGCGCTTGCTACGAATGGTCGTCCTGCACAGAAGTTGGCGACACCTGTGATGACATCTGTGCGTCAGAAGGAAGGACATGTGCGGTCGTCTGTTTCGGTTCTGACTTGACCGCACCGCGCGCGGTATTGCACTACATGGACATCAACGCTTGCATCAGTGACCCCGGATCTGGGTCAAGCCTCACTTCCGTGCGGTACTGCGATGAACCCGTGTTCGTTCCTGCCTTTCCATTCTGGACCGTCGAACAATGTTGTTGTTCAACACCCTAGCTGTGGGGCTGCTCCTCAGCGGCGCAGATTCCCAGGGAGAGACGCATGAGAACACCTTGGCACCAGCCGCAATGTCGTCGTATGACACTCTGGTGGGTGGCCTGCTGCCTCTTGCTCGCTTTGTTGCCCGGCTGTCAGGGTTCTGAGAACTCGGCAATCGATGCAGGAGTTGACGACGGGTCGCCCGACGCGGCGGACGACGCGGCGGACGCAACGCCGAGCGACGCGGACACAGCGGCCGCCGGGCCCGAGTTTCTTTCCTTCGGGACGAGTAGCACTTCTATGACAGAGAATCAGAGCGTGACGTTTACAGCAGTCGTGACCGATCCGGACGGCATCGACGATGTCATCGGCGGCACCTTGGTGAGTCCCGACGGTCAGAAAACCTATGGTGCTTTCGCGACGTCCGCCTCCGAGGGGGCGTACTCGCTGACCCTCTCATGGGCCGATCTCAGCGCGTCCAGCCCGATCAACTTCGACCAGGAGTCGATGGTGACGTTCGTCGCCGAATTCTTCGACCAAGCCGGTCATATGGCAAGCAGAAGTGCGTCGATTCGACTTCATTGCGAAGGCGATGCGTCTTGCGACGGTGTCTGCATAGACCTTCAGACGGATTCGGAAAACTGCGGAGCCTGTGGAATGAAATGTCAGGAGCCTTGTGTCCAGGGGCGTTGTCACGGTCGGGCCCCGTGTTTTTTTGTTGCGGCGACGACGACCTGCGACGCCCATTGTACGACGTTGGGTAGCGTTTGCTCCCCAGATGGCTGTGGTCCAGCCGCGCTCGTTTACACGAGCGAAGACGACTGCCTCATCATCTCGCCGGTCAACTACGTTGCGGTCTACGAATGCAACGCCGACCTCTGGTCTGGAAGCGATAGCTGGGCGACTTGCTGCTGCACGCCATGATCATGGAAAACCTGGACCCCTAAAAGGTGCCAATTATATAAGTAGGGTATTATGAAAAAACCATATATTCACTATGTCATAGCAACAATCCTACTCATCTGCGCCGGGTGCGCGTCTCGGCAGGCGGGGCCTGCTGTTGCTCAAGAAGTTCAGCCTGCAAACACACCGGGCGACAAGCCTTCCCAAAAGGAACAAGGTTCCATAAAGCGGCAGGCTGGGCCCACTACCACCGTTCAAGCAGTCCTGACTGATTACGCACCGCACGACATGCATTCCCAAATGGAGGAAGGTCCTGATGAGTGGCATGACGGCGCCAGATTCAAGATTGAGCACCCTGAAAAATTGAAAGGCAGGACATTCAGCGTCTATTTTCCATCGGAGGCTGACAACAGCCCATTTCGTGCAGAGGTCGGCACAAGATACGAGTTTCGAATTGAGGAAAAGTTGCTCGAGCCGGACTCGAGTACTCACATCTTCAATGGGGCCCTCCATGAGTTGAAAGAGTTGAAGGACAATCCAAAATGAAAAAGACCATTTATACGCTGGTCTGTGTTGGCGTTGCTCTTTTCGGGAGAAATGCGTTCGGTTATATCCAGACAACCAACCAAAGGCTCGACCACGCTATATACGCCAATCATGACCCCAAGTTGATTGTGGCAGGGGAGATCGTTGAAACGGACGTAAAACCCCGGCCATCTGCTATAGATGGTCATCCTGCGGATGTCAGTTTTCGATTCAAAGTTTCGTCCGTCATCCTCGGTAAGCAGTCGTACAAGGGTCAGACCATTGTGGTTCCTGCGACTACCTTCATGTGGCCAAGCAACCTGCTGGCTTTTACGAAAGGCGTAAAATGCGCTCTTATCATGCGCACGGACTGGGGCGAAAAACGTAACGGATTCTATCTCGAGTCCGTGGTTCCGGTCAGCCGGCTGCGTTTGCCTTCGGCCAAAGACGGGGAACAAGCAAAACGGATACTGGAAACCGAGATACTTGCCCAACTCAAAGACGAAAAGGGGCACGAACGGCAGCGGGCGCTGCTAATGCAAGTAGCTCCAATACTCACGAAAAAGAACGCGGCGCAGGTCGCCCCATTTGTATCGAGCAAGGACGTCTGGCTCAAGCGAGCCGCTCTGGCCGCGCTGATCTACGCCACCGAGGGCAAAGAATACATCCGCAAAGCTGCCAAAGATGTCCAGCTCTTTGTCTCGAGTACCAAGACCTCTGATCTGATCGGAGGCACGTACGCTGCCTATCCGTATTTCTTCGACCATTACTTCTTCCTGGAGAAGAGGAGTTGGACCTTTGGTAGTCGTTGGGATGAGCAGGAGGCAAGCAGGAACTTGCGAATCGTGAATGCCATGTTTGGCATGGATATCCTCAGTGATGAAGTCAAGAAGATCCTGAAAGGTAAAAAAGGGGTCAAGTAATACCACTGGATTTATTCGGCTGGCACCTGGCACCAGTGGATCCAAACCAGAGGACACCCGCTGCCTTGGTTGTATGCAAGAAGATCCACCAGAGTGTCTGTATACTTTCTGCAAAAGCTGCAAACTCAGAGATTGCATCAAAGAAAAAGGTTTCTACTCCTGCCATCAGTGTTCAGATTGGCCCTGTAAGCTGGTAGAAGAATTCCCTCTGCCTGTAGGTCAAAGGGTCATGAAAAGAGCCATTCCTATATGGCGAGAGCTGGTAGCTAAACTGGGAGATGAAGAAGGCAGCCAAGCTTGGGCACGAGGAGAGTGCGAACGATAC
>JAFDKH010000281.1 GCA_019307065.1 Deltaproteobacteria bacterium
GACCGCCTCCACGAAGGAATCAAGGGGATGCGTATCATTCAGGTATTCGGCACCGAAGATTATGAGCGTCGGCGGTTTGGCAGTGAAAACCGCAACTATTTGAGGATTATGCTCAGATCATTTGCGGTTCGGGCGCTACAGTCACCAGTCATGGAATTTCTTGGAGCCGCCGGACTGGCGGCCATAATCTGGTATTCTGGTAGCCGGATCGCAGACGGTACGCTTGATCCCGGTCATTTCGTGTCCTTTTTTGCCGCGGTAATGATGCTCTATAATCCGATGAAGAGCTTGGGCAGGATAGGCGGAGTAACGGCAGCCGGAGTAGCCGCTGCCGAAAGAGTTTTCGAACTACTGGACGAACCTAAGGAAGTGGTTGAGTGTAAGGATGCCGTAGCCCTGGTCGAGCCCGCAAGTGATATTGTTTTCGAGAATGTTCACTTCAATTATGGCTCCGAAGATGTGTTGCGCGGAGTATCTTTCAAAGCCGAACGCGGTGAAGTTATTGCCATTGTGGGGCCCAGCGGCGCAGGTAAATCGACCCTGGTCAATCTGATCCCAAGGTTTTACGATGTTTCTTCAGGGCGTATCATGGTCGGGGGTAAGAACATTCGAGATTTGACCCTGGCCTCGCTGCGGGACCAGATAGGCATGGTTACCCAGGAAGTCGTCCTCTTCAATGACACTGTCGCAAATAACATCGCTTACGGTATGGATAATATTGACGACAATGTCTTGCGTGAAGTTGCTATTAGGGCCCATGCCTTTGATTTCATTAAGGCTTTGCCTAAGGGTTTCGAGACCTCTATCGGTGAGGGTGGTATCCGACTTTCGGGTGGCCAGCGTCAAAGGATTGCGATTGCCCGGGCATTAATGAAAGACGCACCGGTATTGATTCTCGACGAGGCGACTTCGTCACTGGATACTAAAAGCGAACGAGAAGTTCAAGCTGCCCTGGATGCCTTGATGCATGACCGCACAACCATCGTTATCGCTCACCGTCTATCGACGATATACCGAGCTAATCGGATTTTAGTTCTCGATGCCGGAACCATTGTCGAAGAAGGCAAGCACGAATCTTTGCTCGAACGTGGAGGTATATATCGGCGCCTCTACGATTTGCAGTTTGAAGAGCCGACAGAGGCAGCTGAGCATGAATGATCTGCGACCGGCCGGACCGGCTGCCTATGACGGAGCACTGAGCACGCCGATTAAGGTGAAAAGGCGTCGACGAATCCGGCATCCGATGTTGTGGTTGCTTGGAATTATTCTCCTGTTGTCTGGTTTATTGGTATTGAGAGTAGGGTTGGTTTCGTTTCCTGCTTTCGAGCAGAAATCGGTGAACTCCGATGACGGTTGGCACATTTTACGGGGAGCCTATCACCTGGTTGCTCCAACTGGTCAGGTAAGTGATCAGGAGTCGCTTGTCCAGTCTGCATTTAAAGCGGAGATTGATTTCTTGGTTCTGGCCGGTAGTGATTTGGAATCTGCTAACAAGATCGCGGCGAGTGCGCCTTTTCCGGTGGTTGTCGGTCAGGAGATAGTCACTGGGCAGGGAACTGTTGTGGCAATAAATCCAACTGGAGGAGTAGCTATCAAGAAAAAAGGCATCATGAGTGTTTTCTCAGAGGTGAAACAAGCAGGGGGCTGGACGGTGGTTGCCAATCCTCTTGATGTCGATAATCCCTGGACTGCCTGGGATACACATGGCTACGAAGGAATCGAATTTTTCAATGTAGCCCGTCAGCTTCAAAGCATCACTTTCACCGACAGGCTCGGTCACTGGATTGGTCTTGTTCTTGGCTCACAGTATTCGCAGGTTTACTTGGGTAGACGTGCCGTCGGAGGCCTGGGCCACTGGGATGACGGCAATCGACAGACGCAAGTGATAGGCTTTTGTGCTTTAGGAGTAGAAGGAGATTTTGATTTACTGCGCGCGGTTACAACCTACCTTTTAGTTCCCGAGGGTTTTGGGCCCTATGGCCCGGCGGAAGTCGAGAAAGCCTTGAAGCAGGGTCATCACTTCTGTGCTTTGCCGTTCTTCGGGGACCCTGCCGGTTTCAGGTTTGAAGCCCGAGCCGAACCAGGAACGACTCCGCTGGGTATCATGGGTGATCGGATCGATTTTCAAGCAGGTATCGAATTGATTGCCGATTTGAACTTGCCCCACGACCCCGGCATCCTGGTTTTCCATTTGTTCCTGGATGGGCGAGAGGTGTTGACGACTAATGGGACGCGAATCAACTATAAGGTCAGCGTTCCAGGAACCTACCGTGTAGAAATCGGTGTGAAGTTCGCCGATATACCCTGGGGGGAGTCAGAGCGTTTGTTTCTCTACAGCAACCCAATTCACATCTTGAAATAGGCAGGTTCTAAAAGGTCACCATGCCGGTTACCCACCAGGTGAATAGTGTGGTTTCCTCGACGCGAACACGCTTGCCGGGATCATCGTAGAGTGGATCGTCAAACAGGTTTGGCACGTCACCGGGATCTCCGCAATCTCCATTCGGGCCTCCGCCGGCTCCACCGGCAAGGTCTTCACAAGCGTCGGCACCGGAGAGAAAGTGCTCGGTGCGGTGGGCCAGGCTGACGCCAAAACGGAAACGAACAAACTCGGCTGCCCGAATGATGAAGCCCAGATCGAGACCGAATTTGGCATAATTACTTTGAGCTTGGTACTGGCGCAAGAAAATCACTCATCTCGTTTACCGTGCCGCGTTTCTTGGGGTTGCCCTTAACGTCAACTTCTGCATAAAAATCTGTGGTAAGTCGCAAATCGATGGAGAATTTCTGAAATTTATCCTTGTTTTCCCAGGGAACGATCTCCATGCCGACAAGAAAGCCTCCATAATATGGCAGAGTCAGACCGGCGTTTTGAGCTTCGCGTCCCTGAATGGGAAGACTGCCGTGAATACCAACATATGGGTCGAGAATTTTGTAGCGATGCGAGAAAAGCATAAAGGGTGTAAGAATATGGTGTCCAAGTCCGACACCCCCGGTGCTGCCGTCGACAATGTCCTGGGGCCGGTTGAGTTTTCCCGACGGGATCTTGTAGTCCAGCCCGAAGAGCCAGACACTCTTTGTGTCATCGCGTTCTTCATTGAAAATTGCCCACTTGACACCAACCTGCATGTCACCGATCCCGGACCGTTTTGTCTCCGGGCTAGTCGTCGGATCAGATGCAACCAGGTTACCTGCCCAGGTAGCCCCGGGGGTTGCCCTGAACATGGTTGAGCTAGAGTTGGTAACGCCGGATACAAAATTGATTTTCTTCGTGTCGGAGATGATCCAGGGGAGGTTTACGTATAGCTCGACGTCATGGTAAAGGCCGATTTGAACCATGTAGTCCATAGCGTAGATCTGTTGCTGATAACGTAGCTCGTTGAAATCCGGTCGGTGCAGATAATCGGGTTGGCTCCAGTATGACGCGTCTTCGTGGGTGATCTTAGAGCGATCTAAGATAGACCGGAAATGAATGTCGATATTGACATCAATTGGATCGTTCCCATCAGCTGCATCGAGCACGTCAGTGATTTCTGCCGATCGGCCAGGAGCAGGGAAAATCAGAACTGCTAATAATATTGTTGGAATTACCCAGCGTTTCATAGAACGCCTCCAGCTAATTAGTCCAAGGACTTGAATTTGTGTAAAAAATAAAGGATCTTGACTGGTTTTGTCAAGATCATTCACTATCTGATTATTCAGTCTCGCGCAGCCCGAATTCTTTCATTTTGTTTTGCAGGCTCTTACGGCTGATCTTCAGTCGTTTGGCGGCCCTGGTCACGTTGCCGTTGGTTTCCTTCAGGGCTTTAACGATTAAGTCTTTTTCGAGTTCTGCGGTTGCCTGTTTGACGATATCTTTCATCGAGGTATCTTCGTCGATGGTGGCGGCCGAGGGAGCTAAGTGAGAACGTTCGACCAGCTCAGCCGGCAGGTCAGCCACATCAATAGTCGGGCCATCGGTGAAAAGAATGCCGCGTTCGACCATGTTTTCCAACTCGCGAATATTACCCGGCCAGCGATAGTTGACTACCAGATTGAGAGCATCTTTGGAGATTTCTTTGACAGATCTGTCAAGCTTGGTGTTGAACTTCTCAATAAAGTGCTTAACCAGCAACGGGATATCGTCTTTTCTTTCACGCAGTGGCGGCAAGTGAATAGGAACAACATTCAGCCTGTAGAAAAGGTCCTCTCGAAAATTACCTACCTCGACCTCTTTTTGTAAATCACGGTTGGTGGCGACTACCAGCCTGACATCTACTCTAATGGTCTGGACACCACCGACTCTTTCGAATTCAGCCTCCTGGATGGCACGCAGCATTTTGACCTGCATGTCAATCGGAACTTCGGCGATTTCGTCCAGAAATAAAGTACCGCTATCAGCAAGTTCGAAGCGGCCCGGTTTAGAACCAACCGCCCCAGTGAAGGCGCCCTTTTCGTAACCGAACAACTCACTTTCCATGAGTTCGCGGGGGATGGCGGCACAGTTTATCTTGATATAGGGGCGCTTTTTGCGGGAGGAGTTATAGTGCAAGGCCGCAGCAATCAACTCCTTGCCGGTTCCGCTTTCCCCGGTTATCAGGACCGTCGAAGGGGTTTCGGCGACCTTTTCGATGATTTCATAAACCGCCGTCATCTTCTGCGACTGACCAATAATACGATAACGGCCTGGCTCGGTTGGGGGAGGGTGGAAATCCTGACGGGCCAGGTTCTCTGTCTTGACTGCTTTTGCGATAATGTTGATCAGGTCTGATTTTTCGAAAGGTTTGGTAATATAGTCGAAAGCACCTGATTTCAATGCATGTACAGCGTTGTCGACTGTTCCATGGGCTGTAATGATGATTACCGGAACCTGAGGCAAGTTTCGTTGGACATAGGCCAATACTTGCAGTCCGTCAGCCTTGGGCATTTTAAGGTCGGTAACCACAACATGAATATTGCCTTTGCTAAGCCGGGCAATTGCCTCTTCGCCATCCCGAGCAGTAATAACCTCATGGCCTTCTTTGGCAAGAGTTGCGGACAGTACCCGACGGATATTTTGTTCATCGTCGGCTACGAGGATTGTGGCATTCATGACTTCTCCCTACTATGCTCGGTGGGGAATGGCAAGTCGCCCGAGCGTTTTTTCTCCTGTTCAGAAAGGAGTTCGTCGTCTTCGATGTCAGAATCGGAAGGAATAGTTGAATCTGATTGTCCCGGCAGCATAATTGTAAAAGTTGATCCTTGACCCTCTTTTGATTGGATCCTGATTTCACCGCCGTGATGCTCGACGATTCGCTGAGAAATAGCCAGGCCTAAACCGGTTCCACGCTCCTTGGTGGTGAAGAAGGGAACAAATAGTTTATCAAGAGTTTCTGGTGGAATGCCGCGACCGGTATCCGAGACCTGGATCTCTACCGCAGAAGTTTGTGAAGAAGATTTGGCCCACGAGCCTAGTCCCTGACTGCTCAAATTAGTTTGAATTGTCAGGGTTCCGCCTTCTTCCATGGCCTCAACCGAGTTATTAAACAGGTTTAACAGAACCTGAGTTAATTGTTGAGCGTTGGCCTGAATTTCGGGTAGATCGGTATGTAGCTGGAGTTTGAGTTCGATCTTTTTCGCCTCGAAGCCCGGAGACAGCAATCTAGTCGTGTGATTGACCACTTGATTGATATCGGTAGGTTCACGCATTGCCTGGAACGGCCGGGAGTAATCCAGGAACTGGTTTACTACCTGGTTCAGCCGATCAGTTTCCTCGATAATGATTTCCAAAAACTCTGAGGCGTCTTTGCCGACCGCGGAAGGATCCAGATACTGGGCAGCGCCCTTTATGGCTCCCAGAGGATTGCGGATTTCATGGGCTAAACCGGCAGCCATTTCGCCCAAAACAACCAGGCGATCGCGCTCGCGGATCTTCTCGAACATCTTTGAGTTTTCGATGTTGATGCCGGCTTGCTCGGCGACAGCCATCATTTTGGAGATTTCTTCAGTAGAATACCCAACTGCACCCGATTCATCGAGGATATTCCAGAGGCCAAGAATTTCGTTCTGTCCAACCAGTGGAATACAGATGCCGGCCCCAAGATGGTTGAGAGTTTTGAGTACTTGTTTTGCATTTTTGACTTCTTTGGTCGGCTTGGCATCGGATAGTGTGCCATGGTCAGCCAAGAAGCGATCGAAGGTCTCTGCCAGAATAGCTGTCGGGGTTTTCTTGAGTTGCTCGAAAAATGAACGGTGGGTTGCTACGTCAATCCGCGCAGGTGGTTTTGGACCACGATGATTGGCCAAATGGTAACCGGCATCACCGTCCTCCTGAAAGTAAATGCTGACCTGACTGATACGCATTCTGTCGTACAAAGTGTCCATGATTGCGTTGGTCATTGCCTTGAGATCGATGATGTTTGCAATCTCGCGTCTGAGCTCATCCAGTGTGCGGCGCAGCTCGTACCTTTCCCTGAAAAACAACAAGTTGGTGCTGCCTTCGACTTTGTCTCGAAGCGGTTCGAAGAGAATCAATATTACGAAAGAGGCCACAAAAGTTTGAAACAACGATACTGCGGGAGATCCTCCAGCGATGAAAACCAGGACGCCGAACACAATGGCGAGAATCAAGGCGACCGACATGAGTACCAGCCCGCGTCCCAGAAGTTCCTGAATGTCCAGCAAACGATCTTTCAACAGGCTCTGCCCGAGAAAATACAGGAAGAAGACAGAAACCAGATCGCCCCATGTTCGCAGGAAGTCGAAAGGGCTGGGTAGCATTCCGAATAAAACGAATGTAACGGCCGCCAGCATTACAACTAACAGGTAGCGTAGACGAGTCCGCTCCCGATGGGATTTCAGTTCATTAAAACGGATATAGACCAGGTAGGCGCACAAGTATAAGATAAAGAACACGTAGGCTATCACAGCCCCAGTTGTTATCTGGTTGTAGCTCCAGGGGGTCAGGAGAAAAGCTACAGATGTTCCGGAGACTGCATAGACAGCTCTCAAATACGGTCGGGCTTCGACAGGATCTTGCCACAAGAAGTAGCCGAAGAACAGTAACGAAGAAACCGGCAATAAGGCAGATGCAATCAGATCTACGCGAAACCAGAAAGACGCTTCCGAGAAAACGTGTAAGAATCCTGCCAGAAAATGGACAAACAAGTTGGCTGAAAATACCAAAAAAAGCCGGTTGACGATTACTCGCCGGCCGCGTAAAAGAACCGAAATCGCTACCGCCGCTGATACGATGGCAGCCAACAACCCGCTTTGAGCGCTTAGATCCACGCCTTACTTCTATCACCTGGCCGGATAGTACGGCAAGTTGATGGCAGGTTGTGCTTTGGCCTGGGCAATTAAAGTTTCTAGGCCGTTTTTCTTGACCTTGGTTGGAAAGCGAAATATTATCACAGGGTTATAGTTGCAGCGGAGCGGGCCTTTGGGCGATCAAAACCAGTTGCTGAGGCGATTACCGTCGGTGGATGCGGTCCTGTCACAGGCCGACTTGCGTCAGTTGATCGAGCAGCATCCGCGCCAAATCGTTATATCCGGAATCCGCCGAGTTATTGAAGCCAAGCGTAAGAACATCTTAGCCGGTGAATTCGATCGGAACAACGATCATGAAACTGTTGCAGCCGCCGAAGTTGCCGTGGCAATTGAGACCTGGAATAGACCCGTTTTACAGCCGGTTATCAATGCAACCGGAGTTGTAGTGCATACCAATCTCGGACGTTCGCCTTTGTCTAAAGAAGTCGCTCAACAGGTTGCTGATATAGCCTGCGGGTATTCCAACCTTGAATTGGATTTGGCCACCGGAAAACGCGGCAGACGAATGGACACGGTTCGGGAAATCCTGGTTGAGATTAGCGGTGCCGAAGATGCCCTGGTGGTAAACAATAACGCGGCGGCTGTCTATTTGGGTTTGAGGGTTCTGGCTGTCGGACGAGAAGTAATAGTCTCCAGAGGAGAATTGGTCGAGATTGGTGGGAGCTTTCGGATTCCTGACGTTATGACTGCTTCGGGTGCCAAGCTGGTCGAAGTAGGCACGACAAATAAAACCAGGCTGGCCGATTATCAAAAGGCCATTGGTCCTGATACGGCTATGATCTTGAAAGTGCACCGATCTAACTTTGAGATGGTCGGGTTTACCGAAGACGCACCGATTGGAGAGCTGGTTACTTTGGCGCGCGAGAACCGAGTTCCACTGATGATGGATATGGGTTGGGGTACCTTGGCTGACGATCTGCCCCAGAATCTCGGGCATATTCAGATAGCCAAAGAGTTCTTGTCTCAGGGTGTTGATCTGGTGTGTTTCAGCGGTGATAAAATACTTGGCGGTCCGCAATCTGGGATAATTCTGGGACGCAAAGATCTGATCGACTCGCTAGCTAGTGATCCCATG
>JAFDKH010000104.1 GCA_019307065.1 Deltaproteobacteria bacterium
GTCATCCCGGCAGGCCTCTAGCCGGGACCCAGTCTTCGCTATATGGATTCCGGCTAGAAACTTGCCGGAATGACGGAATTGGTACGATGTATTTGGATCCAAAGTGCTCAAATTGTTATTATCCGACAATTTCAAACTATTCTGTTTCTGCCTCAGTTGGCGGCGTTGCTTCTTCCTGCTCGGCCTCTTCGGAGTCGGCAGCTGACATCTTTTTTCTGCCGATAAACATTTCGACAATCAATAAAACGACTCCGACCGAAATCGCCGCATCGGCCACGTTGAAGGTCGGCCAGTGTTTTTCTCCGGCCATGATTGTAAACAGCCCCAAGTCAACCGGTCCATCAAACACCAGGTACCAGTCGACGAAGTCAATTACTTTACCCATAATTACCCGGTCGATCAGGTTACCGATTGCCCCGCTTAGCACCAGCGACACCGCCAGGGGGAGCAGTTTCTGATGCGACTCGAGTTTCTTGAAAAACCAGAGGATAAATGCAATCGCCGCCAACGAGACGATGATAAAAAAAGGTATGCGGAACCCGGCCGATGCATCGCGGAACAAACCCCAGGCAGCCCCGGCATTCTCGGTGTATTTGAAGCGCCAGAACCCGTCGATCACGGTTACATAGCGGTCAGCCGGATTGGCTTCAAAAATGATCGTCTTGAGATAACTGGCCGCCAGGGCCTTGGTGACCTGGTCGAAAATTACTATTAGCGGCACCGTCAGGGCCATGATCAGGTTTTTGCCTTTTAGGGCGGGCAGTTTCATAAGTTACCTATTGTTGGGTTTACTCTTCTATGCTTTTCATCACGGCAATACATCTAGCACACAAATCGGGCTTGTCCGCAATCCGGCCGACGTCTTCCCGGCGGTTCCAGCAGCGATCGCATTTTTCTTCGCTGGCCTTGATAATTTCAATCTTCAAGCCGTCGATATCGGTAGATACAAATGCTTTGTCCGAAAGATCATCTTTGAACTCGAGCGCCACAACTTTGAATAGATCCGGCAGCTTTTCGATAAACGAACCGATAAACACAACTGTGTCGTCGTCGGCACAGACTGTCACGCGGGTATCCAGGCTCGAGCGAACCAGGCCGTCCTTGAGGACCACATCCATGGCCTTGTTCAACTCCGCCCGAATCCGGCGCAGTCGGGCAAAGCGCGAAAGTAGTTCCTGGTCGCCCGGGCGAGCCTGCCCGGCCGGCAACTCAGCCAGGTGGACTGAGTCTGTTTTATCTTCGCTTTTTCGAAGATAACCCCAGGCCTCTTCGGCCGTAAACGACAGTATCGGCGCTAATAAGCAAATCAGGTCGTTGGTCAACTGATAAATGGCTGTCTGGGCCGAGCGTCTGGTTGGGCTGTTCTCGGCTTCGACATACAGACGGTCTTTGATGACGTCCAAGTAAAAAGCGCTCAGGTCAACTGTGCACAAATCCAGCAGCATGTGGTGAATGACATGAAACTGGTATGCGGCATAAGCGTCACGAATCTTGGCGACCCGCTCACGCATGCGAGCCAGCATCCAGCGATCTACTTCCTCGAGCTGATCCTCGGCCAACCCGTTTTGGTCCGGATCGAAATCCTTCAAATTGCCCAGCATGAAGCGCAGGGTGTTACGCACCTTGCGATAGGCATCCGAAATCGGGTCGAGCATCGAGCGCGAAAAAGTGATGTCCGAAGTATAATCGACCGAGGCCAGCAACATACGCAGCACATCGGCCCCGTATTTGTCTATGACTTCCTGGGGGGCAATCACGTTACCCAACGACTTGCTCATTTTCTTCGACGACTCATCCAGAATTAGACCATGCGTCAACACCTGGCGATAGGGTGCCGCATTGCGGGTGCCTACCGCCGTAAGTAAAGACACCTGGAACCAGCCGCGATGCTGATCGGTTGCCTCCAGGTACAAATCGCAGGGCCAGGACAGGTCTTTATGATGCTCGAGCACGGCCCGCTGACTGACCGAAGAATCGAACCAGACATCCAGAATATCTTCTTCCTTGACGAAATCTTTTGCGCCGCATTCCGGACAGCTAAAGCCGTCGGGCAGAAATGTCTCGGTTGGTTCTTCATACCAAACGTCGGTTCCGCGCTCGGCAACCAGCTCGCACACTTTTGAAATTACTTCCGAAGTCAAGCTGGATTTGGAACAAGCCCGGCAACGCAGCGCGGGAATCGGCACTCCCCAGGAACGCTGGCGCGACAAGCACCAGTCCGGGCGGGTTTCAACCATGTTGAAGATCCGCTGGCGGCCCCAGGGCGGGATCCACTTGACTTTGTCGATTTCTGCCAGAGCATTTTGCCGCAGGGAGTTGGCATCGACATTGACAAACCATTGTTCGGTAGCCCTGAAAATAACCGGCTGCTTACAGCGCCAACAGAAAGGGTAAGAATGGGTGATCGTCTGCAGGCTTGCCAGGGCGCCCCTGGATTCGAGTTGCTCGGTAATCGGCTGGTTGGCTTCGAAAACCGTCAGGCCTTCGTATTGGGCTACCTGAGAGGTAAAGCGGCCGGCGTCATCCACCGGTGACAATATCTCGAGCCCGTACTTCTGGCCGGACTCGAAGTCTTCGGCCCCGTGCCCCGGGGCAGTATGAACACAGCCGGTTCCGGCCTCCAGAGTAACGTACTCGGCCATGATGATAACCGAATCCCGCTCGAACATCGGGTGGACACAACGCATTCCATCCAGTTCTTTGCCGGATAGCTTGGCAACAATCTCGGGGTTTTCCCAACCGACCGCCTGGCTGACCGATTCAAGAAGATCATGGGCTACCAAAATGGTTTCGTCCTTGACCTTTACAAAGACGTACTGAAATTCGGGATGCAGCGCAATCGCCAGGTTGGCCGGAATCGTCCAGGGCGTAGTAGTCCAGATCAGGACCGCCGCGCCTTGAGAGTCAAGCCCGAGTTGCGCACTTTTCTTGTCATCTTCGCGCAGCTTGAATTTTACGAAAATAGACGGCGAAGTGTGCTCGTGATACTCCAACTCTGCTTCGGCCAGGGCGGTTTTACAAGTGCCACACCAGTGGATCGGCCGCAGGCCGCGCTCGACAAAACCTCCCTTAACCAGATCACCCAAAGCCGCAACGGTCTCAGATTCGTATTGCTTGCTCATGGTAATGTATGGGTCGAACCAATCACCCAGGCAACCGAGTCGGATGAATTCGCCGCGTTGGATATTCAGATACTTGTCGGCATACTTGCGGCACAGCTTGCGAATCTGGAGTTTGGACATCTCGACGGCTTTAGCGCCCAAGTCCTTGATTACGTTGTGCTCAATCGGCATTCCATGACAGTCCCAACCGGGAACATAGGGTGCGTATTTTCCCATCATGGTTTGCGATTTGACCACGAAATCCTTGAGAATTTTGTTCAAGGCCGTACCCAGGTGGACATGCCCGTTGGCGTAGGGCGGACCGTCATGCAGAATGAAACGTGGCTTTTTAGCCTGCCCTTGTTTCCTGATTTCGCCATACAGGTCCATGGCTTGCCACTTATCAAGCAGGCGGGGTTCGAGCTTGGGCAACTGGGCCCGCATCGAAAAGTCGGTCTTGGGTAAGTTCAAAGTCTTTTTATAGTTCATGATCTTATCGCTGTAATGTTTGAGAAACTCTTATTGTAAACAGTTGTTCGGACCCGAAAACTAAGTGTTACCCCTTACAATGTCAAGCTTTTCTACGGCTGCGACCGGTCTGCGTTCTTGCCGCACAATCTCGCCTATGTTACGATGTTTTTCCAGTCGTTGGGCGCCGAATCGTAAGGAATTGTTGAATTAACCCCTGCGAGAGCCTGGTGCGTCTAATACTGACAGGCAGGAGAATTTTTGGATCTACCGGCACCATTTGGAAAGTATCATCTGCTCGAAAAAGTCGCCGTGGGCGGTATGGCCGAGGTTTACCTGGCCAAGGCCTTCGGTGCGGCCGGGTTCGAGCGCCTGCTGATCATCAAGAAAATCTTGCCGCACATGGCCGAAGACGACGAATTCATCACTATGTTCATAGACGAAGCACGAATCGCTTCGACCCTCAATCACTCGAACATTGTTCAAATCAACGAACTTGGCAAAGAGGACAACGACTACTTCATTGCCATGGAGTTCGTGCACGGCAAAGATCTATCCCGGATATACGATCACCTGGTCAGTGCTAAACAAAAAATGCCCATTCCGCTGGCTGTCCTGATCACCACCCGGGTTTGCGAGGGCCTCGACTATGCTCATCGCAAAGCCGACTCGCGCGGAAACAGCCTGAGCATCATTCATCGCGACGTGAGTCCCGGCAACATCCTGATCTCGTACGACGGCGGCATCAAGTTGATCGATTTCGGCATCGCTAAAGCCCAGAACCGAATGGGGCGGACTACCGCCGGAACGCTCAAAGGCAAATTCGGTTATATGTCCCCTGAGCAGGTTCGCGGAATGCCCCTGGATCACCGCACCGACATCTTTTCGCTCGGTATTTTATTGTACGAAATGCTGACCGGCGAGCGTCTGTTCGGCGGTGAAAGTGACTTTGGCACGCTCGAAAAAGTCCGTAACGCGATTATCGCCCCGCCGACCACCTATAATCGCAAGATCCCGAGTGACTTAGAAGCGATCGTCATGCGCGCCCTGGCCCGCGAACCGGAAGAACGCTATGATTGGGCCAGCGATCTACAAGAGGACATCTCCAAGTTTCTTTTAGAAGACGGCTCACTCATTACCACCAAGAGCCTGGCCGCATTTATGCGCGACATCTTTGCCCAGAAAATCGCTGACGAAAATGAACGCCTGGCCATCTTTCGACGACGCGGCTATCCCTGGGTCGATGCTGCTCTCGAAGACGATCTGTCAGAGGATCAAAGCCCGATAGCCGAAGCGGAGCCCGAGCCGACCATTCAAAATCTCGAGGCATCCAGTTCGACGATAATCCTGTCTTCTGACACCGAGACCAGCGAGCCGGCCCCGGTCCCCAAACCAGAGGCGCCGGTCGAAGTGGATGAGCACCAGGCGACCATGATTCTTCCCGAGGCTTTCGAATACGATCAGGAACCCGATCAAGAGAGCCCGACCCCAACAGTCGAGCGACCCGCCATTACTCCGGTGGCCAGGATTTCCGCCAAGCAACAACCCCGCCAAAAATCAACTCAAAAAGCCGGCCGGCGGCCCGGCGGAGGAACTAATCGCGGCGATGCGGCCCAGACTCGACTGGGCGAACGGGCAAAAAACCGAGATCGTCCCAGGCGGGGCCGGACGGGCACAGAACCGCTGAAACAACGACCCAAGCCGTCGGCCGACGGCGGGCCGCTCAAGAAAAAAAGCGCCCTGGGCGCCATACTGGCCTTCATTGCCGGCCTGGGCCTGGCCGCTGTCGCGGGTTACTTCCTGATCATCAAACCATCTCAGGATTCCATACCCAGCGCCGGGCCGGGCAAGATCGAGCCGATGAAGCCTCCCGTGGCGGATAAACCAAAAGACCCAAAACCCGATCAGGCTCTGCCGCCCGATAGCAAGCCCGCTGATCCGGCCCCGGACGAAAACAATGTATTGGCCGTTGATCTATCCAAAGATCCGGTCGAGGACACGGCTGTCGATGCCGGCCTGAAACCTGCCGAGCCACCCGAACCAGAAAAACCACTGGTTGCAGCAGTGACCGCCCCCGAGCCCGAGCCCAAGCCCGAGCCCAAGCCCGAGCCCAAGCCCGAACCCAAGCCCGAGCCCAAGCCCAAGCCCGAACCCAAGCCCGAACCCAAACCCGAACCCAAACCCGAACCCAAGCCCGAACCCAAGCCCGAACCCAAGCCCAAGCCCGAGCCCAAACCCAAACCGCCCAAGAAAAAGAAGAAAAGAATTGTAGCCTCAGCGCCCAGGGGTTTCAGCCTGTCGATCTCCAGCACCCCCTCCGGGGCCGAGATTTTGCTAAATGGCAAGAAATCCGGCAAGACCCCCAAAGCCATCGCCGGGCTCAACCCCAAGAAAAACTATTTCGTAGTCCTCAAGAAGACCGGCTTCAAACCCTTCTTTCAGGGCGTAAAGCAAGGCAATCGAAAAAAAGTCCAAATCAAGGCCGCCCTGACGGCTAAGCCCAGCGCCAAAAAATCCACGCCCCGCGCAGGTAGCAAGGGTTACCTGATCGCCAATTCCAAACCATGGGCCAAGGTAATTATCGACGGCAAAGACACCGGCCTATGGACCCCCATCCCGGCCAAAAAGAAAATCGCCCTGACCGCCGGTATCCATAAAGTAACCTTCAAAACCCAAGACGGCAAAACCCTCAATGTGACCATCAAGATTGAAGCCGGCAAGACTGTAAAGCTTATTAAACAGATACCCTGAATTAATTGTTAAAATGTCAGAAAAGACACTTCGTCTTTGATTAGCCAAACATCTCCGGACCAAGGGCGCAGGACCTGCGGCGGCTCTTGCCCATCCATTCCTTCGAGCAGAAAAGTATATTGCTCGATACTATCCGGAGCGGGAAGGTTCGAGATAATCAAGGGGAACGGCTCCGGCCGCGAGACCGGGTCATAGGTTATGTAGTAGGCCCGGATCGGTTGCGTGTCACCCTGCTTGGTGATCCTGAATTGCAGGCTCTGGATCCCGGCGGCGATATTACCCCAATCGCTGGGCTCGATGACCACCAGAGTGCCTTGCGAAACTCCCGGCCGGCGATATAGATCGACATAGACTTCCTGAATCGGCGAGCCCCCGGAGATGTCGAAGGAGTTACTGGTGGCTATTGACAGAACTCCTTTATCCTCGGTGGTCGAGTCGGACAGGCTGAACTCTAATGAAATATCTGTCCCCAGCGGCAAGTCGGGAAAGCGGAATTCGTCAAAGATCGTACAACTCAATTGATCGATACTGAAGAAAAGACCGAACTCGTCAAAGGTCACAACATCCGGTTGTTGGCCGGGTAGATTTACCTTGACCCGTAAATGTGAAGCCCCCATACAAGGGCGCGAGCCGTCTTCGTTTACTACCAGCCAGACTTCCGGCTTGCCGCCTCCGCAGCCGGCCAGGGCTAGTATCAAACCCAAGGCAAACATATTAATTTGAGTCTTCATGTCCCTGTTCTTTTCATGACTACATCGAACAACATCTCCCCCTCCAGGATGTCGAACGGATCTTCGGCTTCCCAGGTCGCCATTTGATCGGTGCCCTGGTAAGCCACAATGTGGATACTATTTCCCAAACGCGGAACCAGACTGGAAAGAACAATTTTCATTTCGCTCCAGTCTTTTTGTGGATTGCGCTTGAGACTTCCATTTATGTAACCTGGAGTCCCCGCGTTGAGGATAAAAACCAGCCGGTCGATCTCTGGGAATGACGTCAATTCAGGCAGTTCGCTAATTACCAACGTCCCGATCGGATACTCATCCGATATGCGTTCACGTTGCAAAGTCAGTTTACCAAGGTCGCCGCTCTTGACATTCTCGGCCGCTAAGACATCGGTCTGTCCCATACACATTCTTCGTTTTTCACTCGAATCGCATCCTTCGACTAAAATCCACATTCGCTGAGAATAAGGTAGATCGGGAAGCTCCAGCAGCAGGCCGGCCGGCAAGTTGCAGCGTCCATCACTGTCGTAGTACTCACCGAAGACTTCAACTGATTTGCCGTCGACTTCGTTCTCAAACGCGGTCACCCTGAAACGACGTACTCCCAAGCAGGGCATATTGTCGTCCCCTTCGATAATCGTCAAGACGGCCTGAGTTGTCTCTGCACCGCAACCGCCAAGCAAGGCCAACACAATCAAAAATTTAGGGGCCAGGCGGTACATAATTACAAGTGGGGCTGAACCACCAAAGTCCAGCGCTCTTCGGGCTGTAACATCCATAATGCCAGACCAGTGGCTGTCCCGGCCACGCTAACTCCAACGATCGTCCAGAACCACCAACTTTTATACCATTTCGTACCTGTCGTAGTCACGCCGACTGGGTCGTCTTTGCCGCCATTCGGGTCGGGCAGGTAATCCTTTCGCCCTTCGTTGTTGTCGCCAACTGTGTGGCCGGCAACATATGCTTTGCCGCTAACCCTTTTCAAGGCCTTGAATGTGCTGGCAACTCCTTTGATCTTCCTATCGAACCCGCCAAGATTGGAGCCTAAATTAAACAAGCGCGCGCGTGAGACGACCTCGGGTCGAACAACATACAGCCTGACCCCCAGGTGATAGTCTTGATTCTCCCGCGAAACCGAGACAAGCACGAGCGCATCAGCTTGGAAAAATCCGGCCAGGAGCCTCATGCTGGACAGGACCGACTCGTCCATCTGCTCATCCGAAATGCCTGCCGCTAGAATGTCTTCGGGCGGATCGCCGGCCCATAAAGGAACCATCAAGGCCTTAATCTCACTTGGCGGAGCTCCATCCGGCAGATTGATCGTCCAGGGCGAATAGCCCTCCAGTTGAAAACGGATGAAGTGACGTCCGGCATACAAGGGCGTAGCATGGATCGGTGTAGTTCCGCGAGTCTGGCCGTCAATGTAGACAGTCGCGCCGGGCGGCTTGGAAACCAGGGTCACCATAGTCGGTTTGCCGTTTAGAACCCGCCGCTTGGTCTGATTAAAGACCTTGATCACATCCGGCGGAAAGCGCTTGGTCGACAGGCTAAGTTCATTATTTTGGGCGATGGCCTGACGAAACTCTTCGGCGGCCTTGGCCTTATCCCCGATAGCCAGCAAGGCCAGGCCGGCATACAAATGCAAGTCGGTCAGCGCCGTCGTATCGCGAATTTCCGGACCGCAAAACTCCTCTTGCCGCTGAGCTTCTTTCATGGCCTTGATAGTTTTACTGACCTTCAGGCTTTGGTAAGCCCGCTTGCCCTCATCGACCTTGGAAGTAAAACGCATGGCGGCCTCTTCGAGCCCGCTACCCAGGGTGCCCCAAACGGAGCGGCCGACGGCCCGGCCCGAAAGAACTCGAACGCGATAGAGTGAACGAACCTGTTGGGCCATTGTGGCCAGAATGTGATCCATATCGCTGGGCGGTACATCTCGAGCCGGAAACGGCAGGATGGTTACTGAAGCCTTTCTGGCTGTGCCCTGGGCCATAGCTTCAGGCAAACCAATCGCTGTAAAAAGTAAACACACGCAAACCAGCAACGCCGAGCGCTTCACGACTTTCTCCTTCGGAGCTTCATAATAGCGATTCAAGAGAAAGCAAGTCAATAAATCATCCCGTAGGGGCGGGCTTCATGCCCGCCCTTTCGCTCGAGCATTGCAGGCGGGGGTAAACCCCGCCACTACAACAGAAATTAGAGGCATCGACATAATAGAAGTATTCGGTATTTAAGCGGAATCGGCCCCGCAGCGTATTAAATACTTACGACACAAATTACGCACGTGGTGCCTGGCCAGCCCGGCCTTGCGCGAAGCCAGACTGAGGTTTCCGTCACATTCATCCATCAGCCCGATCAGATAGCGCCGTTCGAATTGACTGAGGAGTACCGCCTTGGCTTCTTTATAAGGAGCTCGCCAATCAACAGTCCAGTCGGCCCCGGTCGCCTGTCCGGCCGGGTCAAGGTTAAGATCACGGCTGCCGATTATATCGCCTTCGGTCAACTGCTGGGCCCGCTCCAGCACGTTGGACAGCTCGCGAACGTTGCCCGGCCAGGAATGTGCCTGCAACAGAACCATGGCATCTTGATCAAGATCTTTACAAACCGTGCGGCCCGACGGTTCACGCAATTTGGCGCCCTGGTCGAGCAAGCGCTCGCAGAGTAAAGGGATATCTTCGGGCCTTTCGCGCAGGGGCGGAATGTTTACCTCGACAACCGATAGCCGATAAAACAAGTCTTCACGAAACAGGCCCTGGTCGACCATGGTACACAAATCGCGATGGGTAGCGGCCACAATGCGCACGTCCACCTTGCGGGGACTAATCCCGCCGACCCGCTGAACTTCCTGCTGTTCGAGCACCCGAAGCAGCTTGGGCTGCAGGGCCAGGCTCAGTTCGGCGACTTCGTCAATAAACAGAGTCCCGCCGCTGGCCTGCTCGAAGACACCCCGGCGAGTCCGCTCGGCACCGGTAAATGCGCCTTTTTCATGACCGAATAAAGTGCTCTCGATCAAGTCGGCCGGGGTCGCGGCACAATCCAGAACGATAAACTGTCGGTTTTTCCTGAAAGAATACATATGGATTCCGGAGGCCAGCAATTCCTTGCCGGTCCCGGTTTCGCCCCGCAGCAGGACGGCCAAATCCGAAGTCGACACTCGCTCGAGCAGGGCGAAGATCTCGCGCATTTTGACAGAACTTCCCAGGGCCTGCCCAAAGTGGTTCTTGGCGCTCAGCGGTATTTTCACCATGGTATTCAGCGACTCGAAGCGCAACAAGTTATTGCCTACTTGAAACTCCGTGCCGGGTCGTAAAAAAACCTCGCGCACCCGATGGCCCAGCATGAAAATGCCGTTAGTGCTGCCCAGATCTCTTAGTAAATGGCCGTTTGGCCCGGTCAGTAACTCACAATGCAGACCCGAAACCGAGCTGTCGGAAATAGACAGGTCGCTGATACTCGAACGGCCGATTGTGACCCGTTCTTTTTCGACAATCAGTTCTTTGTTCAAGTCGGCGCCCTTGACCACCACCAGCCGGCTGGCACGCAGTAGCTTGAAATCCTGACTCTCTGAGATAAATACGGTCCGCTTGGTGATATCCTCGGGCAAGCGAGGAAACTTACCTGTCTTGGGCTCGTTCATTGATGCAGAAGTTTTACCTTGCCGTTGGCCCTCAGGCGGATATTCCAGCGGTGAATGATGTTGCCTTCTCCGTCCTTGAGTTCGACCACATGTCGACCGGCCTTGAGGCGATAGTTCAACAGTGGGGTTGTGCGTACCTTGACCCCATCGATATAGACAAACGCCCATCCGGCGGGAACGCCGACATCGACCTTGCCAAAACCCTTCTCGGCCTTGGGTTTTTTGGCGACTACTTTTTTACGGCGCCGTTTTCTGCGTTTCTTGCGCCTTTTGGGCGGCCTGGTTTTCTTTTTAACAGGCGGCTTGATCGGGGTTTTGACTATCTTTGGCTCGACTTCCCTGGGCACTGTTTTGGGGTCTTTGGCTTCGGCAATAGTTTCTTTGGGGGACGGCTTTTGGTCTGCGCCCTGTAGGGTCGGCTGGCCGGCATCGAGCGACGAAAGAATCGCGGGTTCTTCTGCCTTTTTGACCACTTCGGGCTTTGAAGCATCGAGGCTTTCGGTTTTTGTATCCGGCCCTGTGACTGCAGTATTCACTCCGCCGTCAGTCTGCGGTTTTTGATCGTCGTTATTGTGAAAGACGAAAGCCGCCACTCCGCCAATCACAACCGCCACTAGAAGTACCGAAAACAAAATCCCGAACGGAAATCCTCGCGATGACGACGAAAGCGGCTCACCCTCGGGCTGAGTCTGAGGCCCGAGGGGCCGCATGTCAGGACCGTTTTGCGGCATGGTTGAACGCTCTTTGTCGAATTCACCCATGTCCAAAGGCTGCGAGGCACTGTCCGAGCGCTCCGGTTCGGTCGAATCCATCAAGAACCTCAAAGCGTCTCGTTTTTCCTTGTCGGTATCATCATCAGAAAAAGTGTTCTCGCTATCCGGGCCGCCGACCTCGCGAATGGGCCCGCGCGCTCTGGCCGCCGAGCGGGCTTTGTTTTTCTTTTTTGCGGCCAGCGCTTTTTCTATCTGTCTGAATACGACCGGGTTTGGTCGGTCCAGCTTGGCGGTCTCCAGGTAGTTCTCATCGTCGTCTTCATCCGGCTGGCCTATTTCCATGACCTCGTCATCACTGATTTCAATCGGTCCGCTGACTTCTTCCGACAACGACTGGTCGGTGAAAGTATCCGAATCGAATGATTCTTCTCTGATGGTATCTTGTCTGACAGAAGTATCTTCGATTTCGGCATCTGAAACTCCGCTGCCTTTTTTAATCACGACCGTATCCGGGCCGACCAGCGGAGTCGAGTCCAGGCGCGCTGCTCGTCTGGCTTCCGAGCGCAACTTGTGGACAACTGCAGCGTCTTCGGCAAACTCGTCTTGCTCGCGTTCGACAACCTCTCGAAAGATTTCCCGCATGAACCCGGCCAACCACGAAGTTGAATAATGCAGGTTGTTACTGAACAAAAACTGCTCGAGCTCATCGCGCCATTCTGCGGCGGTTGCGTAGCGGTCGTCGGGATTTTTCTCCAGGGCCTTGAGCAAGATATCTTCTAGTTCGTCCGGGATCGAGTCGTTAATCTCGGACGGGCGGATGAAATCAGTCTCGCGTACCTTTTCTAAAACCGCCAAGTCGCTGTCAGCATGAAACATCTTGGTTAAAGTCAAGAGTTCATAGAAGCAGATTCCCAGCGAGAAAATATCCGAGCGGTGATCGAGAGGCAGTCCGTGGGCCTGTTCGGGAGACATGTATGAATATTTGCCCTTGAGAACACCTCCGGTCGTATGCACGGTGCTGGAAGCTGCCTTGGCAATCCCGAAATCGACCAGCTTGACCTCGCCCTCGTAGGATAAAATGATATTATGCGGTGACATATCCCGATGAATCAGTTTGACCGGCTCTCCATAGGGATCTATCAGGCGATGAGCATAGTCGAGGCCGTTGAGAATCTCGATGAAAACATGGCATGCCAGTTCCGTCGGAGTAGTCAGGTTCCTCTCCCGCAGAACCCGGATCAGGTCGGCAATATCCTTGCCGTGCACATATTCCATCGAGATGAAATACAGGTTTTCGATACAGCCGAAATCGTATATCTGGACGATATTAGCGTGGTTCAGGTTGGCCGCCAGCTTGGCCTCATTGATAAACATATCAACGAATTGATTGTCACTGGACAAATGCGGCAACATGCGCTTGACTGCGGCGACCTTCTCGAACCCTTCAGCCCCGAAAGCCTTGGCCCGAAACACTTCAGCCATTCCCCCAATGGCGATGCGCTTCAGAAGCACGTACTTTCCAAATGTGTTGGGCCGAAAAACCATCTAACTTCCTGGCAAAAGTGTCAATTTTCCATTGTAGTTTATGGATCTAGTGGGGTCAAACTTCGCTCCGTTTTTACTAAGTTTGACGTATAGATACGATAGTTGATCTAATGGCGGGCGCTCACCAGGTCTTGCCGTCCATCAGCAGGTCGGCCCGGGCCCCGGCTCTGGAAACAATCACTTCAACCAATCGCAGCTCGAAAGCCGGCAGCGCATCGTTGAAGTTGTCACCATATAAAATCCAACGATCTTCTGGAGTTACATAAACAGGCACCACCAAGACTTCTTTGGGTTTGCCGCCTAAAATTTCATAAAGGCGTTTGACCATGTCAGTCATGCGCGGCGGGCCGCGAAAGGAATCCAGGTCGAGGTTCAGACAGGTAAGATCCCTGAGAATCTCGCGCGGCAGCTCGATCGTCAGTAGTTTCACCTCTTCCAGGCCCATGCCCCGCGAGGCAAAACCGTAAAGCACGTCATTTTTCTCCCAAAGCAATAAAACCCGGGGAACCAGGTTGGCAACCATCTCCACCAGCACGCCGGCGACTTCCTCGACCGAGCGGGCCGCCCGCAGGACGTCGATTATCTCGCCGACTGGAATTACGCGCTGCTTTTCTTCGGGGGCCTCTTGGTCTGCCCGGCCCTGGCTTTCGATTCGTTTGAGACGTTCTTCTTCGCGGCGGGCCAGTTGCGCCAGGGGAACAACGGCGGTCATTTCCTTGTCATAGCCGGTGGCCTTCGAGAATGAGATCTCGTCCTTGACCAGATCGTCGTATGACTCCTGGCCCGATCTTGATTTTGTTTTCTCTTCCCAGTCCATTTTTCACTCGCAGGCGTCGCCGATTCCATCATCATCGCTGTCGGCCTGATCCTCATTATCAACAAGTTGGCAGTTATCGCAAGCATCTCCGTGAGTATCGGCATCCGAGTTTTCCTGGAGCGGGTTGGCATCGATCGGACAGTTATCGTCGCAATCGACTACAACCTGGTCGGGGCACTTGAAATCGCCCTCAGTCCCGCTGATATCACCGTCGTCGAGAATTGTGTCGTCATCGTCGTCGAGATCGCAGACATCCCCGTCGCCGTCAGTGTCGGAGTTGGTCTGATCTTCGTTGTCGTCATTGGGACAGTTGTCGCAGTCGTCGCCATGCGAGTCGCTGTCCGAGTTGGTTTGATCGTTGTCGACGGCTAAGCAGTTGTCGCAGGCGTCCCCGAAGATATCCGTATCGGAATTGGTCTGGTCGTTGTCGATAGCTATGCAGTTATCGCAGGCATCGCCGAAGGCATCGGTATCGCTGTTGGTCTGGTCGTTGTCGACGGCCGGGCAGTTGTCGCACGCGTCACCGAGAGCGTCAGTATCGGAATTGGTTTGGGCCTCATTTTCGACGGCCGGGCAGTTATCACAGTCATCGCCTAAGCTATCCGTGTCGGAATTGGTCTGGGCTTCATTATCATCAGCCGGACAGTTGTCGCAAACGTCGCCGAGGGTGTCGCTGTCTGCGTTGGCCTGATTGGTATTGGGGTCATCCGGGCAGTTGTCGCTGGCGTCGGGAATGTCGTCGCCGTCGCGATCGTCGGCGCAGACGTCGACTTGCCCGACGCACAAAGAAGCATCGGTATCGCAGGTGCCGCCGGCATCGACGCATTCGGCGTTTTCTGTGCAGGCCGGATAGAAGTTGGCTACCAGCGGGCAGTTGTCCGAACCGACACAATCATCGTCGCTCTCGCCCGGGTCGCAGACCCCGTCGTTGTCGTCGTCCGGGTCGCACTTGTTACCCTGGCCGTCGTCGTCAGAGTCGAGTTGGTCCGGGTTGCTGACCGTGCGGCAGTTGTCGTCGTCGTCTAAGATACCGTCGTCGTCGTCGTCAAAATCGCAGGCGTTGCCGAGCCCGTCGTTGTCGCTGTCTGACTGGTTCGCGTTTTCGGTGTCGGGGCAGTTGTCATCGGTGTCTATGGCCCCGTCGGCATCCCGGTCGCAGGCGTCGCCGACATTATCTGCGTTTGAGTTTTCCTGATTGGGATTGTAGACCATCTCGCAATTGTCGTCTTCGTCGGGCACTCCGTCGCCGTCGTAGTCGGTGTAGCAGGCCGCACCCAGGGTGCCGCCCCCGTCGGGCAGGGCCTGATCGGTGTTGGGCACCAGCGGGCAGTTGTCGTTGACGTCTAAAACACCGTCGTTGTCGTCGTCGGGGTCACAGGCGTTGCCTAAAAGGTCGCCGAACTCGAACCAGCGGTCGTTGTTCCACTGATCGGGATTGGGGGTATTGACGCAGTTGTCGCGCTCGTCGGTAATCCGGTCGCCGTCGGCGTCGCAGGCATCGCCGATCCCGTCTGAGTTGCTATCTTCCTGACCGGGGTTGGCTACCAGGCGGCAGTTGTCAGAGCCTGTACAGTCATCGTGCTCCACGCCCGGATCACAGAGGCCGTCGTTGTCGTCATCGGGATCACAGGCATCACCGCCCCCATTCCCGTCGTTATCTTCCTGGTTTGGGTTCACGTGCCACCTACAGTTATCGCTCACATTCGGGACCCCGTCGCCGTCAAGATCCGGATCGCATTCGTTGCCTATTCCATCGTGATCCCTGTCTCCCTGTAACGGGTTGGGCACATCCGGGCAGTTATCGACATCGTCGTCGATCCCGTCGCCGTCGCGGTCGGTTTCGCAAATGTCGCCGACCCCGTTATTGTTTTCATCGGTCTGATCGGGGTTGGCCACCAGGGGGCAGTTGTCGACGGCGTCGAGCACCGTATCGCCGTCGTCGTCGTCGTCGCAGGCGTTGCCATCTTGATCGCCGTCGGTGTCGATCTGGTTGGGGTTGTAGTTGTCGGGATTCTGCGGGTTGCCGTCCCAGCAATTGTCCTGGGCGTCGGCTACCCCGTCGTTGTCGTTATCGTTGTCGCAGGCATCGCCCTGGCCGTCGCCGTCGAGATCGTCCTGGGCCGGGTTCGGGTTCAGCGGGCAGTTGTCGTCACAATCAACGTTCGAACCGCCCGAGCAAGGGTTATCGCCCGACTGGCCGCTGTTGTCACCGTCGTCGGGGATGCCGTCCGAATCGGAATCGACCGTGCCGCCGTCGGGATTGGTATTCTTGACACAGACCGCCTGGTCGGAAACCGGATCGTATACGCAATGAAACCCCGGCGAGCAGCCGATATTGCAGATACAGCTGCCGTCGACACACGAAAAGCCCGAGTGACAGCCGGTCCCGCCGTCGGTTTCGGTACAGGGGTTTTCTATGGTTGTCTCTCCGCCACAGGCAGCCAATCCGGTCACCAGGACCGAAAGCATTAATAGCTTAGCTAGCTTTTTCATTTGTTCCACTCTCCCCCAATGGGTTTATTTCATCTTGTGGCCAGCGCACCGGTTCGCCCTCCAGGCGGGCGATTGTGGCGGCCCCAATCGAATCCGAAAACACATTGACCGTCGTGCGGCACATATCCAAAATTCGGTCGACGGCCAAAATCATGCCGATCCCGTGTAGCGGCAGACCAACCGCGCCGAGTACGATCCCCATCATAACCAGCCCGGCATGCGGTATCCCGGCCGCCCCGATACTGGCCAGTAAGGCCGTCAGCATGACCACCAGCTGCTGCACGAAAGACAGCTCGACTCCGTAACACTGGGCGATGAACAAAACCGCCACACATTCGTACAAGGCGGTCCCGTCCATATTGACCGTGGCCCCCAGGGGCAACACGAAACTCGATATACGATTGGGCACCCCGGCCCCTTTTTCGGCCGAGTCCATGGTCAAGGGTAAAGCCGCATTCGAAGAAGCCGCCGAAAAGGCGGTTGCCAAAGCCGGAGACATCACCCGCGCAAAGCGCCAGGGGTTGCGGCGCGCCAAGAATATGCAAATCAGCGGCAGGGTTATACAGGCATGTACAAACAAAGCCAAAAAGACGGTCAGCATGTACCATCCCAGCGCCGCGAAAGCGTCGAAGCCGGTTGTGCCAACCACTTCGGCCAGCAGGGCGAAGACCCCCAGGGGGGCCAGCATTATGATCCAGCCGGTCATTTTCATCATGACCGCAAACAGAGTCTCGAACATGCTGGTCATTCTTTTGCGGCGCTCTTTGGGCAAGGCCAGGATGCAGGCCCCGAACAAAATCGCGAAAAATATTATTCCCAGCACATTCGGGCCCTGATGCGGATCTTCTCCTGAATAAACCATGTCTTCGATCGGGTTTTCGGGCACCATCCGGAATAAAAGTTCTTTGATCGAGGGCGCCTGGCCTGCGATTCCCTGGGGCTGTTCGGCCAGCTGCAGCAGGTTCGGGTCGCCCGGATGGATTGCGTTGGCTAAAACCAGCCCGACAAAAATGGCCAGCGAGGAAGTCAGCAAGTAGTAGATGACTGTTTTCAGCCCGACCCGCCCGACTCCCTTGAGCGTGCCGACCCCGGTTACTCCCGAAACGATTGAAAATAGAATCAAGGGCACCACGACCATTTTCAAAAGCCGCAGGAACAACTCGCCCATCCAGCCGACCGCATTGGCGCCCTCAGGGCCGGTCAGCAATCCGAAAGGAATAGCCAGCAGCATGGCAATCAAAATTTGCCAATGTAGTTTCTTGTACCAAACCTGTGGCTTTTGCCGGGTCATCTGGCCACACCTGAAACTCCCCAAGATTCCTCTTCAGGATAGCCTATCACTAGCTCTGCGCTTGTTCAATGACCACCGGGGTCGGAGCAGGTTTGATCGGTTCTATTCAAATTTCACGGGCTTATTGTAGGTGGCGGTGTTTGACACAGCTCAAGACGTGATTTCGCATCCACGGTGGCCTGCACCACCGTCGGTTTGAATCGCCAAAGAGCTGCTAATGTGTCCTGTACAAGCGTTTGTTTCTAAATCATTA
>JAFDKH010000011.1 GCA_019307065.1 Deltaproteobacteria bacterium
GCTTGTTGCCAGAGTTGCTATATTTATTAAATTGTACACTTCGATCTTGACGCCAGGCTTTGACTGTTTCATCATACCTTGCCGTTAGACATAAAATGGGGGTTCACATCTAGAGAGGCAGGCGGTTGAGGATGAGCAGCGACAAATCGAAGACATGCAAAATTAGCATTGAACGATTCATTAACAACAAGAAAAAAAATAACAGGAACCGAAACATGAAAAATAAAAAAGGTACGATCGGGATCTTGACCGGTGGCGGAGACGTACCCGGGTTGAATCGGGCTATCAGGGGGGTAACCATTCGAGCTATTCGAGAAGGTTACCGGGTAATCGGTTTCAAGCGCGGCTGGGGCGGGCTGACTGATATCACACGTGAAAAGAAAAACGACCACCATTGTTTCCTGGAGTTGACTGAAGAACTGGTCAACAAGGTAGGTCGCAGCGGGGGAACTTTTCTACATTCGTCGCGGACCAATCCGGCCAAAGTAAAAAAGATTGATGTGCCTATGCAATTGAAGGACAAGTACAAGGCAGACATCAACGACCTCACTCCGGATATCTTGAAGAATCTCGATTATCTAAAAATCGATTATTTGATTCCAATCGGCGGCGATGACACGCTCAGCTATGGTTCACGGCTGCGCAAAGAGGGTGTTCCGGTTGTAGCTATCCCCAAGACAATGGATAACGATGTTCCCGGGACCGACTATTGTATCGGTTTTTCAACATGTGTCACTCGAACGATCGAGATGACCCACGCCTTGAGAACCTCGGCCGGGTCGCATGAACGCTTTTTGATCATCGAAGTCTTCGGCCGCTATGCCGGTTTCACATCATTGCTGCCGACCATGGCCGGGGCGGCCAACCGCTGCCTGGTTCCTGAATATCGCTTCGACGTCGAACGCTTGACCGAATTACTCTGTGAAGATCGTTTCACGCATCCCAGCAGCTATTCGGTATGCCTGGTGTCTGAGGGCTCGACATTCAAAGGCGAAGCCGACATGGTTTTTGATGGAATCGAGTCCGACGCTTTCGGGCACCGCAAACTCGGCGGGATCGGTGACCTGGTATCCTCGAAGGTCAAAGAATTGGCGCCGAAATGCTCGACAATCGGAAAGTCAATCGGAGTGATCAACCAGCGCCTCGGTTATCTGGTACGCTGCGGCGATCCTGACGCGATCGACTCTATCGTGCCGATGGCTTTCGGTAACCTGGCGCTCGACCTGATTCTCGGCAAGCACTTCGGTCGCCTGGTCAGTCTGCGCAATGGCCGCTATGATAACGTACCCCTGGAGGTCGTCGACGGACCCAGCAAGGTTGTCGATGTCGAGAAGTACTACAACAAAGACCGCCTGCGGCCGATCTACACTAGTTTCGACTCCAAGCCGCTGTTCATCATGACCAGCGATTACTAAAACAAACACTATTTGATAACCGTTTACGACCATGATTAGATCTCCAGACTGACACTGGAGATCAAAACGTGGACAAGACAGATCTTATTGTAATTGGCGCCGGACCAGGTGGCTATCAGGCGGCCATCAGAGCGGCTCAGCTGGGCCTCGAGGTAGCCTTGGTCGACGAGAATTCGGCCCTGGGCGGAACTTGCCTGCGGGTGGGCTGCGTTCCATCAAAGGCCTTACTGGAATCCAGCCACTTGTTTGCACAGGCTACCAGCGATCTTTCCGAGCATGGGCTGACCATCGGCCAGGTTGATCTGGACCTGGCCGCCCTGCATAAGCGCAAGGAAAAAGTAGTCGCGCAGCTGACCGGCGGGATTGACAAACTGATGAAGAAGCACAAGGTCAACGTGCTGCACGGCCGCGGGAGCCTGATTGACAAGAACAAGGTTGCCGTCGAGAGTCTGGGCGGCTCCAGAGAGATAACCGCCAAGTACATCTTGCTGGCGACCGGCTCGCTACCGATTGAACTGCCGAGTCTGCCCTTCGATCGTAAAACGATTGTCAGTTCCGACGAAGCGCTTTCGTTTGAGCAGGTGCCCGGACACCTGCTGGTAGTTGGTGCCGGCGCGATTGGACTGGAACTGGGTCAAGTCTGGCAGCGCCTGGGTGCAAAAGTTACTATCGTGGAACTTTTGCCTCAGATTGCACCCATGGCCGACAAGCTGGCTTCGCGATTGTTGTTGCGGGCCTTGAAAGATCAGGGCCTGGAGTTCTTCGTCGGCAGCCAGGTTATCTCGGCCGAGCGGTCAGGTTCGAAAGTGAAAGTTGTCCTCGAAGACAAAAAGAAGCTGACAACCGAACTAACCTGCGATTGTGTTTTATCGGCTGTTGGCCGAAAACCAAACACAAAGAATCTGGGGCTTGCGCGGCTGGGAATTGCATTAGATGACCGCGGCCGCCTGGATGTCGACGAGAAGTTGCAGACTTCGGTAGCGGGCATTTATGCCATCGGCGATCTAATCCGCGGGCCGATGCTGGCTCACAAGGCCGAAGAAGAGGGTGTCGCCGTGGCGGAAACACTGGCCGGTCGCCGGACTGAGGTCAACTATAATGTGATTTCTGGCGTGGTTTACACCCAGCCTGAGCTTGGCATGGTTGGTAAGACCGAAGAGCAATGTAAAGCCGAGGGGCTCAACTACAAATCCGGCCGTTTCTATTTTGCCGCCAACGCTCGCGCGATCGCCGCCGGCCAGCCAGAGGGCATGGTGAAAATACTAGCGGACAAAGAAACCGATCGGTTATTGGGAGTACACATTGTCGGGCCGTGTGCTTCAGAACTAATTGCCGAAGCCGTGCTTGCCATGCAGCACGATCTCAGCGTAGGCGACCTGGCCCGCACTATTCACGCCCATCCGACTTTTTCAGAAGCAGTCAAAGAAGCCGCGAGAGTATTGGATAGTCCATGACCCAATCCGAACAGGCTCCCAGTCTGCGCGAGTGGTTGCAGCGAGATTCTTTCGCGCTGGGTTTATCATCTGGTTTTTTCGGGTTCTTCGCCCATTGCGGGATGATCAGTGTGTTAGAGGAAGAAAAACTATTTCCGGTTAAACTGGCCGGTTCGAGTGCCGGGGCGCTAGTGGCCGGGGCCTGGGCCAGCGGAGTTGACGCCAGGGAAATCACCGCTGTCCTGCTGAGAATGAAGCGCGAGGATTTCTGGGACCCTTTTATTGGTCTGGGTTTGCTGCGCGGCCGCCGCTTTCGAAAAAAGCTTGAAAGCTTGCTGGGGGTGGATGATTTCAAGGAATGTCGCTGGCCTTTGGCGGTTTCGACTTTCGATCTTCTGACTCGGAGTACCCGGGTGATCGATTCGGGTTCATTGGCCAAGGCAATCCATGCTGCTTGCGCTGTGCCGTTGATGTTCCAGCCGGTTTGGATGGGTCTGCGGCCGCAGTTCGATGGTGGCCTGGCAGATCGGCATGGAATCGCCGGTATAGAAGATGGCCAGCGGCTTTTCTATCATCATCTGTCGTCACGGTCTCCCTGGCGGCGAAAAAACAGCCCGGCCCTGCGACCTCCCGATCGGGCCAATACGGTTAGCTTGATAATTGAAGGGCTGCCGCGGGTTGGTCCTTTTCGGCTGCCCAACGGCAAAGATGCCTATCAAAAAGCCCGCCGGGCGACTCGTCAGGCGCTCGACAGCCCGGTGGTCGACGGCATTACTCGCGTTTAAGCCTTTCAAACCAGTGAGTTAGTTTTTATAAATTTTTACAAATTATCCGAGTCGGCCTGCGCCAAAATCAACTTTTGCCGATTCATTTCATTTGCCGCAAGGCCAACAAATCCTGAACTTATGCTAGCAGAACAAGTATTATTTCTTTGCAGATTCCGCTATTCTCCAGTTTGAGATGAGTGAACCCAGCCTATACGGCCGGCGCAAATATTGGGCAAAACGGTTCGGGCCGGCGCCGGTCTTGCCGATGTCTAGAAAAGAGATGGACGAACTCGGCTGGGACAGCTGCGACATCATCGTAGTTAGTGGCGACGCCTACGTCGATCACCCCAGTTTCGGGATGGCGCTGATCGGGCGGGTACTCGAAGCCCAGGGTTTCCGGGTGGGGATTATCGCCCAACCCGACTGGCAAAGCCCGGCGGCTTTTTCGGTTCTGGGCAGACCCAATCTGATGTTCGGAGTGACCTCGGGCAACATGGACTCAATGGTCAACCGCTATACCGCCGATGGTCGCAGGCGTAGCGACGACGCCTACAGTCCTGACCAACAGCCCGATTTACGGCCAGATCGGGCGGTGATCGCCTACTGCAACCGCTGTCGCCAGGCATATTCCGGCGTTCCAATCGTAGCCGGCGGGATCGAGGCATCCTTAAGACGAGTGGCTCATTATGACTACTGGTCGGATAAAGTGCGGCGCTCGATTCTCTTGGATGCCAAAGCCGACATGTTGATTTACGGCAATGCTGAAAGAGCAGTTGTCGAGGTTGCCCACCGGCTGGCGGCTGCTGAAGAGATTGCAGATATCAAAGATGTGCGCGGAACGGTTTTTGCCCGGCCAACTTCCGAAACCGGCCGCGAGGTCGTCAGGCTGCCGGCTTACGATATAGTTGCCCAAGATCCATTACAATTCGCCCGGGCAACCCGCCTGGTATTCGACGAAGCTGATCCCGTTCATGGCCGGGCCCTGGTTCAGCAACACGCCAAGCGCGATGTATTCCTGTTGCCGCCGGCGGTGCCGCTGAGCACTAAAGAGCTGGATCAAACCTACGAGTTGCCTTTCACGCGCTGTCCACACCCAGCATACAAAAGTGCCCGGTTAAAAGCCTGGGAGATGATTCGACATTCGGTCACCATCATGCGCGGTTGTTTCGGTGGCTGCAGTTTCTGTGCCTTGGCCTGCCACGCAGGCCCGATCATCCAGAGCCGTTCGGAGGAATCGATCTTGCGTGAGATAAAGCAAGTTCGCGACAATGTGCCTGGTTTTACCGGGATCATCTCGGATCTGGGCGGGCCGACAGCCAATATGTATCGTCAGGGCTGCCTGAGAGATGCCCAGCAGAAAAAATGCCAGAGATTGTCCTGTCTGTACCCGAGCGTCTGTCGCCAGCTACAGACCAGCCACCTGCCGCTGATCAAGCTCTATCGCCGGGCGCGGAAGTTACGCGGTATCAAGAAAATCTTGATCGGTTCCGGGGTGCGCTATGACCTGGCCCTGCGTTCTTCTGAGTATGTCAAGGAACTGGTTGGTCATCATGTTGGCGGGTATCTAAAAATTGCGCCGGAGCATGTTTGCCCGGGTCCGCTGGCCCACATGCAAAAACCAGACGTAAAGCTGTTTGAGCGGTTTAAGGGATTGTTTGAAAAACACTCCGCTGAGGCATCCAAGGAACAATACCTGGTTCCATATTTTATTGCGGCCCATCCCGGGACAACCGACGAGGATATGCTCGAACTGGCCCAGTGGCTCAAAAAACACGATTTTAGAATTGATCAAGCTCAAACCTTTTTACCGACCCCGATGAGTCTGGCGACTGCCATGTATCATTCTGGAATCAACCCTCTGAAACCGTTTAAAGACGGCGGTGTCAAAGTAAAAGTTCCCCGCGGCCTGCGCGCCCGCCGCTTGCACAAGGCGTTTTTGCGCTATCACGATCCAGTCAATTGGCCGCTTTTACGAAAAGCTTTGAAAAGAATGGGCCGCGAGGATCTGATCGGCAATGGCAAGCGTCACTTAGTTCCCAGTTGGCAGCCGGGCAGAGGCAGAAAAAATGAAAGTCGGCCGAGTGCTAAAAGAAAAAAAAGAACTAGACGATAAAGCTTGTAGACATTTCTTGAGACTGGGACGTATTCTACAGGGTGAAAAAATCTTAGACCAAAAGGGGCAATTATGAATCGCATTATTTCATTTGCCATAACGTCATTATTTCTGACTGCCAGCGGCGCTGTCCTGGCCGGCCAGGATCAGCCCGAGCCGCTAAAGTCTGAATCAAACATCGAGCGAATGCTCAAAGATCGCAGGGTTATGGAAGTGATCATCAAGACCGAAAATAATCCCCTCGATATTGCCATGACCGAAGACGGCGGGACCATCTACGTCACTCACCATTTTCCGGGCAAGATTTCCGAGATTAGCGAGAACAAGGTTGTCCGAACCAAGTACTTTGGAAAAAACCTGACCGGCATCGCTCTGACCCGCGACGAAAAAACACTTTATGTCGGAGTCGGCGGCGAGGACTATGTGGCGGTCATCGACGCCAAGACTTTCGAAGTAACCAAGAAAATACCCACCGGTAAATGGCCGCTGGGTGTTAGAATCTCGCGCGATGGTAGATGGCTGGCGACTTGCTGCTATCTGTCCAATAGCGTCTACTTGATATCGACCAGCACTTATGAGACGAAAGAAATCAAGGCCGGCACCAATCCCTTTTACCTGGCCATCTCGCGCGATTCCAAACGTATCTATGCAACCAACTATGGTTCGGCCAACCTGTCGGTGATCTCGGTCGAGACAGACCTGGGCGACCTCAAGGCGAATAACATGCATGCCAAGGTGATCAAGACCGTCAAGGTCGGCAACGGGCCGGTCGGGGTTGCCTTGACCGCCGATGGGAAATTGGTTTATACGGCCAACTACTCGGAAGCGTCTGTATCGGCCATATCGACCGAGAGCTTAGAAATTGAGCAAATCATCAAAGTTGGAGTCAACCCGTACTTCATCGGGGCTTCCCCGGAGAACTCTTTCGTCATGGTCAGCAACTACGGGTCGAATCATGTAGATGTAATCTACGCCAACGAACGCACGACCGTAGAAGTCAAGAATGCCACCACCAACATCTACGTCTCGCCGAACGGCAAGCGCATCTTTACCTCAAATTATACCAATCACTACGTAGGCGTCATTGAGTAAATAGAATACAAGTTTTACTACATTCTGCCTGCCATAAACTCGTTGCCCTGAGTCTGAGTTAAAGATAGGCTCGCACAAATTTACAGCAACAATTATTCATCATTAACTCTTTTGCGGGAGGAAACCACTATGCCGGTCGATGAAAACGGAAGACACATAATAGATACCGAACAAGAAAAAAAGGCCGTCAAGATGGCCATGGAGTTCAAGGCCAGCGGTGGCTGGGCGACTTATGACTGGAAAACCGCTGCGGGGGCCGACCTGGAGTATCCTGATCTGGACGAAGATGATATCGGCAACTTAGAGCCCTGGATCATCAAAGGCGAGACCGGCGGCTGGATCGACCTGAATACAATCGCCGACGGCGATGAACGTCGCCTGGCGGTCTACGAGAAGACCCATGGAATTCCGGAGGCTTTTGAAGACATTGATGATGCCAAAGAACTAATCGAGGAGATCGAAGAGGCCGAGGATGAGGGCGAGGCCCAATACAAAGCAGCCCTGGCCAAGCACGGTTTAATCGATGAGTATCACTTCGAAATGGTCAGGGACCGGGTTTCAAGCGCCGAAGACCAGGCCTGGGACCAGACCCAGGACTTGATGGACCAGGCTGGCGCTCAGAGAATCGCCATGCAGCAGGCCGCAGTGGCGGCCGATCCGGGTCTGATGGAACCATTTGAGGGAGTTACAATCGAAATGTGGGCCCAGGCGGCTGCCGGTATGTTGGCCAATCAGGATGAGGCTTCCCAGGCCCAGATGCTGGCTGGTTTGGGGATGGACCGGGCCAAATACGACCGGGCCAACAACGAGTTCCAGTCCCGCATGCAGCGCGATACCACCGGAGCCATTGCGACTGTGTACGGCCAGGCCTTCTCGGGCGCCCAGGGTATCACCGGCGGCGGCGGAGCCGGCAATGTGGACGGTTCGGCGGCCCAGCTTGGTGAAGAGCCGGTCAGTTTCGAAAAATACGGCGAGATCGCCGGGGCCCAGGCGGCCTGGGGTGAAACCGGACAAGATGTGACCGGCATGCTGCAACAGGTTTTCGGGATCGGGGTCTCTGAGATCTCGGCCTATGGAGCCTACTGGTCGACTAAATTCCAGGCCGACGTCAAGCTCATGATGAAGCACGCCGAGCTGATGGATAAGTATAAAGCTCAGTACATGGGCGGCGGCGGAATGGACGACGATCTGGACATATGATGTTAGACACTCGACAACTCGACGAATTGGAAACCTGGCTGGGAAGCTCGGTGGGTGATGCCTACGCGGCTGCCATGGAAGTTGATCAGCCGGGCGGGACTACCTCGGCTTGGAAGGAAGTTCTCGACAAGTATGGCGTCAGCCAGGCACCCGATGAGAATCGCAAACGAGCTGCGGCGGCCACCGGTATGAAGCGCGGAGCCCCGGTTGATGAGCTCTACGAGGTACTGGAAAAAATCAGAAAAGACGCCGAGAAGCGACTCAAACGAGCCGAGTATCCCGACGACAACGCTTCTGAGCGACGCTGGAATCGTCTACGGGGTGTCATCGACCGGATGCGCGATGAGACCATGGCGGCCTATCGCAAGATAGTCATGCCGGTTAAAGCCGGCGGCATGTTCGGGGCGGCCATGGCCTCGGCCCAGGCCAAGAAGGGTCAATCTGTCGGATTCGAACAAAAGAGTGAATCTTTTGTAATGCGCTGCAAGAAATGCGGGGCACCGCGCCTGAAAAGCGACGATTTTGTTTGTGAGTACTGTGATACTCCCTACGCCGATGGTTGATTTTTAAGCTTTAAATAATTTACAAGGAGATTGCCAATGCTGGATAAACTCAATAGTGAAGTGCGAGAAATAGTTGAACCATTTGTCAATCGCTGGAAGGGCTTCGAAGGCAAACTGACCGGGCGGGCCCAGGATATCGAAAACGAGGCCAATGCCGGCCTGGACGAGCTGGTCAAGATGAACCCGCTCGATCCGAATGCAATCAGCAGCGGGTTCAATGCGGTCAAGGCCCGCCTGCAGGGCCTGGGTGATAAGATTGACTCGGCCATCGAGAAAATTGAAGAAGAATGGGAAGAAGCCACCGAGGATCTGGAACTCGAAGACGACCAAAATTCGATCCTCAGCCAGGTCTGGTACGGAATTGTGCGCGACAGCCGCGCTCTTCAGCACAAGCTGGAGAAGTGGCACGAAACAATCGAAATCAAGAAAAATGCCGACTGGGCCCGGATCCTTTTCAAGATGGCCGAGGAAGAATGCTCCAAACCACACAGTTGTCCCTCCTGCGGAGCCGGGATTGATGTGACCATTCAACATGCTGCCAGCGCGGTCAAGTGTCCGCACTGTGATTCAGTCAACGAGATCAACGTCGGTCCGGCGACCGGTTACTACTACCAGGGCAACGGCGTGCACGGCCTGGCTCAAGAAGCAGTCCTCGAGAAATACATCGCCCAGATCGACGCTGAAAGGGATTACAACGAATGGCGGCATCCTACCGACGAAGATCGCAAGAAGTACTTAGGCAGCGTAGGCGCCTATTGGACGGCTTATTACGAGGTTACTCAGGGGCTGCATCCGGGATTCAAACAAACTGTCGAAGAGGCCGTCAAGGGCCGCCTGGCCCATTATGCCCAGTACGACAACGACCAGGATCAAAGCGACCGCTCGTACTACGGCGATTTGGTACGCCTGGCGGCGGCTCGCGACGAGGCCGGTATTATGTCCCATCTCGAGAGCGCCGAAGATATCGACGAAACGGCCTCGGCGGTCCACGAACACGGGGATCGCGACGGAACCATCCTGGTTCTCAAGGCGATTTACAAGTTAGAGGACGAAGACGAAGATCTCAATGACTGGATCAAGGAAAAACTCACCGATCTCGATCAGGATTTAGCGACCCGCTGACAGCAATAGAAACCGAACTAGGCCTGGCCGGCCTGGTCATCCTTGGCGATCTGGCGCTTGAGCCAGATGTTGAAAGACCACATCAGAATAGCCGAGGCCATGCCGATCCCGCCCAAGATAAGCCAGCCGATGGTGTTCTGGGTTGGGTCTAGTTCCAAAAGACCATTGGGTAGCTCGGTAGCGCCCTTGCACATGACTTCGTTGAAGATCAATGCGCCCAGCGGGCCGCCCAGGATGGCACCGATTGCGACCGGCAAATTGGCGTAGCCAAGAAACAGGCCTTCTTGACCCTTGGGCGCCATAGCGCCGATGTATTCGTAAGCTCGCGCAGCAGCGAAAAGTTCGCCGAAAGCGATCAGCCCGACGGTCGTGATGCCGATTAGTGTGGCAATCGGCATCCAGTCCCAGACCTCCACGCGGATGGAATCTGAAAACCAGATTGGCCCGAGATTAATCAGCATGGCCAGGCCGACAATCAGGTTGCCGATGATAATCGAACGAACCGGCTTCATCTTGCCGAACAGTTTTGTGATCAGCAACTGGAAGAAGACTATCACGAATGGATTTGCGATCGTGTACATGTCGGCCGCCGGGTCGGTCTCGAGAACCTCGTTCCAGTAACGCGGAATAACGTTGTAGACTTGGCAGTACAGGAACCAAAAGCCCGACGAGGCTATTAAAAAGAACGAAAAGCGGCGGTTACCGAGCACCGCGACCATGTCTTTGAGGATGCGACCGATTGATTTTTTCGGTTTCTTGTTCTCTTCGGTTTCTACCGCGATCTCGTCGGTATCACGATACAAAAAGAGCACCACGAAAAATGTCAGGCCGCAGAAACAGGCCGCCACGGCCCAGATATAGCTGAGCTCGAATTGGGTGCGAAACAAATAGCTAACCAAACGGCCTATCAGCGAGCCGATGTTGATGACCATGTAAAAAAGTGCAAATGCTAAAGTTGCCCGCGAACCGGCAGTTTTCTGGATTGTACCGGATACACAAGGTTTGATGATCGAGCCGCCGAAGCCAATCAATAAAATGCTCAAGACAACAAAGAATATCGTGTCAGTACTCGCAACAACGTCTTTCGGAATCGGGTCGGCGAAGAGTTCTCCCGAGCCGAACCAGAGCGGGACACCCATCATAAAGTAACCGACCGCCAGCATGACGAACGCCACCAACAATGAACGCTTGAAGCCGACCTGATCGGCAATGGTTCCGGACAGAATCGGCAGGAAATAAACCAGGCCCCAAAGAACGCTGTTTAAATTACTCGGCCAATATTCACCCAGGCCCATGCGGCCAAGATAGATGACTACGAAGCTGGCGACCGAATAATAGGCCGAGCGTTCGAGTAGTTCGGTCAGGTTGGCAGTCCAGAATGTCTTGGGAAAGTGTTCGGGTTCCTGTGACACAGGCGGATTGGTGTCATTATCTGCCATTTTCACTCCCTGTCTGTTGTGCAGCCGTAATAACCCGCCCCGCAAGCGGCGTCAAGTTGTGTCCTTTCCTTTGACAGACAACTATCGGCTCTGGGAAACTCAGCCCATGGAACTCAATTACCTGGGGCGGCGCATATGAAAATCGGTTTGGTTACGGCTGTATTTTTTCTGTTGAGTCCCGGTTTTGTTTCGGCCGAGGAGCTGGCCTACGATTCCGGTCAACTGCGCGGCTATTTGTCCAACATGCTGGCCGGGCAGGCTGAGGCCATGCGCCTGACAGCGCAACATCCGGCCAGAGTGCAGACTGTTCGGCTGCGCTTTTCTAAGCCTGGGCAAGTCGAGATCCATGTTTGGAAAGACAACGGCGGCCACCAGGCCGACTTCGCACAAGATCTGATATTACCAGTTACCCTCGAGGCGCCTCAGGACGGTTGGCTCGAGTTCGACTTGAGCGAGGCTATCGAGATCTGCGCCGAGTGCCACTTTCACGTGGGCCATGTCCTGCTGGTGGATGACGGGCCGGTCCTGGCGGTCGACGACAGTCAGGCGGCAGAGGTTCGGGCTATGATGTGGGGCTACTCGTCCGACCTTGGTCAGAACGTTTGGTTCTCGATCGGCGAAGAAGTCAGCGGCCAGATGATTTACCGCAACTACATGGTTCGGGCCGAAGTTGAATACCATGACCGGATTATCAATAAAACTTTTACCGATGTAACTGAGCTAACCGGTTTCGGCCGGCCCCGCCGTATTGCCGCGGTTGATTTCGACTTAGACGGCGACATAGATGTTTTGCAGGGCGGCAAGCTGCTTCGAAACGAGGGCGGGCAATTCGTGGATGTCTCGGAAGCAGTCGGGCTCAGCGGTTTTCCGTCGGTTGTCGGGGGAGTATTTGCCGACTATGACCGTGACGGTGATCTGGATTTGTTTTTATTCGTCAACTCGTGTTGTAGCGAGGCAGAGGCGGCCGGAGTCTATGATCGGCTGCTCAGAAACGATCAAGGAGTATTTACAGATGTGACCGATACTGCCGGAACGTTGGATTATTACCCCAACGAGTCGGCCTCCTGGGGTGATTTCAACAGCGATGGTTATCCCGATCTATTCCTGCCGGGATATTCACGCACGGGTGCCATGTCGACTCCGACCGGCTATACCTTGTTTATAAACGACCAGGACGGCACTTTCTCTAGGTCGCCCAATCCGGGAATGATCGGGTTGGAACCGGCCAAAGTATCGCGCACAGTGCCCTGGGCCGATTACGACCAGGATGGTTTGTTGGATTTGTATGTCGGGGCCTACCGCCTGCAACAAAACTATCTCTATAGAAACCTGGGCGGAAGTTTCGAAGAAGTCGGTCAGGTTACCAATACGGCCGGAATAGAAACTTCGGGCTCCTACGGTCACTCGATCGGAGCCGAGTGGGGCGATCTCGATAACGACGGCGACCTGGACCTGGTGGTTATGAACCTGGCCCACCCGCGCTTCTTGAGTTTTTCGGACCTGTCCAAGATCTATCTGAATCCGTACGGCACCGGCTCGACAAATTTTATCGATGTACGTCAAGAAGTCGGAGTGGCCTATAAAGAAACGGCTTCCGAGCCGGCCCTGGGTGACTTCGACAACGACGGCGATCTCGATTTATTCCAGACCAACGTTTACGTCGGGCGGGAGTCGAACTTCTATGCCAACCGGTTTGTTGAAGAAGGTTCCTTACGCTTCGAAGAGATCTCGTATTCCAGCGGGGCCCGGGTGGACAATGGCTGGGGAGCTGTTTGGGCCGACTACGACGGTGACGGAGATCTCGACCTGCTGGCCCAGGGTTTGTACAGAAACGACGGCCCGGTGGGCAACTGGCTCAAAGTGCGCCTGAAGGGTGGTGATGGACAGGATACTTTCGGGATCGGTGCAACTGTCTCGGTCACGGCCGGTGATTTATCCGTCACCAGGCTGGTTTCGGCAGGTAAGGGAGTCGGCAACCAGAACCCCTTCGAATTGCACTTCGGGCTTGGCGATAGCGAGATGTACGATTCGATTCATGTTAATTGGTTGGGCGGCCAGGTGGATCAACACCCTCGCGGCCTGGTCAACCAGCGCTTGGTTCTTAGCCATGGCGAAATTCTCGACCCGCCCGATGGCGGTCAGCCGGAAATCACCAGCGAAGGCGGCTGTGGGTGTGCTTCGACCAAGTCGGGATACTCGTTGCTTGCGGTTTTGGGAATCTTATTCTGTCTGGTTGGAATCAGGCGCCGCTAAACTTCGAACTTAATAACAATCTTACCGAAATGCTTGGCCGAGCCCATCAGGGCAAAAGCTTCGGGGGCCTGGTCGAAGGGGAATGACTTGTCGATGACCGGCTTGAGCCGGTTGACCGCCACGGCCCGGTTCATGTCTTCGAACATCTCGCGATGACCGACCAGAATGCCGTGAACTCTGACGGCCTTCATCAAGATCGAAGTCAGCATGATTTCAGTGCCGACCCCGCCCAGAATTCCTATGACAGCCACCAGGCCGCCGAAGCGGACAGCGTTGACCGACTTGTTGAAAGTGTCGGCCCCGCCGACCTCGACCACGCTATCGACGCCCAGGCCGTCGGTCAGCTTTCGGACTTGTTTGTCCCATTTGGGTTCGGTCTTGTAATTGATGACCTGATCGGCACCCAGGGCCTTGGCGCGTTCGAGCTTTTCGTCACTACTCGAGGTAATGATGACCCGCGCCCCGGCCGCCTTGGCGAACTGCAGACCGAAAATCGATACACCGCCGGTCCCCAGCAGCAACACGCTATGGCCGGGCTGGGTTTTGCCCTGGACCATCAGGGCATTGAAGGCAGTCAAAGCAGCACAGGGCAGGCAAGCGGCTTCTTCGTCGGTCAGGTGTTCGGGTAGCTTGACCACTCCTGCGGCGTCCAGGACGACGTACTCAGCCAGCATTCCGTCTAAGGGGCCACCCAGGGTGGACGAACGTGCCCCGCTGCTATATCCGCCCGAGAGCCACTTCTGGGCGAAGATCCCGGCCACCCGATCACCTAGCTTAACTCGCTTGACCCCGTCGCCGATGGCTGTCACCTGGCCGACTCCGTCTGATAGCGGAATCAAAGGCAAGGGCTGCTTGGGATTGTACATACCGTTAACCATCAACAAGTCACGGTAGTTTATAGAGCAGGCCTTGATCTTGATCAGCACCTGACCGGGACCCGGCTTTGGGTCTGGCCGCTCAGCGATTTTCAGGTTATCCAGCCCGAAGGCGCCTTGAATCTCGAAGACTTTCATCTGTCGATCCTCCTTTTCAAACTCTTACCTATCACTTTCAAGGTGGACTGCAAAGTGCCCTTTGCGCAAATATGAATCAGTGTGATAGGTGATACTCATGGTGACGACAACCGAGGTCAGACCGCCGGTCGAGAAAAAGCTCAGAAAGATAGCTGGCGCGCCGATCGTCCTGGTCTACCAGCATTCACAGGAGGTGGCGGCCAAGAACGGAACTATTCTCTTCTACCATGGTTTGGGAGTATCCAAGCAGGCTCACCTTTACGAGATGGGCCGCCTGGCCAAGGCCGGGTTTCTGGTGGTCGGGATCGATGCCGTTGGGCATGGAGAACGGCGTTACCCGGACTACGACGAACGTTTCGAAGAAAAGCGATCCCGCGCTACCTACTATCAGGTTGTAAGACAGACAATCGATGAGATTCCGGCTATCATCGATGAACTCGAGGCCGAAGGGCTTGTCAATCAGGATCGTCTCGGAATAGCCGGTATCTCTATGGGTGGTTACATGGTTTTCGGAGGGATACTTGCGGACAAACGAATCAAAGTAGCCGCCCCAATCATTGCTTCACCTTTCTGGCGTGATGTTCCCGAGGTCAGCCCCCACTTGCACCCGGATAAATTTTTTCCGGTAGCCCTGCTTGTTCAAAATGCCGGCGTCGATACGGTCGTCAAGACCGAGCAGGCCAGAAATTTTAGTAAAAAAATGGAACCATTCTATCAGACAAGTCCCGAGCGCCTGCGCTACGTGGAGTATCCTGATGCCGGCCACATCATGTCGCCCAAAGACTGGTCGACGGTTGTGGCAGAACTGGTTGAGTGGTTTGAGAAATATTTACCGGCCAAGGAGATTCATTAATGCGAACTACTATTTCGATTTTGGCGGCATTTCTCTTTTGGGGATGCTCTTCACAGACAGGAACCAACGGCGACGCAGGTCAACAACCCAAAGAGATTCATCAGGTGCCAATCGGCCCCGAAGACGTCACTTTCTATGTTGGTCCTTACTTGCAGCATACCACCCAGAGCTCGGTCGCCATCAGCTGGGAAACCGAGACGGAGAGTTCAACCAGGGTGGAGTACGGTTCTGACGAAAACTACGGCCAGTCAGTCGATGGAGATAGCGGAACCATGCACCAGGTGACTATCGAAGGGCTCAACCCGGCGACTATCTACCATTACCGGGCTTGCAGCGACGATCGCTGCACCAGCGATCTGACCTTTTCAAGCGCGCCTGAAAAGGGACAGCCTTTTCGTTTTGCAGTCTACGGAGACACGCGCAGTGATCCGGAACAACATGCTCAGGTTGCCCAGAATATCATCGAAAGCAAACCTATTTTGGTTATGAATGTCGGCGATATAGTCGCAGATGGTAACTACCGCGATGAATACAAGAGCATGCACTTCGATCCGACCCGGCGCCTGGGTCACTATCTGCCTGTTTATGTCTCAGTCGGCAATCACGAGTGGAAAGAATGGCGCGCACCGACTTTTTGCGACTATATGATGTTTCCCCATGACCCTGATAATCCCGAATCAGAAACCAGCTATTCTTTCACCTACGGGGATGTTTTCTTTTTGGTGCTGGATACCAACGAGCCTTTTTTCTTTCCAATTGATGATAATGAACCCGAAATCTGGCTCTGGCTGAAAGAACAAGTAGCTTCGGACGAAGCCCAGGCGGCCCGCTGGCGTTTCATCTTCCACCATCATCCGCCCGATTCGGCCTGCTATGGAGAAGACTGGAACCCGGTCATGCCCGAGTCGGCAATCGCCGAGCACGTATTGCCGCTCGCCCGCGAAAACGGTTTTCACGCCATGTTCGTGGGCCACGAACACAACTGGGAAATTCTTGAGTACGAGGGTTTCCCGGTATTCATCACCGGGGGTGGGGGCGCCGGCCTGGAAAACTGCAGTACCTGCAACCGCAATATTGAGGAATCAAAATCGTTTGCCTGTATTCATCACCATACCACCGTTGATGTAAGCGATAAAATTCTGATCATCCAGGCAATTGACACTGATGGCCGGTTGTTCCAAGAGTACACTATCTTACCTTGAACGGGTTTTTTGTGATCACGATCACGGATTAGTCGCCGGATCCGTCGTTCATTGTAACATTGTTGTAAAAAGTGGTTTTCGTTTGAAACCATCCAGCAGGTTCTCCGTATATACATAGAGACACATATACAAAGGCGTCAATTGTCTGGAGGTTCCTGATGAGTGATTTTGACGATATCAAGATTATTGTTCATGAAACTGGCACGAAGATAGTGTCTGCTGAGCCCAGCGGCGATACCCGCGATTCACCGCGTTTCAACACGACCATGTTTGCCCGCTGCTTTAACGAGTTGAACATGCTCGAGTGTCGCGGCAATATTAGCGCCTCGGGTTTTTGTTTCGAAACCTCGACCGAACCCAATGTCGGCAGCCTTGTCGACCTTCTGTTACGTCTTCCCGCGGCCGGTTTTTGGGTGCGCGCCCGCGGCAAGGTGCTCGGCTGTGAAAAAGTTGATGACGGCATCAGAGTTCGTGGAAAACTGATGGAGATCGATATTGGTGATGCCGGGTTTTTGATCGAGTGGCTCGACTCTATTCGGCATCTACGTTGTGTTGCCTGATGCGACCCGAAAGCCCGATCGGCTAGGGGTTTTCAAATTCACCGGTTTTACGATTTTTTCTCACTGAATCCCACGTGAAGTATTTTCCATTCATAGCCACGTAAACGCCATGAGGCAAACTCTGCACGAAGGCCAGAGCACTTCCCAAGTTGAACAATCCGTCCGAACTTCCAAATTTATATGGAATCATGGCGCCAGTCAGGACAATCGTTTTTTCCAGCCCGGCCTGGCCGAGGAGTCTGGCGGTATCCTCCATCGTGTCTGTCCCGTGAGTGACTACGATTCTGGTGCCCTTACATTTCTTGCAGTTATCGAGAATGATCTGTCGATCGGCATCGCTCATGTCAATACTGTCAATCATCATCAGTGTTCGTATCTCTACGTTTTGCCTACACCTTCCCAACCCTAGCATTTCAGGAAGATGAGTGTCCTTGAAGTACAGCGAACCGGAGATCTCGTTGTACTCCTTATCGAAAGTGCCTCCGGTGACATAGATACTAATACTTGTATCTTTGTCAGAGGTAACGACATCCAGGTCGGAACTATCTGAGTTCACAGTAATCTGCTCCTAAGTTTCGCCATAACCCGGGTTTATTGAACTAGTCGAGGCAATGATTGTTCTAGCCTCCACTCATAAGATGGAGAACATTAACTTCGTCACCGTCTGCGACGATCCGGGTTGGCCAGTCTGGTTTAGGGACGCGTTGTCCGTTGATGAAGACGGTTTTCAGCGGAAAAGAGTATTTCTTTTCTTCAATTACTTGCGCAACCGTCAAACCCTCACGCCAGGGGTGGTTATCGCCGTTGACGATGATCGACATCTAAGTCATACCCTCAATTGGGGCTACTTTTTGCCGCGCTTGACACGCCGGACAGCTTTTTTCTTCTTGGCCGGTTTTTTCTTGGCTACTTTTTTTTTCTTAGCCGGTTTTTTCTTGGCTACTTTTTTCTTCTTAGCCGGTTTTTTCTTGGCTACTTTTTTTTTCTTAGCCGGTTTTTTCTTGGCTACTTTTTTCTTCTTAGCCGGTTTTTTCTTGGCTACTTTCTTCTTCTTAGCCGGTTTCTTCTTGACCGCTTTTTTCTTGACGGTCTTGACGGTCTTGACGGTTTTGACGGTCTTGTCCGTTATTCCGTGTTTTTTCAAAAGCTCAATCAAACCCGGCATCTTGTCGATGCCCAAACGGCGTACGGTCTCGAGGGTGGGAATTCCGTCTTTGGTCCAGCCGCGTCGCTTATAGACCGCATCTAACAGTTTTTCATAACGATCGAGTCGATATTTACGAACAGCGGCTATTTTGTCTTTCAGGCTCATGCCTTCAGGATCTAAGCCGATTTCTGCTTTGAGTTGCTTGTCGTAGCGTTCGGCTCGGGAGAGGTACTCGGCTTTTGTGACCGGGCCGGCCGAACGATAGGGGATCGCGTCATTTTTACGTGTTCCGAAACCCATGCGAAGATTGAATATTTTCTGAAAGTTGTATACGCGCTCGCTCATCAGGATTAGATCGTCGGGGGTAACTTCCCGCCCGGTCATGCCTGCAAAAAAGTCGCAATAGCCTTTGACGTGTTTAGGCACCTTCTGGGGTTCGTCGGTTTCGGCGTTGTCGGCCGGCTCGACGTCGTTCCAGGGAAGCTTGCACAAACCATTCAGGCCGAACCAGGTACGCCACATGGGAAAATAGTGCAGAGCTTCGGCTTTGTCTTCAAATGTGGGTATCTGTTTGTTGACCATGTCCATGAAGATCAACCAGGCTTCGTCGTGTTGGGGGCCTTTCAAAGCGATGCCGAAGCCGCCCTGCTGAGCCAATGATTCCTTACAAACGTACTCAGAGTACTCCAGTCCTTTGACTTCCATGCCGATATCCTGCATGAAGGCCGGATCGGCATCGTATTTTTTGGCGAAGATTTGCTTCATCCGCCGAACACCCTGGCCGACAACCAGGCCAAAACCTTCCCCGCTGGCCATTTGATGCAAGACTTGCATGGCGGCATCTTTGGCGCCGAAGTTGAGTTCCAGCCCTCCGGTGCGTTGGCGGTTGAGAATGCCGGCTTCGTAGCATTCCATTACGAAAGCCGTGGAGGTTGCAAAACTTATCGTATCGATTCCGTAACTATCGCAGTAATAGTTCATCTCGATGATCCACTCGGGGTCGAATATTCCCAGGTTGCTGCCGCAGCCGCCCAGGGTTTCATATTCGGGTCCGTCGACGCTTACCGCTTTTCCCTGGTCGGGTCCGGTCTTCAGTACAAATCCATCGGTGACCTTGGCGCAAGCCATGTCGCAGCCCAAATAGCATCCGTCGAAAACTTTCTGGGTGAAATACTTATCCTTGAAATGATGCGAGGCTATCTTCTCGGCATCTGCATGCGAGCCATACTGGTAATTGTTGACCGGCAGCAGATCGTAATCGTTCATGATCTCCACTAGGTGGCCGGTACCAGCTTCGCGCATGTGGGCTTGTTCGTGGTCGAGCAGGATCATTTCTTCCGTGATCACCATGCCGGCCCGGCGAATACGCTCTGAATCGGCCGGGTTGTTGGGTTCATCGACCAGTTTAATTGCTCCGCTGGGGCAGATTTCGGCGCAGGCTCCGCAACCCTCGCATTTTTCAGTTGGTTTGATGAAGACAACCCGGCGATCTTCGCCCTTACCTTCGAAATCAAGGATATTATGCCAGACTCCATCACGACACATCCGTATGCAAAGACCGCACAGGATACAGGCATTATTGGCCAGGTTTTGCTTAGGATGTGCCTTAGGAGCGGGAACCGAGAATTGGCGAGCCAGGTTTCTCAATACTTTTACGTTAGGCCAGCGGGCTAGCAATTTTGAAATGGCTTGCCGGCGAGCGACCTGAGCGCGCGGGCTTTTTGTCTGGACGATAATCGGTTTTTCTATCCGGTGTTTGCAGGACGAGACGACACCCTGCCGGCCAGACTGATCGATTTCGACCACGCATACTCGACATACACCGTAAGGTTCGAGCATGTCTGAGTGGCACAAAGTAGGAATGGCAATGCCTAATTTTTTGGCAGCTTGGTAAATCGTGGTGCCGGTCTCGACCGCGACTTGTCGGCCATCTATGATTGCCTTGATCATGGCGGCTCCTCGGTTTCTAAGGCGCCTGGACCGAAATGGTCCAGCGCGGCCGGTTGGATAACGACTTGGCTACCAGGGCTTTGAGTTTCTTGTTGCGAAAGACTGTCCCGAGTCCACCGCGGCCGGCTTGCTTGAGACGCGGGGTTTTGCGTTCCCAATCGTAGAACGAGAAGTTCAGGCAGCCAATTAAAGTATTTTCGGCTCCCTGACCGGCCGAAACAACCGAGACACTCTGCAATTCCTCTGTCGAGTCGGCGTACATATGGTGAAGCTGGTCAGCCAACTCGACACTATTGACGGCTTCGTGTGGAGCGGTCTCCAGGGTTATTCGGTTGAGCTTGCCGTCGACTATCAAGATGACATCCCGGGAGGCTTTCCCCTGTATTTTCAGAGCATCAAATCCGGCGAATTTCAGCAGCGGGCCGAAGTGACCACCCACATTGCAGTCCATCACCGAGCCGGTGGTCGGTGAGATCCCGGTCACCAGACTCTTACCGGCCCCTGAAAACGCCGCGGTACCGCACAAAGGGCCCGGTGAAATGCAGATGACGTTATCAGGATCGTCCCAGGCGATTGCATCTTTGAAAGCATGCCACATCAAGTACAGGTCGAAACCCTTACCGCCGGTGAAGATATCTTTCATGTATTTAGTGACCGGATTGATTTCGATCCGATTTTCGGACAAGTTTACAGACAGCCAGCGGTTGGCATAGCCCTTGCTGAGTTTAGCCGACTGGTAATCCAAGGATGCCAGAACTTCATGGGCAGCTTTCATTTCTGCAAATTCCATAAAAGAACCTCCCAAGATTGCAACAGATGATAAAATACTGGATTCAGGATCCCCGCAAGTTGTCTTGCCAGGGTGACACGTAGTCTGGGCTTGTAAGCCAATAAAACATTGCTTGCATCTCGGCATACTGAGACTCGGCCATTTGAACCAGGGACGGGTGTAACTCGTCGATGTCGATAGCCTCCCACTTGAATCCGGGGACCTCTTGATTCTTTGCGGCAAAGCCGCTTGTAATCCTGCGATCGCGGCAGCGCCAGAGACGGGAGGCTGCCATGCCGGCCGCCTTGTCGAATGTAACCGGCGGATTAACTTCGGTTGGCAGAGTAATGTGGTCATAGCCGGTTGCCCAGCACAGCCAGGTGACTGCATTCCAGTCATCACGGGCGGCCCGTAAAAGGGCAGGTAGTTCCCAATTCGCAACGTCGATGGTTTCATCGATGTCGATGATAAAGGGTTCGTCTGGATCGTCCGGGTCGGGAACCTCGATTTGCTTGCATTCCAGTTCTGCCAAGCCACCAGGCAGGACCGCCAGCATGTCAGGCAACAGCCAGTCCGGTCGGCCGACAACCAGTTTGAGCATTTGCTCTCGTATCAAATGCAGGCGAGTTGCATACTTCTGAATGACCAAATGGATTTCTCCAGCCGTTTTTACCGGAGCTTCGGGTAAGTCGTCGTAATGGGTTTCTGGATTTTCATTGGCTGGCCAAAAATTGAAAACCGGGAAAAGAACCCGAACATAGGCTGATAAAAAAGCAGCATTGTCGGGTTGAATTGGCTCAAGATGTGTGGCGTCTTGGGCGGCGGCCATGTCATTACCCAAGCTCATGTTTATTAGCGACCGGGTGTAATAGAATTCAGTTCTTTCCGGGGCCAGGAGCAAGGCAGCATTGACCAAATCCAGAGCTGCTCGGGAGTGGAATTTCTGGTCGAGTATAACGGCCATCCCTCGAAACAGGCTGGCTGCATCGGCGCCTCGAATGATAGCGTTGCCCAGGACCGCCAACGACCCGGCCTCTTGTTCGAGGACAGTTTCAGCAGCTTGCATGGCGGCCTGATCGGTCAGCTCAATAGTAATGCGTTCGAGCAGGGAATTGAGCGCTTCAGCCTTTTGCTCGCTGGCAGCTGCGCGGGCCAATGCGCAGATTGCATCAGATTTAAGATTGTCGCGCAACAACTTGCGGCTTGACTCAAACCAATCTTGGGCCGACTGTCGCTGATTGCTGAAAATGGGTGAATCGAGAATTTCTTCGTCAGGTGTGGTTTTGCCAAACTCGTGTTTTAATACTAGTTGTCCTTTACTGTCGTAGAACATCCAAGTACCAGCGGCAAAGTTGTTCTCGAACATGCCTTTTGCGATACGAATGCGTGTATCCGTGTGGTTTTTCTTCTCGACGATTTCCTGAAAAGCGCCGTTTTTTGCTCCATTTTGGAAAGTGATGACCTGAAAAATTTTTGCTTTCCGAAAATATTTGACCTGGCCGTGAAATTCTCCATTTTTATACTCGGTTTCCTCTTGTATCTCTCCCGTGACTGACCAGAAGCGCCACTTGCCGCTGCGTTCGTTGTTTTCGTCGAAAGAGCCCAGATACCATTGAGCACTACTTTCGCTGAATTGAGCATCTTCGGGGACGTCCTTGGGTATTTCGGGAAAGGCCGAGCCGTCCTCCTTGATGCGCTGGCCGTCGCGATCAAATAATTTACCGGCCACGACTGAATCCAGGTCGTATTCCATGACAGCTTTGAAAACTTTCTCGCTAAGACCGGCCGGCATGTTTTCCGTTGTTTCGGAATCTGAGGCGAAGAAGGTCCGTGTCCCATGCAGTTTGCCGTTTTCGAACTGGCCCTCTTGGGAGATATCGCCGTTTTCGTGAAAGCGTTTGAAGGGACCATGCGGAGTGCCGTCGACATACTCACACTCATTACATAAAGTTCCATCGGCCCGCCAGTATTTGACGGTTCCCTGAAGTGCTCCCTGATCGTTCTTTTCGCCCTGGATCCACTCCTGATCATTCTCATCCCACCAGGCGTTTTCGGGTACCGATTCCGGGCGCTTTTGATCGGCTGACATATTTCTCCTCAGTGACCTTAAATACCGAAGTCGGGAGATTAACTCAACGAATAGCGCGAAGTTAGCCAGAGATGCCCAAACTGTCAAGGATCGCTTTTTGACCGGGTGCGAGGCGGCTGATTGTTTTTTGCTATTTAGTGATGAATCTCCTAGTCTTGGCCGTCGTCAACAAATAAAATGAACGTCATGGGAGGTGGATCATGCGGCAAGGTTACATATTTATTATCGTTTCCGTATTGGTTTTGGGTCTGTGTAGTTGTAGTTCCTCAAGTTCGAATGGCAACGATGGTGGCACGGGTGATGGCGACGGAGGTCAGATTGAGTTTGACACAATAACCATCAGTGGCCAGGTTTTCTTGCGATCATCCGGGGGTGGGGGAATCGACCAAGCCGATGGGGCGCAAATAAGTGCCAGCCTGGATGTCAACTTGAACGGGGTCATCGATCAGGCTGAAAAAGTCAGTGTGCTAGCTGACAGCGAGGGTAGGTTTACGCTCGCGGCCCCGGCCGAAATTGGCCGGACCACCGTTGTGGCTTTCGAAGAAGAGGGCTACGCAAAAATCCTGAGAAGTGTTGCTGTAAAATCTCTTTCACCGGTCAGCCTGAATGGGATCCTGAATGAAATGGCGACGCTGGTTTGTGAAGGCACAAGCTGTCGCGATGAGAGTGGATCGGTTTCAATCAGTGGAATCGAAATCGCCTCTGGTTATGCCAAGGTGTTTAATCCAGTCACTGACGCCGACCAGTTTCCAGGTGCTTTTGCCGACAGTGAAGGCAACCTGCTGGTGTCAGCAGTTTTTGGAGCTTTTGAACTGCGCGACCATGACGACAATTTGATAAGCGATCTAGGGGCTGGTGAAACTGCGACGATTACAATGAAAGTCCCGCGGGACACCTGGCCGGTGATTATCGATATGGTTCCCGGCGACGATCGTGTCAGCGTGCCGATGTATTACTTCGACGAAACCACCGGAGAGTGGGTGGTCTCAGGCATGGGCTGGCTGCAAGATGGCAATCAGCAGCTGATTTCAGAAACTCAGCTTCTTGAAGTAAAAGATGGTTCTTTTTCGGGCAGCCTGATCGCGGTTGCCGAGGTGACTCATTTTTCATACTGGAACGTTGATTGGCCGGTCGAGGACAACGCTTGTATTGGCGGGCTTGTTGTCGATTCCAATTCCGACCCGGTCGTCGGGGCAACCGGTACGGTTAGGGGTATAAATTTTACCGGCTCGTCTCCGCCTTTCAATACTGATGATCAAGGCAAATTCTGTCTGGACTTGATGCGTTCTGAGAATCCCGGTGAGGATCTGGATCAAAACGGTATCAGCGGTGAGACTCATACGGTTCTTACTACTTTTACTCATGACAACAAGATGTACCGTTTCGACGACATCGATATCACCACCGACTCGGCCTCGTGCCCGACCGGCTGCGCGCAGCTTGGCAATTTCGAACTGATTACCGCAAACGAAGTACAGCCGGAGATCTGTACGGTTTCGGGTACGGTCTATCGCGACGGGGCTCCGGTTCCAGACGTCATGGTTTGGACAGCCGACGAGATACTGGATTCTGAAATCAAGGACACAGTCTGTGCCGGGACTTGTGTGGAAATGGCCGCGACCGATCAAAACGGCTACTATGAGGTTTCGACGGCTTATGCTTTTATGTTGGATGTCAACAGCTACCCGCAGGTTTCTGACGATACTGCAATAATAATATACGAAGGTAGACGCAACTTCGTGACTTGCCCGACCGAGCCGGTCGACTTGAATCTCGAGGTTGATGCCTGCCTGGTGCACTTGCCTGTGATTGACTACCTATCCGGGACAGGTCAGATTTCGTGGGACCCGCCGATAACAGCCGGAATGCTGACTGTGACCAGTCAAACTAGCGGTCCTCGCTGGGGCATTGCCTCAGAGACCGGCTTCAGTTCGCCGGTTACTTATGCAACTGTCCCGGCCGGGGCGGTCCAGTCGATACCCTATGGAGGCGGGGCGCCAACCCCGATCGAAGTTGGTGATATCATCATGTTAAGTTCGCTGAGTGGCTATATTGAGTATCAGGGGTTTCTGTGTACGTCTATGGCCCAATACGAAGTTGAGTAAAATTCCACCAGCGCACACTTCACCTCACACAAGAAAGGCTGCCTGGATTGTGGGCAGCCTTTCTTTATTTTTGGTTTTCTGGCAGTTTTAAGTCGTACCCAGGACTCAGGCACAACCTTCAGAACAATGGACCACACGAGGAATCATGAACCTTTTCATGATTTGTCCTCCTTTCTAATGAACCTAGTCTATCACATTTGTAATGTAATTAGGAAATCCAAATAGTCAACGCTATAGCCCTGATATTAGCCAATTAGGTTGCTTGCTTTAGGGTTGCCCATTGTCTTAGTATCAGCCCGGTAAGGAGGTCAGTAACTGTGTCCGACATCATCCAAGACAAATATCATCCCAAACTAATCGAATCCAAATGGCAGCAGGCCTGGGAGCAAGAGGGTTTGTTCAAGGCCGTAGCTGATTCGAAAAAGGACAAGTTTTACGTTCTGGAGATGTTTCCCTATCCATCTGGTAACTTGCACATGGGACATGTGCGCGTCTACGTTATCGGAGATGTCCTGGCCCGTTACTATCGCATGCAGGGCCGAGAGGTCTTTCACCCCATGGGCTGGGACGCTCTGGGGCTACCGGCTGAGAATGCCGCCATTCGCGACGGGATTCACCCGGCCAAAAGGACCAGAGACAACATAGACGCAGTTCGGCGTCAGATGAAAATGTTGGGTCTGTCTCTCGACTGGGATCGAGAGTTCGCGACTTGCGACCCGGAGTATTACCACTGGAACCAGTGGTTCTTTCTCAAGATGTACGAGCGTAATTTGGTATATCGTCGTGAGAGCCTGGCCAACTGGTGTACCGGTTGCGCCACCGTGGTTGCCAACGAGCAGGTTTTAGAAGGGAAGTGCGAACGTTGTTCGAGCACGGTTGTTCAGCGCCAGATTCCCGACTGGGCTTTCCGCATAACCGCCTACGTTGAAGAATTGCTGGACGGTCTCGACAAGATGAAGAAGTGGCCCGATCGAATAAAATCGATGCAACGCAACTGGATTGGTCGTTCGGAGGGTTGCAACCTGGTATTCGGGGTTAAAGACGAATTGGTAGATCCAATCTCTGTTTTTACTACCAGGGCTGACACTGTTTACGGAGCCACGTATGTGGTCTTGGCCCCAGAGCACCCCTCGGTTGCGGTTTTGACCACCGATCAACAGCGCGACCAGGTCGAGGACTTTGTTGGGCGCATGAGCCGGGTGGACAAAGCGGTGCGCACGGATATCAGTACCGTCAAGGAGGGCGTCTGGACAGGATCATACGCCATCAATCCATTCACCAACGAGCAGATTCCGATCTGGATAGCCAATTTCGTGTTGGCCGAATACGGGTCAGGGGCGGTTATGAGTGTGCCGGCCCATGATCAACGCGACTTCGAGTTTGCCAAGCGCTTCGAGATTCCGATTCGGATCGTTATCCAGCCCGGGGCCGAAACAAAAAAACTGACTTTGGACGAAATGGCCGAAGCCTTCGTCGATGATGGAATCCTGGTCGACTCCGGTCCGCATAGTGGTAAAACTTCGGCTCAAGCACGAAAAGCTATCGCTGAACAGGTCGCCAAGCAGAATCAGGGCGGCGGCCCGACCGTCGGCTATCACTTGCGTGATTGGGGTATTTCTCGCCAGCGTTACTGGGGCACTCCGATTCCAATGATACATTGTGACAAGTGCGGGATAGTGCCGGTGCCGATCGACCAGCTGCCGGTCGAACTTCCGCCGGATGCCCCGATCACCGGAACCGGTGAACCACCTTTGGCCAAAGTTGCCGAATTCGTCAACACCAGTTGCCCAAAGTGTCAGGGCAAAGCCAAGCGCGATACCGACACCATGGACACATTTGTCGACTCGTCCTGGTATTTCGCGCGCTACATGGATCCAAAAAACAAGACTGCTCCTTTTACGTCTGAATCAGCCAGTCGCTGGTTGCCTATGGACATATACGTTGGTGGTCCCGAGCATGCCGTCATGCATCTTCTGTACTTTCGTTTCTGGACGAAAGTGATGCGTGATCTGAAGCTGGTCGAGATCGATGAACCGGCCGAGCGCCTGCTTACCCAGGGGATGGTCGTCAGCGAGAGCTTCTGGTGCGACGAACACAAATATAGGGCTCGTGATCAGGTCGATGATCCGACAATCGCCGAACCCAAGTGCAAACAATGCGGCCAGCCGGTAAAAGTCAGAGTTGAGAAGATGTCTAAGACCAAGCTCAACGGTGTGGCTCCGGAGGCCATGTGCGAAGAGTTCGGGGCAGATACCGCCAGGCTCTTTTCGTTATTTGCCGCTCCGCCCGAAAAGGATATTGAGTGGAGCAATGCCGGGGTTGCCGGCTGCTATAACTTCCTGCGGCGGGTTTGGGCGTTTTATGTTCGTCAGCGGGACCGTTTTGAGGCTGTCAGGAATCTTCCCGACCAGGTCGACGAGAGTAAACTAACTCCCGAGTTGATATCAGTTCATCGCCTGGTCCACCGGACAATAGCCAGGGTTACTCGCGACATAGAAGTTGAAGTTCAGTTCAATACCGCGATTTCCGCTATGATGGAACTGCTGAATGGCGCCAAGGCCCTCGATCAGTCGGCCGATGATCAGAGTTTGCGTTTGTTGGGCTTTACTTTACGTAGCCTGGCACTGTTGCTGGCTCCGTTTGCACCACATTTTGCTGAAGAAATCTGGGCTGCTATGGGCATGCCCGGCAGGATCTGCACTCAACCCTGGCCAAGCTATGATCCGGCAGCCACGGTCGAGGATATGATAGAGATTGCCGTTCAAGTTAACGGTAAAGTACGCGATAGCGTCAAGATAAACAAAGATGCTTCAAAAGAAGAAATGGAACAGGCTGCCAAGGCAGGAGAAAAGGTGCAGAAATGGCTCGCAGGCAAAACCATTCGCAGAGTCATCATAGTGCCCAAAAGACTGGTGAATATCGTCGTGAGTTGATTGCTTGTCTGCTGGGCACGCTATTGTTTTCGGCCTGTGGCTATCGCTTCAGCGCCGGTGGCGGCCACCTGCCGGATGGGTCGCGTCAGCTGAGCATTCCGATGGCACAGAATTTAACGTCAGATGTTGTTGCTGGCGCTTGGCTTACAACAGCCATGCGTCGGCAGGCAACTCAGGCGGGTCTGAGTTTGTCAAACTCGGTAGATGCACCGGTTCTTTTTGTGCGAGTTTTGCGTATTAGCGCTATACCGCGGGGCGTCGCATTGGCGGGTGGCAGCTTTCGGACCCGCGAGCAGGAAGTCGTGGTTAGAATTGAGCTCGAGATCAAACGTCCCGAACCATGGAAAGTAGCCATAAGCGACCGCGAAAGTTATCTCTCGGCTCCCGATCTGCGCGGTACCGAGGCCAACCGCTTGCTGGCCTTACAACGGGTCCTGACCAGGCTGGCTCAGCAGGCAATCGAAAGACTGTCTAGAGGGTTTTAGCTTAGGATTTTTTATGGAAATCGCGCAGCTGACACGAGAACTGAAGAAGTCCGAGCCAGCACCGACTTACCTGGTTGCCGGTCAAGAGGGTGCCCTGGTAGATCGCGCTTTAGCGATGATTACTGAACGTGTACTCGCAGATGCCCAATCGGCTGATTTTGCCCTGACTCGCCTGGAAGGCAAGAGCACCAGCGCCGATGAAATAGAGGCGGCTGCCAGAACAGCCTCGTTGTTCGGTGGGCGCCGCTTGGTCATTTTAAAAGAAGCTCACAACCTGAAAGCCGGCGAACTCAAGAAGCTTGCCGACTATCTTGCCGAACCGATTTCATCTACCACCCTGGTATTGCAGGTGCGCGGGGTCGGAGCCGATACTCGGGATCCAAAGCTTTCCAAATCCGCCAATGCCGTCAAGAAATTGAAAAAAGCGGTAGAAAAGGGCAGCGGCATTTATGTCAATTGCCCCAAACCCAAAGAACGTGAACTTCCTCGTTTGGCCGAACAGATTCTTAAAGAATACGATTTGACCGCCAGCCGCAACGGACTATATGCCCTGGTCGAGGCGGTCGGTGAAGATCTAGGTGCCTTGATTCAGGCGGTTGAAAAGCTCTCTTTATTCCTTGGGGATCAGCGAAAGGTCGACGAGGATCATGTGGCCACAGTTGTGGCAGACACGAGAAGCCAGTCGATATTTGTCTTGACAGATGCAGTCGGAGAAGGATCTCTGGATCGGGCTCTACGAGTACTAAATTCTATGCTACGCGACGGTGAAAGCCCGCTGGCGATTGTTTCACACCTTACCAGGCATTTTCGCAATTTGGCCCGAGTTTCGGCCTTGCGCAATCGCGGTGATAACGTCGATTCGATTCGTAAAAAGCTTGGTCTACACCCGTTTGTGGTCAAGAAATGTCTGTTGCAGGTCAGGCGTTTTTCTCAAGCTAAACTTGCTGCCAGACTGAAGATGTTGGCGGAAGCAGATTTAAAACTGAAGAGTGCCAGGTTGCCGAATAACATGCAGCTTCAGAATCTCGTCGTATCTTTGTGCGAAAATCTATAGCTATTTTGCCAGGGCTCGGTGCGCGGCTCGACTCAGACGAGCGACTTTCCTTGAAGCCGTGTTGAAATGAAGAATGCCCTTGGATCTGGCGTGCATGATCACGGAAATCGTCTTTTTGAGCGTGTCTGTGACTATGCTGGGATTTTTCTCAGCGAGAGCAGCCCTAAACTTTCTCTCCGCGGTGTGGACCACGGAGCGCATGGCATAGTTCCTGGCTTGCTTCTTTTCGTTCTGGCGATTACGTTTCTTTGCTGACTTATGGTCTGCCACTTAATAGTCCTCCTATTACAGGCCTTCACCCATATGGGAAGGTTGTAACTACACCCACTTACCCTGGATGTCAAGGCCTGGTGTACATTTTTTGGCCCTATTCGCAACCGGTTGAGCCGTTTGGTATGTGGCTTGGCTGACCTTGCTAACGACTGAGCTGCAAGAGTTTGCTTTGCACACGACTCATATTTCCTTGCAACACCTGCAAATGACCCTCGCAATCGCTCGATCCGGTTGAGCCACAAGCTTTCAAAGGTTGCTGCCCTCTGATTCTGTTGTGCGACAGTACCGCTTTTCACCTGTCCGAATGGTTTACTTGGCGCTCTAAGAATTGCCGATTTGATGGGCCGCAAATCGGTTCACCAAGCCGTCTTCAGCATCTGGAACGCATTTTTCCACAGAGTGCATTAGTGTTTTAGACCCGCTTGTTCAATTGTTGACAAAAACTATATAGTTACTTGTAAATAAAAGAGAACACTTGCGCACACATGCTGTGCAAAACGTATAAAATTGGTGTGCGGCACCAGGCTGAATTGGTTTCCCACAGGGATTGTCACAGGTTTCCAACATTTGCTGTGGAAAAGGATAGCGTGGCCTGAAATAAATTGGTTGGCACATTTTTTCGTCCACAAAATGTTGTGGTTGAGTGTCGCAGATCGGGCATTTGCAGGAGTTATTTTTGGGCCAAGATTGATTTAGCCGCCTGCCAGATCTCTTCGAGGACATCGATTCCAGCCGTGTTGAAATCGATCTTGCGCTGGCTGGCAAGTCTCTCGGTCAGTCGAAATCGCTCACTAAAGCGTTTATTGGCTTCACGTACAATATCTTCTGCGCACAAGTTGAGATGCCTGGCAAGGTTGGCCAGGGCGAAGATTAAATCACCGATTTCCCAGGCGATATCTGTCTGGCTGGCCTTGTCTCGTATGGCTTGGGTAAGTTCGCCGAATTCTTCGTTGACCTTTTGAAATACCTGGTCGGCATTTTCCCAATCAAACCCGACCCGGGCAGCCCTTTCGGAGAGCTTGTGAGTCGCCAGCAAGGCTGGCAACGCTTTAGGCACTGAGTCGATCGCGCTGGTCGATTCTTTTTGCGCTTCTTTTTTTTCCTCTTTTTTCACTCGTTCCCAGGTCTCGACTACCTCGGCTGAAGTCATAGCTGTTTCCGTACCAAACACATGTGGATGACGCCTGGTTATTTTTGAGGCTATTTCATTGATGACGGCCGACATGTCGAACCAGCCTTTTTCGCTGGCCACTTGGCATTGAAAGACAATCTGAAACAGAACGTCGCCCAATTCTTCACAATGGGCGGCCGCATCACGGTTGTCTATTGCTTCGAGGACTTCATAGGCTTCTTCGATCAAGAATGACCGCAGGGAGTGATGATCCTGCTCGCGGTCCCAGGCACAGCCGTCCGGGGCGCGTAAACGGGCCATTATACGAATCAAGTCATCAAGAGTGTATTTTCTCTCAGGGCTGATAACCTGCCTCCGGTAATGATGCGGGCCGCCGGAGCTAATCCGACGGCCCGCTTGATGACCCCAAGGGGACTTGAACCCCTGTTACCGACGTGAGAGGCCGGTGTCCTGACCGCTAGACGATGGGGCCACTGCCAATTTAGATTTTCAAAGCCGACGATCGGATTTGAACCGATGACCTGCTGATTACGAATCAGCTGCTCTGCCACTGAGCCACGTCGGCTTGCTAAAAAAACAGCGCTGAAACGCCAGGCGTATTTACCAGTCGAGTGTGTCTTTTGTCAAGTCATTCAGTCTTTTGGAGGCGCTGTGAAGATCTCGTCGCCGACTTTGATCTGTGGATTAGCACCAGGTTCGGCTGCTAAGATTGTCGCCGCCGGGATATAACTTTCGTTGTATAGAGTGATCGCCACAATTCCGTCATCAGCGAAAATTTTAGCGACTTTTGCAGTCACACCGCGGCGTTCCTCGCTATCCAGATCATCCCAATCCGCATCGATAATCACTGCATTGAGTGTCGAGCCCTGCCGAGTTCCTTGATCCAGTTCAAGGATGTCATTGCAGATACTGACGTCATAAAAAGAAGCTTTTTTAGGCAAGCAGAAAAATATTGAGACAGCCATTCCTGCAACCGCTATCACTATCAAGACCAGACCGATAACTTTGCTTTTAGGCGAAGCCTGGCCGGCAGGTGCCTTGCGTTTCTTGGGTTTTGAGGTCTGCTTGGGTTTTGTTGTGGCTGGTTTTGGTTTGCGGGTCGGCTTCGTTGCGATTTTTTTCCCTGAAGACACCTGCTCGAGGACTTTCGCAAATCCTCCTCTTTTATGAATTCTGCGCCGGGCAATATCTTTGGCCCTCTTAGCACCGGCATGACTATCAAGGGCGAGTGGAAAACGCCCGTTGAAGCCATGTCCTGGTTTGGAGGCTTGAAAGATATAGATAGGCAGTGACGCTTCGTCTACATCGATCTCTTCTTCGGCGATCAGCATGTTCCAAAACATAGTCAGATCGACGGTGCCGTCTTGGTAGTATTTGGTATACCAACTTTCGAGCAGGTATCGGGTTGTTTCTGCGTTGACTATCTCTAGCTGGTCGGCAATCTCCAGGCAAGTGATTAGAGTATTGATAACAAGTTTTTTTGTCTCCCCGGCCGACAACTCCTTAGTTTTTGGTTGCGCGATAACCGGCTCGACTCGAGCGGCTTGAGCCTCAGTCGCTGGTTCAGGTTCGTGAACAGGTTCCTGAGCTTGATCTTCAGCCTGTTCTTGGGCTTGCTGTTCGGCTTCGGATTCGGCCTGGCTCTTGGCGATGATTCTTTCGACAATGTCTTTGGATGAATCGTCCAGCGAGATAAAACTAATGCCCATGCCCGGTACTCGCGGTTGCTGGCCCGGCTTGGCCGGTGGTCGGCTCCAGGTGACCTCTCCTTTGCCACTCAGGACAGGTTCCCCGGAGGTCAGTTGAAGTTCGAATTCGATTATTGTGCCGGGCGGTTTGGGGTTTTGATTGCGAATAAAAATTCCGCCACTGCTGATGTTGATGGAATAGCCTTCGATGAATTCCTCCAGGTCTTCAAATTTGAGCTGGACGATCAAGCCCAATGTCGTGCGGGGATTCTTGCGACGATTAATGCCGTATTCTTCCGTGGGCTTCTGAGCTGTCGGAGATTCGGGTGAGTCCAGATCGAATTCAGCGGCAGCCGCTTCGTGATCGTTAGTAGTATCAGCTTGTTGCTTCGCGGCAGCTACAATCTTAGCGACAATCTTCTTGGAAGCCTGATCCAGAGCCAGGAACTTGACTCCCATACCGGATAACTGTGGTTGACCTCCGGGCGAAGTATCCGATTGGCTCCAGGTGACTTCTCCTTTGCCCTTGAAAACAGTCCGGCCGTCTTTCAGCAAGATCTCGAAAAATAGTATGGTGCCGATTGGCTGGTTTTTTTTTGACCTGATGAAAATGCCGCCGACACTAATGTTGGCGGTGTAGCTCTCGATGAACTGTTCGACATTTTGTTGAGATACTCTTACCTTGAGACGCACCGGCATTCGTGGGTGTTGCCTGCGTTCACTGTCTAGATTCTCCATGATCACTCCTCGCCGGATATCTATTTCAATAATCGGCTATATCGAGAAATTTCTTGAGTGTGATTCGATCTACGGGTGCCCGAACGGGGGTCAATTTTGACCGGCTGGGTATTTTAGACCCCAGCCAGGTAGATCAAGAGGGTCGCCAACTAATAGTAGTTACTGTGGATAATAAGATCTGAGCCGGGCACGATCTTTGCGAATAACTTGCTGGTTGAATGTTGAGATGACAATGCAAGCAGGATCTAATTCTGGAGAAATCATGAAAACGTCACAGGTATCAACAAGTAATTCAGGATTCACCCTGATCGAGATGATGATCACGGTCGCCATTGTAGGTATCCTGGCTGCGGCCGCCGTGCCGTCCTACGTTGATTACATCCGCTCGGCCAAGGTCTCCGAAGTCCATGATAACCTGGACAAATGCTACAAGGGAGTTATCGACTATTTCCACCGCAATCATAAACGCGGTGACGGCTCATCGTTTTCGATGCGCTTACCGCGCCGAATGGGCAACTATATCTGCCCGGCAGGTGATGGCGGCGGCCGAGGCAGCCTTGCAGATCTGGATGGTGAATCGGAATTCATCGATCCGCGGGTATACGGTCGCCGGATCGGTACGACTTTCACGGCTATCGGGTTCAAAATAACTTCTGCTACCTATGCCTGTTATCGCTATCATACCAACGCTCCCCGGTTACGACCTCCCCGGAACAATCAGTTTTTTCGTTGCGAGGCGCATACCGATGTGGATGACGATGACGTGATTGCGACTTTCTTCAAGACCGGCACCTACCGGACTGCCACGACGAGTTTCCTGACCGGGCATGTCTACAAACTTCCGTCCCCGGCAGGTGATTGGTAGTTACAATCTGAAGTAAGCACTTGGTTACGTTTTTTTCAGGCTTTCTTGTTGAACTTTGATGGCACAGAACTCGCCGCACATCGAGCAGACATCATCATCGCTGGAGGGTAGTTGCGAGCGGCTGGCGCGGGCCGTTTCCGGATCGATCGCCAGGTCGTACATGCCTTGCCAATCAAGAGCCTTACGGCAGCGACTCATGGCTTGCTCGCGGGATTTAGCCTTTGGGTTACCCCGAGCCAGGTCGGCTGCTACCGCTGCAATTTTCGACGCAATGACTCCCTCGCGGACATCGGCTGCCTTGGGTAAACGCAGGTGTTCAGCGGGTGTTACGTAGCACAAGAAGTCGGCCCCGGCCCAGGCTGCCAGTGCTCCGCCAATCGCCCCGGTGATATGATCGTAACCGGGAGCCACGTCGGTTACCAGCGGTCCCAATACATAAAATGGAGCGCCGTGGCACAATCTCTTTTGTAAAAGGACGTTGGCCTGGACCTGGTCCATGGGCACGTGTCCGGGGCCTTCGATCATGACTTGCACACCACGCTTTAGGGCCCTTTGCTGCAACTGCCCGAGAGTTATCAGTTCCTGAATTTGGGCCCGATCGCTGGCGTCTGCGGTTGCGCCGGGACGGAAGCCGTCGCCTAATGAGAGCGTGGCGTCATACTCATAGGCCAGGTCCAGTAGCCGATCGAAACCTGTATAAAGCGGGTTGTCTTTTTCGTGATAGCGCATCCAGGCGATGGTCAGCGCCCCGCCGCGCGAAACCACATCCATTATGCGCCCTTCATCTTCCATGCATGCCAGGGCTCGAAGATTTACTCCACAGTGCACTGTAAGAAAATCTACGCCACCCTTGAGGTGTTCTTCGATAACTTCAAATATGTCGTCTGGCGACATTTCACAAAAAGAGCTGGCCGAATCCATCGCCCGGGCGACGGCTTCATAAATAGGGACCGTGCCGATAGGCACTTTCGCCACACTCATGATCTTACGACGAATGGCGGGTAGATCTCCGCCAGTCGAGAGATCCATAATCGTGTCGGCCCCGGCTTCTATGGCCACCTGGGTTTTATTGATCTCCTCTTCGACGTCAAAGGCGTCCCGAGAAGTGCCCAGGTTTGCGTTAACCTTGACGCGCAGGCCGCGCCCAATACCCAAGGGCCGAATATTTGTATGAACTCGGTTGAGCGTAATGACTGCTTGTCCATCGGCAATTCGGCGAGCTAATTCCTCCGGCTCGATTCCTTCGTCTTGGGCAACTACATTTACTTCGTCGGTGATATTACCTTGGCGGGCAAGCTCTATCTGGGTCATCAAATTCTCCGTTACAATTATCCGATAACATCAACGAACCACTCAGTTGATAAACCCTTGTCGCCCCGGATGTCAAATATGGGTTATGGATTGTCTCATTGACAGTCTTGGCACTGACAGTTAAAGTACTCGCGCGATTTCGACATTCTTTAGTTACTTATGTTTTTGAGGTGAGCTTATGTCTGACTATGCAATTAGCAACTTGCTCCAAAGAGTTTCGATTTTTGCCAATGTTGATGATCGGGCAATCGATTCGCTGAGCGATATGATTATCTCGAAAGACTATTCAAAGGGGTCTTTAGTCTTTGGACAGGAGGAGCCCGGTGATGCGCTGTTCATTATCGCAAAAGGTAGAGTTAAAATTGTTCTATACGGGGAGAGCGGTAAGGAAATCACTCTTTCATTTTTCCGCAAGGGAGATTTTTTCGGCGAAATGTCTCTGCTCGATGATATGCCGCGCTCTGCCAATGTAGTCACAACCGAGGACTCCACTCTTTTGATTCTCAAACGCGATGATTTCAAGAAGCACCTGGTGGAAAACCCAACCACGGCAGTCAATGTTCTGGCCGAGTTGAGCAAGCGCCTTAGAAAAGCCGATGAAATCATCGGCAATCTCGCCTTGCTGGATGTATATGGACGGGTGGCCAGGGTGCTGATCGATCTCGGAGAAAAAGAAGGTGAAAAGGTCGAAGACGGGATGCTGATTCGCAAGAGACCCACTCAGCAGGACATCGCCAGTATGGTCAGCACTTCTCGCGAAACAGTTTCAAGGGCACTGAACGAATTCCAGAAGCGAGGTTTGCTTATCATGGACGGCAAGAAGGTGATTTTGAGACCTCAGTTTTTTCGTGAAGTAGGCTAGACGGCCGGGCCGGCCAATCAATCAATATGAATGTGATGATCGATATTCAGGACCTGCATAAGTCCTTTGGGGATAATCACGTTCTGCGCGGTATGAACCTGCAGGTCATGGAAGGCAAGACTACGGTCATTATCGGGGCTAGTGGTTCGGGGAAAAGCGTCCTGATGAAGCACATGATTGGCCTGCTGAGACCGGATTCTGGAAAAGTGATCGTCGATGGTCTGGACACAACCACGCTCTCGGAAAGAGAACTGTCCAAAATCCGCGAGAAATTCGGCATGGTCTTTCAGGGAGCTGCGTTATTTGATTCGATGTCGGTCGGCGATAATGTCGCTTTTCCACTCCGCGAGCACAGGCATTTGCGGGAAAAGGAAATTCAAGAAATTGTGGCCGAGAAACTGGCCCTGTTCGATCTTATTGGGGTCGAACGAATTTTCCCGGCAGAGTTGTCCGGAGGCATGCGTAAACGAGTTGGCCTGGCACGGGCGGTCGTGCTGGAGCCCAGGATTATCCTGTTCGATGAGCCGACTACCGGCTTGGATCCGATTACCACAGAAAGTGTCGACGACCTGATAGTGAGTGCCAAGCAGCGCCTGGGGGTCACCTCGGTTGTTATCTCACACGATATTGCTTCATCATTAAGGGTCGGTGATCACGTGGCCATGATTCACGAAGGTGTCATTGTAGATCAGGGCACCCCGAATGATTTACGCAATAGCCAGCATCCCTACGTTCAACGTTTCCTTTCCACCTGGTTCGCCAAGTAAATGGTTGAGCGTGCGAACATCTGCAAAATAAAAAAATTGATGAAGGCCTGCGGCCGTAGTAGTGTCTACTCTTCACACGGGTTTTTCGAATGAAGAAGATTCTTACACCTTTGAAGGTCGGCATTCTAGCGGTGGTTACAATCACCGGAACTATTTTTGCGTTGCGTTCTGTCGATCAGAGTATTCTGGGAGGCGGGGATACCTACCGGGTCTATGCCATCCTGGAAAACGTTTTGGGTGTAGCTGAGCGGTCCCGGGTCGTTATGGCCGGTATAGAGATTGGTTACATCGAGAGTATCGAGTTGGAAGGTGCCAAAGCCAGGCTAAACTTGCGTATTCGCGAAGATGTTCCTCTCTACAAAGATGCGACCCTGGCAAAAATATCCGAATCACTCCTGGGCGACAAATTGATTGATATAAGCCCTGGAAACGACGTCGAAAATCCGCTGAGGGACGGTGGGCAAATCCTCAATATCTATGAAGAAAAAGACTTCTCCGAGTTGTTTCGGAAACTCGACTTGATTACCGGAGATATCCGGGCTGTTACTCATTCTCTGAGAGATACGATCGGCAAATTCGACCAGGACGACTCCCTGGGCGGGGTCATGCGGCGGATGATTGAGATATCTGATAACGTCGCCAAGCTGACTCGCGATGTCAATGGTGTCTTCGAGCGCGGAAGCAGAAAAGTAGAGCAAATTCTGGATGATGTAGCCGGAGTTACCGCAGGAACTCGCGGAAGATATGCCGAAATTTTGGATAATATCAAAGAAGTCTCGGCCGATATGAAGGTATTAGTTGGCAATCTGAACGATATCGTTGGGCGTGGCGAAAATGACTGGAAAGAAAGCGTTTCGGGCGTCAAGGATACTCTCGAAAAGGCCAGCCGCACTCTCGACAATCTTGACAGTATAACTTCGAAGATCGATCGGGGCGAGGGCACTCTGGGGCGCCTGGTCAACGATGACAAGATGATCTCGACTGCCGAGGGCGTGCTCGAGGATGCCGCCAGTTTCACCCGCCCCCTGGCTCGCCTCAAGATCGGGATCGACCTGAGAAGTGAATATCACGTCAGGTCAAATGCGGCTAAGAACTACTTGGCGCTGAAATTGATGCCCAAATCTGATAAATATTACATGATTGAGCTGATCGATGATCCGCGCGGTGAAGTAAGCGTTGTTGAAGAGTGCCAAGACCCGGATGTCAACCCCGACAACTGCCTGCCTGAGAATCGAACCAAGAAAATCACGGTCACCGACGATTTCAAGTGGTCGGTCCAATTCGCAAAACGCTATTATTTTGTAGGACTTAGGTTCGGAATCATCGAAGGTACCGGCGGACTGGGTTTCAATCTGTTCTTTTTCGACGATGACCTGGAGTTCAAAGTCGACCTTTTTCAGTTCGGCAAGAACGAATTCGGAATCTCGGCCTTACCTAGGCTCAAGGCCATGGTTATGTATCGGCCTACCTGGCTTACCGACCATGTCTATCTCGCCGCCGGGGGCGATGACTTCCTAAATAGCGAAGTTTTCGACTATTTTTTCGGAGCCGGAATTCATTTCACCGACGACGACCTGAAGGCAATTTTTACAGCTGTCGGAACCCCAAGCCTTTAGCATAGTTCAGGTTTTCCTTGACAACCTGTTGACACAGCGATAGTTTCACCTGCTTTTATCCACCTTCGCCAAGGCTATGGTGGATGTGGCAGATAACCCGCCGTAGCTTTAGCGAAGGCGGGACAGTGAAAAGATCGGCCCAGTTTCGCTAGCCGAAAGGTAATTGATGTTCGACAACCTGTCAGAAAAATTTAGCGCAACTTTCAAGCGCCTGAAAGGACACGGAAAACTTTCCGAGTCAAACATCAAGGATGCCTTGCGCGAAGTCAGGTTGTCTCTGCTTGAAGCAGATGTAAACTTTCGAGTCGTTAAAGATTTTATCTCGGCGATCAAGAAAAGGGCGTTGGGCAAGGAGGTTATGGCCAGCCTGACGCCGGGGCAGCACTTCATCAAAATCGTTTCCGATGAACTGACGGCCCTGATGGGTGGGGAAGCATCCGATTTGGATCTAGCCGGTCGTCCGCCCGTCGTGGTTATGCTGGCTGGTCTGCAGGGTTCTGGAAAAACCACTACTGTCGGTAAACTCGCGCTCAGGTTGAAATCCCAGGGTCGCCGGCCGTATTTGGTTCCGGCCGACGTCTATCGGCCGGCCGCGATCGAGCAGTTGACTAAACTTGCCTCCGACATAGATATGCCGGTCCATCCCTCGACGACTGATGACAACCCTGTGGATATTTGCAACCAGGCAGTAGAACTTGCCGAGCGGGGTGGCTACGACACGGTTTTGCTTGATACAGCCGGTCGTTTACACATCGACGAAGAGTTGATGGAGGAATTGCGGGTCATCAAGCGCGAAGTTGGACCGCGCCAGATTTTATTCGTGGCCGATTCAATGACCGGCCAGGATGCTGTTAACGTGGCCGAGAAGTTCGATGAAGATCTTGGCATTGATGGAATTGTCCTGACCAAGCTAGACGGTGATGCCCGGGGTGGAGCGGCCCTATCGATTAAGGCTGTTTGCGGCAAGCCGATTTTGTTCGTAGGAACGGGCGAGAAGCTTACTGATCTGGACATCTTTCATCCTGATCGCATGGCTTCCAGAATTCTGGGTATGGGGGATATTCTCAGTCTGGTCGAACAGGCCCAAGATGCCTATGACCAGAAAAAGGCAGCCGAACTGCAGCGTAAGTTCCGCAAGAATGAATTCACCGTCAATGACTTTCGTGAACACCTGATGCAACTTCGCAAGATGGGCCCGATTTCAGACGTGATGGAGAAGATTCCCGGGATGAGCGGCATGATGAAAAAAATGCAGGGTGGGGCACCCCCCGAGGAGGAGCTTAAACGAATTGAGGCGATCATCGGCTCGATGACCAATGAAGAACGAATCAATCACGCTATCCTGAATGGCAGTCGCCGAAAACGAATCGCCAGGGGTAGCGGTACTTCAGTGCAGGAAGTAAACCAGTTTGTCAAACAGTACCTCGAGATGAAGAAAATGATGAAGAAAATAAACCGTTTTGGAATGAAGTCTTTGATGCGCGGCCTGATGGGTGGTCGCCTGTAACCAAGGAAGGTAGTTATGTCAGTAGCAATCAGATTAAGAATGGCAGGAACAAAGAACAAACCGTTTTTTCACGTAGTCGCAACGCACAAGCGCAATGCTCGAAACGGCAAGTTTCTCGAGAAGCTGGGACATTACGATCCGGTCGTTAACCCTCCTGTTTTTTCGATCAATAAGGAGCGGTTCGATTATTGGCTAAGCGTAGGAGCCCAGGCCAGCCCGACCGTGTCTCAGTTAGTTGCCAAAACAAAGGCAGAGGATGGCGAGAGCCGTACAGATGCAACCACGTGAGCTATTGAGCTTTATTGTTTGCTCCCTGGTCCGCAAGCCCGAGGCTGTCGAGGTCAAGGAAGCTTCGGACGAGCGCAACAGGGTAATCAAGCTCAAGGTTGATGAATCGGATTTGGGCAGGGTGATTGGCAAAGAAGGTCGCACCGCCAAGGCCTTGCGCACTGTGCTTGCCGTAGCGACTGCTCAAGATGAGCAGAAGGCTAAACTGGATATCGTTGACTAGGCGCGAACTTGTCTTTGTTGGAAAGATTACTCGCACTCACGGAGTCCGAGGTGAGTTGAAGGTGCGCGAGGGACTAGGTTGTTCCGGAGCCTGGAAGAATGCGAAAGAGGTATACCTCGGAAGTGAATCCGAGGATGCCAGCATGTATCAGGTAGCCCAGGTGCGTGGTGGCGGCAAGTTTGTGATTCTCGGTCTTGTAGGAGTTACAAGTATTGAGCAAGCGCAGCAATTGAAAGGCCAAAGTCTGTTTGTGTCTCTAAGTCTGCTGCCCGAGCTTAAAGAAGACGAATTTTATGCCGGCGATTTAATAGGAATGAGGGTCGAGGATACGTCGGGTCGGCAACTGGGTGTCCTCGAAGAGATCTTTGACAACGGTGCACATGAAGTTTACGTGGCAAAGAAAGGCTCGGCAGAAGTACTGATACCCGTAGTCGATGGTGTTGTGGTTTCAGTTGATCGAACTGCTGGTTTGTTGGTGGTCGAACTACCAGATGGGCTTTTGGGAGTTTACACAAATTGAAACAGGCCGATCACTCAGCATCCGGCGGTATGCTCTGGACAGTGCTTAGCCTGTTTCCAGAGATGTTCGATTCGGTTCTAGGTGCCAGTTTATTCGGCAAAGCCAGAGACAAAGGTTTGGTCGAAGTCGAGTTGATTAATTTCCGGGACTTTGCTTTGGGGCGGCATAAGGTTGTCGATGACGCGCCCTTCGGCGGAGGAACAGGAATGCTGCTCAAGGCCGAACCGCTTGCCCTTGCCCTGGATAATGTTCGCGCAAGCGATTCTGATGTTTGGGTGGTTTTACTGAGTCCCCAAGGGTATCTTCTGGATCAGCAACGCATCAGGCGCTTGAGCGGTCATAAACATGTTGCCCTGGTGTGTGGACGCTATGAGGGTGTTGATCATCGCGTTTGTTCAATGGTGGACGAGGAAATCAGCATAGGAGACTATGTTTTATCGGGCGGCGAAGCAGCTGCTTGGGTCGTAATGGATGCGGTATCCCGGTTGTTGCCCGGGGTGGTCGGAACACAAGAATCGGTAGTCAAGGAGTCGTTTTGCAGTGATAATTTACTCGAACATCCGCAGTATACTCGGCCCCGGGTTTTTAGAGGTCAGCAGGTTCCCGAGGTTTTACTGTCGGGGAATCATGCGGTCATTGAGCACTGGGCGCGGCGTCAGTCGATTTTACGAACTGCCCGGCGACGGCCTGATTTGTTAGAGCAAGCAGAATTAACAAAAGAAGAGAGTGACTGGTTGGCAGAGCAAGAATGAAGTTATAAGATATGCAAGGGTGTAGCTATCGGCACCCGTTCAAGGAGGCATCAAGATGCGCAAGTTGGACATTATTGAAAAAGAATACCTAAAAGAATCTGTGGATTCGTTTCGAGTTGGTGACACCGTTCGAGTTCATTTGAGAATTCTCGAAGGTGAGAAGGAACGAGTTCAGGTGTTTCAGGGTGTGGTCATTCGTCGACGCGGCGGCAGTGTTGTCGAGACATTCACTGTTCGTAAGCATTCATATGGAGTCGGGGTGGAGAGGATTTTTCCCCTTCACTCTCCCCGGATTGAGAAGATTGAAGTGGTTCGCTCGGGACGAGTCCGGCGTGCCAAACTATATTTCTTGCGAAAGCTAAGAGGAAAGGCTGCTCGTCTGAAAGAAATCTGATCTGAAGCCGGTCGTTTTCTCTTGGCGTCCGGCCGGCTCGCGATGTCGGGTTTGGCCATAGCTTTGAACAGGTGCCATGCATTTTTCCGAGTTGGTTCTCCAGGGTGTACGTAATTTTCAGCAAATGCACCGCTTTCCCCTGGGGAAGGGTTTTACCGTATTTGTCGGCGACTCGGGGGCCGGGAAATCCACTTTTGTTGATGTAATTCTGCATTTACTCAATCCAAATCCAACCGAGCCGGCTACCGACAAATACAAGAGTAGCGACCCCAATCTGTGCCGGGCGGCTCTATTGATTGACGATGATGCCGGACAACGTTACCGGCTGGTACAGGATCTACTGCGGGGCAGTATTGCTCTGGCCCGGCAAGACCCGGCAACTTCGCAATTTGTTGCGGTTTCAAACTCGCCGGCTGAGATCGTGCAGTATTTGAGCAGCCAGCTGCACTTGCCCCAAAAAGACATTCTCAAGGGAATATACATTTCAACTAAAGCCTCACTGCCTTCAGGCATGGTCGGGAAGCTTTTGGGTAGCGGCGCTCCGCCGATGCACGATCAGCAGCAGTCCGCTCAACCGGGCAAGCGGCGAGGTCTGCCGCCCAGCCAGCATTTTCAAGATGATGGCGACGGCGGGATGAGTTTTCCCGGATACCAGGGTCTCGATTCCGGTGACGAGGTTCTGCCGGATGACCCAGAGGAGATTCGTTCTCAAATCGAGATTCTCAAACACGATCTGACCATGTCCCGTGAAGTCGACGATTTGCAATTCAAACTCGACGGCCTGCAAGCGAAGTTTTTCAAGATTGAGCAAAAGATGAAGGGAGTCAAAGAGGCTGAGAGCCAGGTCGCCGAAATTGAGCAACAGCTGAAACCGTTTGCCAAATTGACAGATTTGCCCGACGATTTCGAGAAGAGAATTCGTGAATTCGATACGTCCAAAGAGAAACTCAAACGAGATCTAGCCCGAATAAATGAGGACGAAGAAAGATGGCAGAAGCGGGCCGAGCAAAGTATTCCCAGGCCGCTTTCGCAAAACCGGACCTTTCTAATCGGGATGTTGCTGGGTGTCCTGGCTTTGGGAGCAGGAGTCGCCGGTTTTTACCTTAACGAGACTTTACGCTGGATTGCGCTGTTGGATATCGTCGGTTTCGGAATCGCGGTTGTGGCTGTCATTCGATATATCGATCAAAGTCAATTTGTCTATCGCGGGAAGGTACGGCTCGAAATATTGGAGGACAGACGCGAGAAACTCAACCGTCAATTTGAGCTGGAATCGTCGATCGTGCGCCGGACCATGGCTGAAGTTGGTGTCGAGAACCCGCGCCAGATTATCGACCAATATACTAAACGCGGCTCCATGGTTAAAGAGCTGGAAAAGGCCAATCAGATCCTCGAAAGCAAGCGCAATGATCCCGAGCATGCAGAAGCGGAATCGAAACGCGACGACTTGCAGAAAGAAATCGACCAGATCGATTCACAACTGGCTGGTTCGAGTGGGCTGATGATGGGCCCTAATGAGATGGAGCGAAAGATCTCTCTCCTTGAAGACAAACTCCAGCAGATCGAATCTTCAACGGCGATAGCTGGGGCCCAAGATCAGGGCCTGCCTGATTCGCCTGCGAACTTTGACCCTTACGATCTGGGTGTCGGGGCACCGCCCGGAGTGAGTACGCACAAGTCTTCATCCGGTTTGTCGCCTTCGCCTGATCTGGACGGCCAGGATCTTGCCTCTGGCTTGGATGTGTTTGAACCGATGATGAAATTGGCCGACGATCTTTTTCTGATCGACCGGGAACGAATCGAGTTGATGCTGGCTCCGCGGGCCGGGCAGTATTTGGCCGCCCTGTCTGCCCAGGCTTACACTCAAATCATTTTCGGGGAGGGAGGAATAATAGAATGCGGCCCCGGTGTAGCGGCTCCCTCTTTGCCCATTGCTGTTCAAGACTTGGTTCATCTGGCACTGAAGTTGACCATCATTGAAAACGCCAGCAAGCAACAGCCAATCCCGGTTCTGCTTGACGACCCTTTTGTACAAATACCGGCCAATCTATTTGGTATCTTGGGGCAAATGCTTGCCGCGCTCGGTAACCAGAGTCAGGTAGTCTTGTTTACAAAAGACGCTAGTTGGGCCCAGTTTGCTTCTGCTTCCTACCAGCTGTGACTTCAGGCGATATTGGCATGGCACACAAGCCACCGGATTTGACTGCTGGTCTGGGTAGCTTAGAAATTTGGGCAAGCCGGCAAGGATACTACCGAATTGCCGGGGTTGACGAAGTTGGCCGGGGACCACTGGCAGGCCCGGTGGTAGCCGCTGCGGTTGTCTTGCCTAATGAGCATGCTATCGAGGGGCTGGCTGATTCGAAGAAATTATCGGCTAAAAAACGTGAAAAACTGGCTGGTGTGATATGCAGCCTGGCCGAGGGCTGGGGGCTGGGAGTTGTCGGTCCACGCCGGATTGATGAGATCAACATTCGTCAGGCCAGCCTTGAAGCCATGCGGCGGGCCTTCGAGCAGATGCTGGCTGTCGGTGTTGAGCCTGATTTGGTGATGGTGGATGGACGTGACCTTTTCGATTTGCCGCCGCGGACACCGCATGTTGTTGCTCAGGCGTTCATCAAGGGCGACAGCCGGTCTGAGAGCATTGCGGCGGCCTCAATCGTAGCCAAAGTATATCGTGATGCCCTGATGCAAGAGTATCACGCCTTCTGGCCGTATTACGGGTTTGACCGGCACAAAGGCTATCCAACAGCCGAGCATAGAAGTGTAATTTTAGAACGCGGACCTTGTGAAATACACCGGATGAGTTTCCGCGGAGTAAAAAAAGAATAATTAACTATTCATCTTTGATGCCCAGGCGAGCGATCTTGGTGATCAAGGCCTGACGGCTGATACCCAGGCTGCGTGCACACTGAGTCCGATTCTGGTCATGCCGCTTCAAGGCAGCTTGCACAACCACTTTTTCGAGGCGTTCCATGCTTTGCTTGAGGTTGCCGTCGACCTGCTCGATAAGTTGGCTGCCGCCCCCCAGCCGCTCAGACAGATGAGACAATTCAATTGGCTGGTCTTGAGGTGCAAGCAATGAAGCCCGCTCCATCTCGTTCTTGAGCTCGCGTATATTTCCGGGCCAGGCATAGCTCTGTAGGGTTGCAATTACTTCGGCGCTTAGTCCGGAGTGCTGCCGGCCGTGTTCGTGTGAAAACCTTTCGATGAAATGTCTGGCGATTGGAATGATGTCTTGCTGCCGGTCACTCAAAGTAGGCACGCTGAAAGTAAAGACGTTGATTCGAAAAAGCAGGTCCTGGCGGAAGCGTCCGGTCTTGACCTCCTCTTCCAGGTTGCGGTTTGTGGCGCAGACCACTCGGACGTCAACCTGGCGTGGCTTGGTCGAGCCAACCGGCGTGACGATACCTTCTTCGAGACAACGCAGTAGTTTCGGCTGTAGGTCGATCGGCATTTCTCCGATTTCATCCAGGAAGAGAGTACCGCTATGGGCAACCTCGAACAGGCCTTTGCGATCTCGATGGGCCCCAGTGAAAGCGCCTTTGGCATGACCGAAGAGCTCACTCTCCAGTAAACCGGCCGACAGAGCCGAGCAATTGACTGCTGCGAAAATTGCGGAGTTGCGGGGGCTTTGTTCATGAATGGCGCGCGCGACGAGCTCTTTGCCAACGCCGGTTTTCCCCTGAATGAGAACTGTAGTCCGCGATGGTGCGACTGCGCGAATCTGTTGCTGAACTTCGCGGATCGAGGCCGAGCTGCCAATCATCTCCTCGATAGCCGGACGTTGGCCAAAACGCTCTTTGAGATAGTCACACTCGCCGCGCAGGCGAGCCTCGGCCTGGCGCAATCGCTCGATCAGTCGGGCACCTGACAGGACTGTTGATAGTTGCTGTGCCAGTACAGACACTAAATCAAGTTCGTGCTCGCCAAAGACGCCGCCTTGTTTGGACCCAATCTGAATTGCGCCGATTACATCGTTTTCTACGACTATGGGAGCCAGGATTACCGAGCGAGACGGTGAAGTTCGGATGCTGGCGCTGGGAACATCGACTTTTTGGGTATCGAAGACCAAGATGGCTTCTCGATCGGAAAGCAGCTTCTTGGATAAGGCCGATGCCGGCGGAGTTGCAACTATCGAGCTGGATTGTGGGCCGAGCCCCACAACCGGGGCCAGGCGTCCAGTCGAGTCTTTCATGAAGAATTCTGCTCGCGACGCTTCAGGCAGGGTGACTAGCAGGAAATTCAGTACCTTTCGGGTGCACTCCAGGCTGTCGGATTCAGTTCTGAGTTCGGCCAGCAGAGCCAACAGGTTCCTGAGTGTCTGGCCTTCGGGTAAACCAGCTACTTCTCCGAGTGCTCGCTGGGCCACAACTGTAGCATCGGAAGTCTCAATCGCTGTGGTCCGTATAATTTCGACTATGTAGATCGACGAAGGTTGATCGGCATCACCCAAAAGAACCTGATCGGATTGAAGAAGTTCGAATCCCTCGCTGGAATCGCGAGTAACGGCTGTTCGCTTGTCCTTGCGGATGATTGCCGAACCATTGGTACTGCCCAGATCGACAAAGGCTACCCGATCGCTGTCTATCAGGATTCTTCCATGAACTGCCGAAACCCGAGGATCGACGAAAGACAAGTCGTTACCTGTTCCACGGCCAACCTGGACTAATGGTCCTGAAAGGACATGATCGGTTGCTGGACCGCCGCCACCGTCCTTAACGGTCAGTCGGACTTTCGAAATGACGGCGCCGGCTACCATCTCGCTTCTCCGGCCAGGCCAATCGGTAAATAAAACGACGACCCGTCGGCAGTGATGGCAACCGAAGGGTGAATTGTCAGTGAAAGCCCCCAGGTTCCCTTGGCCGGCCAGGTCAGGGCGGCATCCAGGCCCAGGCTAAAGCCCCAATGGTCATAACGATCTTGAGTACCCATAGCCAGAGTGCCCAGTGAACCGCCGACCCGGATGATGAATACTCCTATTTCAAATCCGGTGCTTCCGCCTAGCGACAAGGCCATGACTTGCAGGGCCGGATCGTCATCGCCGGCCGAGTGGTAGGTGTAAGCAAAAGTCGTAAACAAGCTCAGCCATTTCGATGTTCGAATGGCAAAGGTCAAGGCGGCTCCCGGTCCGCTGGTCAGAACATCGGCGTCTTTTCCAAACAGGACAACCAGGCGAGCTTCAGCCTGGAGTGAGAACAGTTCGAATTTTTCTTCAGCGGGCAGGGGCTTTTCGATTTTTGGTTCGGGCTTTTTATCGGGTTTGATTACGGGCGGATCCTTTTTCTCGGGAGGTTTTACGATTTTGGGCCGGGTAGCTTTTTTCTTTTGAGCGGCAATTGCTTCTTTAGCTCGTTTGAGTACATAAAGAACCTTGGGCGGGTGTTCACCGGCCGGCAGCTCGAAAGCGGGGTCGAGCAGCAGGATTGTCTTGAATTCGTTCTCCGCTTTTTCGAGTTCATCGGAGGCTACCATGATCATCGCCAGCATCAAGCGCGCCTCGCGCACGTGGCTCAGATATTCCTTGTCCTGTTCGGGCGAGAATTTGGCCAGGGCCTTTTCAAGGCGGGCCTTGGCACAGCTCATGTCCAAGTTGCGGTAGCAGGTCAATCCGGCGGCCAGGTTGTTTTGCCCGGGATAAGTCTCTTGGGCCTGTGCCAAACAAGACGCCAAGAAACAGATTAGGCCCAAACACAAGCCGCAACTGAATTGACCCCGGGCACTCATAAG
>JAFDKH010000105.1 GCA_019307065.1 Deltaproteobacteria bacterium
TTACTTTGCGGGAAAGGTCCAGGTAGAAATCCTGGCCGGTGACTGCCTGAGTCAAGCCGGTTACGAAGATCGCCCCGATCAATAACGGCACACCGAGGACCACCAGAAAAACCAGGCCTAAAAATTTCGATACCGCACCCATGAGATTTTCTCCTTTAATATAGGCTGATATTAGAAAAGCCTGAACAGACTATCCAGAGAAAAATGGCTCAGTCGAACAATCGATAGTCTTTCATTTGAATCCCTTGTCTCCTTCGGGCATTCTAGCTGTGATAGGGAACACTATGGCAAGCACACAAGTAAAAAAAGCACGTACCTCCCGGCCGACTCTGGCTCTGGCCAAATACTCGCGCCTGTTCGCAATCTGGAATTTCATCGGCTGGCTGTTTCTTTTGTGGATCTTTTCGCGGGTGATCTTCTTTTGGATGAACAGCGATGATTTATTGAACCGTGATTGGGTCATCTTCTACGCCGCCTGGGCCGGCTTCTTCGTCGGCACGGTTGTCTACTGTTCGGCTACTTTGCAATCGCGGCGCATGTTGATTCTCGGCTGGCTGGCTCCGACCAGCGCCGAATGGGCCGAGTTCGACAAGAAAAAGTCGAGTTCGCTAAAGGGTACTTACTGGCTGCCGGCAATTTCTGTCGGGTTGTCGATGGCCGCGCTTCTGGGCGGCCTGGCTTATCTGCCCGGGCAGCTGGGCGGCAACCCGGCCTTATCGCGCCTGACTTTCTTGCTTTACACGACTTTGCTCCCGGCTATGTGTGTCATCCCGCTTACATACTATGTGGCCCGCTTTGCGGTGGCGCGTTTTGCACTGGCGCGCAAGCATGCCGATCCGCACTCGGTCCCGCGCTGGCGTTATGTCTTGTTTCATAACTTGCTGCCCTATGTTTTGCTCAGCTCGGGGGTTGGCCTGGTAGTTGCCTTTGCCCGCTTCTTGCCTTCTTATAATCAAGGTATCGAAATCCCGGTCGACGAGTTCAATATACATATCTCGGTCACGGCTTTCGGGATTGCCTTGTTGGTAGTGGCCGCGGCGCGCTTCAAGACCCGGGTGGATGCGCTCAGCCCGGTCGTTTTGCAAGGGTCCCGGCCGCGCGGGCTGTCTGTGCGCTGGAGTTTCTGGTATGCCCTGATTATCGGGATCATTGTCTATCTGTTTTTGTGGACAGGCTTCGCCATCGCCGGGCTCGAAGGATTGACCGCCGAAACCGCGGTGATCGTCAAGGTGATTACCTGCCTGTTGACCGCCCTGACTACCGCCTACTGGGGGGTTACCTCGGTCTTGAGAGAAATAAGTAAAGACGGACTCGAAGCCCATCCTTATCTGCGCTGGGCCAAAAAGATGAGGGATTCGAATTTCTTGCTGGATGAGATCGATATCTAAATTGTAACAGTGGATAATATATTTACATCAGTACGCCGTGTACTCGCCGAAGTTTTTTAGACCTTTGTGATCGTAGAGTAATTCCTCGGCTTTGTATTCATCGCCGGTCAGGCGCTTCGCCCGGGTTCGCGCGCGCTGGGACTGTTCGTAGAGGACCTCGAAGCCCGAGCGCTTGCTTTGGGTCTCGAGGATCTTGGCGCTCTTTTCGAAGGCGAGTCGGGCCTGTTCGATCTTGCCCTGCTTGCGCAGCCGATAGGCCGCAGCAGTACGCCGGTCGTCTAAGAGGGTGGCGACCCGTACCATGATGTCGGTTGCCACGTTTGCTTCCACGTCGGCGGTTGAATTCGACCAGCTGACCGCTACACGGCCGGTGCGCTGCTCAATCCGGTGTGTTTTTAAATTGCTGTAGCTCAGGTTCACGCTGGCCAGGTCTGCATGGGTCCCGGCCGTCCCCGCAGGCAGCTCGACCTCGATCAACAAACCAGCCTGCTTGCCGCTGTAGAGCTGCGGGATGCGGGCCGTGACCGTGCTGCCGTGGATCTGCATGCCGGCATTGAGCACCTTGAGCGGCCGGGCTCCACCGTGAAACTCGACCTGGATGCTAAGGTCTTTGACCACTGCCGCGAGACCGATTCCGAACTCCAGGTCGAATCCCTTCTGCAGGTCGCCCACGTTCTGGGCGAAGAAGTGGTTGCCGCCGCTCTCCAACGCCAGGCGGGCCATGAGTTTGCTGTCGTAATCAAGCCCCAGGCCGATGGTGGTGACCCCGATCCCGTACGAACGCAGTGCCTCGCCGAGTGCGGCGAGTTCGTCCGGACTACTTGGGCCGCTATTGGCATGCCCGTCGGAAAGGAGCACGATCCGATTGACCCGCTCTTTGTCGAGGTTCTTTTTTACTTCGTTTTCGCCCAACCTGACACCGGCGTACAAAGCCGTGGAACCACCCAACTCGCAGCTCTCTATGGCGTCGATGATCCGAGCGGAGTGCCTGGCGCGGGTGGCGGGTACCAGCACTTCGGCGTAGGAGTCGTAGGCCACGATTGAGACCAGGTCGTCGGCGCGCAGCTTATTGACTGCCATCACGGCGGCCTTCTTGGCCCGGAGAAACCTCTCGCCGGCCATGGAGCCGGAGCGGTCCAGGACGATAGCGACGTTGGCCGGCGGAAGATCGTCGGCGTCCATTTCGAACGCGGTCAAGTTGATCCGCAGGTAGGTGGTTTGCTTCTCGCCGGCCAGCAGGACCGGGTGGGCCACCAGCGGTTCAAGCCGGACGCCCTCGCCCGGGGCCAGGATCTCGGCAGCCGGCCTGCGGATCACATGCGGAGCCGGCATAGGGGCGGCGGAGATCGGTGTTGCCACGGAGGCTATCGCTGGGGGTGCAGTGCCGGTCCAACTGGGGCTGTACTCACACTGGCAAGCCTGGGTGGCAAGGACGGACATAAACAGTAAAAAAATAAACAGTCGCTTCATTAGTAACCTCCCTTTTACCACTCTAGGGAGATCCGCCGGGCTTGCCAATCGGTCAGATGGTGTAGGTCGATCATCCTAGGTCAATCTGCGTATAGCGCCCCTAAAAGCGATTAAAGCTGCGAGGATTTTATCACCTCGACCGCTTTGGCTAATGCCTTCCGATCAATCCAGGTGCAGTTTCTTGACGATATCTTTTAAGAGTTGTTTGCCCATTTGAACGGTGACGTTCTCGCGGGCTACCTGCGAAAGCATGTTTTGAATGGCGCTGTGATGGGTATTGGAGATCTTGTCCTGCCCGCGCATGACATCATCCAGGGGAAACTCGGCCTCGACAACCCCCAGGTCGGGTTGAGAAAAGCGCGCCGTTGGGCTGAGCTCATCGATAATGTTTTTCATGCGCACGTTTTCGTAAAGAACTTCACTAACAAAACGCTTGATGCCGCGTTCGTAGGCCGCGGCAATAATACGCTGTAAAAGCAGGGTGCCCAGGCCTTTGCCCTGGTAGTCGTCGACCACCGCAATCGCGGCGTTGGCTGCTTCGGGATCTTCGTCTAGTCGGATGAAGCGTGCGATCCCCATGCCCAGTTCGCTGCCGTCGTCTTCGGTTATGGCAGCGCCTATGGCGTAATGGTTGATCCCGTCGACCTCGGTCAGTCTTTTGAGTTCCTTGTCGGTCAGGTACTTCTTCGAAGTAAAGAACCTCAGGTAACGCGACTGGGGCGACAGGCGTTCGAACCCGCGTCGAATCAGTTCTTTGTCCTGCGGACGAACCGTGCGCAACACGATCGGAGTGCCGTCTTTCAGTCTGACTTCTTCGCGGTAGGCATCATTATAATGAAGATTCGCGGTATCCATTTTTACTCACAAGATTTTAATCGCCTCGAGCGGACAGGCGGTTACGCAGGTCGCGCAGCCTTTGCACAAGCCGAAAACAATCGGTGGTTCAAAAGGCCCTTCCTGCTTCATTGTTTTCTGCTCACAAGCTGCGGCGGCCGGGCACTTGCCGTCTATAGGGCTGCATTTCTCGGGATCGCAGATTTTATAATCGACTACGGCGGTAGGCTTGGGCATGCTGGATCTCGTCAGGCCGGCGGGCCGGGAAAATAGGATAGAATCGAGCGCAGGTCGGGGTCGCGGTTTACGAAATCAACGACCTGGGCGACTCGTTCGCTTTTTATATTGACCCCGACCGAGAAACCGGCGCAGCTCATAACATCCAGATCGTTTACATTGTCGCCGACAAAGGCGCACTCAGCCAGTGAAAGGTTTTCACGACCGGCGATTTCGACCAGGCCATCGGCTTTACCGGCCAGATCGAACTCGGTGTGTCGACCGCCCTTGATGGCGCCCTGATCGTCGAAGTGAATCCGATTTATCAAGACATGTTCGAAGGGTGCCGCGGGGAAGAAATGGTCGAGGACCAGGTCGAGGCTGCCGGAGATCAGGCTCAGCTTGTAGCCGCGGAGGCTCAACTCGGCGATTGTCTCACGGGCGCCTTTAGTCGGGGTGAGTTGGTCCAGGGCTTGCAACATGCGCGCCCGCGTCGCGCCGCGCTTTTTTAGCAACTCGAGGTCGTGTAGAAACCAGTCGCGATACGAAATCCGGCCTGCCCGGAAGTCATCGGCGGCTTGTTCGCGCTTTATGCTATCCGAGCCGAAGTACTCGTGCAGGGTCGACCAGATGTAAATGGTGTTGTCGACCAAGGTGCCGTCCAGATCGAAGCAGATTAGGCGAATCTTGCTGCTTTTATTTAGTGCCATTTGTAGGTCTTGACTTGTTTGACCTTGAGCGGGTCGAACAGATAGGCCAACTTCTCAGCCACGGTGATGTGAATTACGGCGAACGAATATTCGGGACAAAACACATGGCTGCCCTCGGGTAACTCCCCGCGCTGAAGCGCCCCGGCCAGCCGGCAGACCTGGCGTCCAATCCGATGGCTGTCCGACCCGACCCCGACCAGCGCGCCGCGCCGGACGTGTTCTTCGTCGGATACCCCAACCGGGATCTTGTTATCTTCGGCGACAGACAGGATCCGATTGAAGGTATCAAGATCTATGATCTTGCGATCGAGCAGCACGATCCAGGCCTCGGTCTTTTCGGCTATTTGGGTAAGCCACTTGTTCAGATCGGTTGTCGGATCGATTTCGAATAAAGTTACAGTTCGTTTCTGCTGGCGAATTTGTCTGGCTGCCATTTTGGCCAGCCCGGCCAGGCGACCCGGCGGATGAATCAAGGCCACGCTTTTCTTTTCGGGCAAAACCAGTAACAGATGGTGTACCAGGGCGGGGATCGGCACCCAGGGAGTTACTCCGATTGACCCGGGTTTGTCCAGACCGGCTGCAATCGGGTTGAGAATATTGGCATATAAAATCGGTAATTCGATAGCGGCTTGCCGAATGCTCCGATAAGCCGCCATGCCGACCGCAATCAAGGCGGCCGGTTTTTCCTTGGCGACTGCCTCTGCCAATTGATTCGGGTCGAGATCCTCCAAGACCAGGGTCTTGTGCCGTTCGCCACATTCGTGACCGAAACCGGAGAGGACCAGGCCGGCCGGGTCGGCCAGGCGGCTGGTGATCACTAGATAGTTTGAATCTCTGGTCGGTGGCTGACTTGCCTCGGAAACATGCCAGGGCACGCAGGACTCGTTGCCGAAGACAATCGGTACAGGCTGACCGGGTGTCTTAGAGCCATCGGGTTCGAGTTCGCCTTCGGTAAGTTCGCGGGTCAGATCGGGATCATTGGTTTTTTGAAGCTGATTGACCCAAAGGGCTAAGGCGATAAAGAAAACTGCCGCCCCGCCGGCCATCATCCAGGCCGAACGACCAAGGCTTTTTGAATGAGTGTTGTGAGTACGGCAGCGACGGCAAAAATCTCCGAGTTCGACCGGGCTATCACATACCGGACAGCGCCTTTTTACGTCGCGGGTACCCATCTCACTCCTTGTTGAAAACAATCGTATTGTCCGGTCCCAGGTCGGCCAGGATGGTATCTCCCTCGACAAACTCGTCGGCTAACAGCCGGTTGGCTAAGGGATCCTGGATCAATTTCTGAATCGTACGCTTGAGCGGCCGGGCCCCGAATTGGGGATCGAAACCCAAATCTGCGATCAGTTCCCTGGCCGGGGCGCTCAGCTCGATTTTGATCTTGCGTTCGGACAGTAAATCCTTGAGGTGTCTCATTTGTATAGTCACAATCTTAGCGATGTCCTCGCGACTCAGACTGCCGAAAACAAGTATGTCATCGACCCGGTTTAAAAACTCAGGCCTAAAATGATTGCGCAAGGCATCCAGTACTATCTGACGATCCTGTTCGTCAATCCGGCCGGCCCGTTCAGCCAGGCGCTCCGAGCCAATGTTCGAGGTCATGATTACGACGGTGTTCTTGAAATCCACCGTGCGGCCATGTCCGTCGGTCAGGCGGCCATCTTCGAGTAGCTGCAGGAGAATGTTGAACACTTCTTTATGAGCTTTTTCGATTTCGTCGAAGAGTACAACGGCATAGGGCCGCCGGCGGACCGCTTCGGTCAGGGCCCCGCCCTCGTCGTAGCCGATGTATCCGGGGGGAGCTCCAATCAAGCGGCTGACGGCGTGTTTTTCCATGTACTCGCTCATGTCTATTCTGACCATGGCCGATTCGTCATCGAACAAGAACTCAGCCAGGGCCCGGGCCAGTTCGGTCTTGCCGACTCCGGTCGGGCCCATGAAAATGAAGCTGCCGATTGGCCGGTTGGGGTCGGCCAGGCCGCTGCGGGCCCGCCTGACGGCATTGGCCACGGCCGTGATGGCCGGGTCCTGCCCGATTACTCGAAGCTGCAGGCGCTCTTCCATCTTGAGCAACTTCTCTTTCTCGCCCTCTAATAACTTGTCGACCGGGATGCCGGTCCACATAGCTACGACAGCCGCAATGTCGTCAGGTTCCACTTCTTCTTTCAACATTTTTGTATTTGCTTGAATCTGGCTGAGCCGCTCTTGTTGTTGGGTAAGGTCTTTTTCCAGCCGGACTAAAAGACCGAACTTGATTTCGTAGGCCCGGCCCAGATCGCCCGTGCGCATGGCCTCTTCTTCATCGGTGCCAGCCTGCTCGATGGCCGATTTCACTTCGCGGATTTTCTCAATGGCGTCGACTTCGTTTTGCCAGTGGGCCTTTTTCTCTTTTATATCTTCGGAAAGATTGGCCAGTTCTTGTTTGAGCTTACCGAGCCGCTCGCGGCTGGCCTTGTCTTTTTCCTTTTTCAAAGCTTCGCGTTCGATCTCCAGCTGGGTTATCCGCCGGGTAGCCTCGTCTATTTCAGTCGGCATCGAGTCGATCTCGATCCGCAAACGGGAGGCGGCCTCGTCCATCAAATCGATGGCCTTGTCGGGCAGAAAGCGGTCACTAATATAGCGATCGGAGAGAGTGGCCGCGGCCACCAGGGCCGAATCTTGTATGCGTACTCCGTGATGAACCTCATACTTTTCTTTCAGCCCGCGCAGAATGCTGATGGTTTCTTCACGACTGGGCTCTTCAACCAGGACCGGCTGGAAACGACGTTCTAAGGCGGCATCTTTTTCGACGTGTTTGCGATACTCGTCTAAGGTAGTCGCCCCAATACAGTGCAGCTCGCCCCGGGCCAGAGCCGGCTTGAGCATATTGGATGCATCCATCGAACCTTCGGCCGCCCCGGCCCCGACCAGAGTGTGCATTTCATCGATGAAAAGAATCACCTGGCCCTCGGCGGAAGTAATCTCCTTCAAGACGGCCTTGAGCCGGTCTTCGAATTCACCCCGGAATTTTGCTCCGGCCACCAGGGCTCCCAGATCGAGAGCTACCAGGCGTTTATCCAGGAGCGGTTTGGGTACATCGCGGTCGATGATTCGTCGAGCCAGGCCTTCGACTACGGCGGTCTTGCCGGTCCCGGGCTCGCCGATTAGGACCGGGTTGTTTTTGGTGCGCCGGGCCAGGACCTGCATCAACCGCCGAATCTCGTCGTCGCGGCCGATGACCGGGTCGAGTTTGCCCTTGCGGGCCAGTTCGGTGAAGTCGCGGCCGTAGCGTTCCAGGGCTTGATAGCGGCCTTCGGGGTTTTCGTCGGTTACTCTTTGATTGCCGCGGATCTCTTGCAGGGCGCGATAGAGCGCGTCGAGGGTGACTCCCAGGCCGGCCATTTTCTGGCCGGCCTGGCCTTGGCTGTCGGCCGCGATTCCCAACAACAAGTGTTCGGTTGATAGATAATCGTCTTTTAGCCGGTCGGCTTCTTGCTGAGCTGTTTCGAGGACTGTCTTCAGGCGAGCGCCAAGGTAGCCTTCTGCGCCCGAGACTTTCGGCAGTTTTTCCAAAGCCGGTGTGATTGCTCCACTCAGGATCTGCGGATCAACTCCGAGTTTCTGCAAGATCGGGACGACAATCCCGCCTTCTTGTTCGATCAGAGCGACCAGCAGGTGCTCGGGCGTCAATTCCTGATGACGCATGCTTTGGCCCAGGCGCTGAGCCTGTGTCAGGGCCTCTTGCGATTTTACCGTAAACTTGTCCATTCTCATCGGTAATCATCCCTCCAATTGCGTAGCATTATTTGTGAATGCTTGCCCAATCATCATGAAATGTGTGCATTTTCCGTCAAATGTCAAGGGCTTCCAAATTTGGCCGGCAGCTAGCGGGCTCGCACAAACGATGCTAGTATAGAAACTTGAATTTCCAAAGAGGGTTAATAATGAAAACGGTTTTCGGGCAAGGGCTTGCCGGCTTCGGGTTAGCAATTGTCATGCTGATTAATCCTGTGCTTTTGGCCGGGACACTGCCGGCCGGCTACCAGGAATATATCGTATTGGGTCGTGAGACCCAGGTATTCGAATTCATGCAGGATGTGGTAAGCACCGAACCGGGAGATGCGCTCAACCAGGATTCGATGGAGTCGGTTGTGACCCTAACGGCTACGCTTGACGGCCAGGTCGTTTACTACGATCACTGGGAAGACGGTTACGAGGTCGACATTCTCAATCCGGATCAACCCTATCCAGTCGGTTCGACTCGGGTGTTCGTTTTGAATCGCGGAGAAGTCCTCTCACTCAAGAGCGACGGTTCGGGTATTGATATCAACGATGTGGTCCCGGTTGATCCGATGAGTGCCCGGGGAACCGAGTTGCGCTACGACGGCGGCGACCGGATCGTCAGCGTAGGCGGGCCGGTTGACCTGGCCCACAATATTTGGCCCGAAGACAACGCGCGAATCGGCGGCGCCTGGGAGATGTATTCGCGCCAGGCATTGTCTGGTTTTCACACCTACCGTATTCCTGTCGGAGTCGATTCATATGACGGCGACGATCAGCCCTTTGCTCCTTTTAAGTATGTCTGTATACAAATTGCCGCCTATGACGACGATACCTGGATAGTCATCGACAACGGGCCCGACCAGATTCAGTTCAACCTCGAGCGCGGGCAAACCTATTCGTCTCACGGATACATCGACGATCAATCCGTCGCTCAGGCAATCGTCATCAATCAAAACACCCTGGTCAGTGCCAACCGCGACATTCAAGTAGGTATCCTGACCGGCTCGGACGGGGGTGGCAATCTCTACCAAACCCGCTTTTTCAATGCAGTTCCGCTGAAAGCCTACGGTCGCGATTACATCGTCCCGGTCCTCGGCGGGGCAGCCCCGGCCTTTACCAATATATACCTGTTCAACCCGCATCCTTATGACGTCGTAGGCGACGCCTTCGATCTCAACAACCCGGCCGGGGTAGCCTTCGTCATTCCGGCCGAGTCGGCCATCGCCTGGCAGCAAGTAACCAGCGGAAGCACCCTGGCCCAGGGTGGCGGGGCCCGGATCGTGGCCGACGTGCCGGTTTGGGGGATAGTCGCTTACGATTACAGCCTAGTGAATTATGACTGGGGTTTTTCGATGGTTCCCAGCCGCTTCCTAAACGATGATTATTTCATCTCCTGGGCACCGGCCGATGCGACTCCTGCTGCCGGCGATCAAGGTTCCCCGGTCTGGGTAACTCCCGCCCTGGACGGGACTACTGTCCAGGTTGATCTGAACGGCGACGGTGTTTTCGATGACATCGACACGGATTTAGACGGCAGCGGCGATGTAACGGCCATAACTCTTGACGTCTTGCAGGTCTTGCGAGTGTATGACTACCTCGATGGTGACAACACCGGTACTCGCATCGTTGCCGACGGGCCGATTGCCCTGGCCTTTGGAGCAGATGAAGACACCGCATCTTCAGGGCTCGAGTACTTAGACCTTGGTTACACCGTCTTGCCTCTCTGCCAAGAATGGCTCGACCCGATCCTGTCGATCGAGGGCCTGCCGGAGGCTACTTCGGTCTCGGCCAGCGGCCAGCAGGATTTGGGTATAACAATTACGATCTCGGCCGGTAGCTATAACGGAATCAGCGCAGTCGATGCCTGGCTAAGTATGCCCGAGGAAATCGAATACGTGGCAAATTCTGCCGAAGTAACCATGCCGGGCTACGGACCGGGACCCTGGGCTACCCAGGACACGACTGCCGCAGGTATTCGAAGTTTGAACTGGAGTCTGGGTGGAACTCTGGACGCCGGGCAGACAATCACGATCACACTTCAGGTTCGCTGGGATGGCAGCGAAAGCGACAGCGCCTACTTTTTCGAAACCGGGGCCGAGGCGGGCTATCTGGGCATGAAGTTGAAACCGCGCGACGATTTCAGCGTAGTCAAGACCAACTTGACCATCCAAAAGAGCGTCAACCTGACTCAAACTTGTCCCGGGGACACTCTGATCTATACCTTGACTTTAGAAAACCTGTCGGCCGGCGATATCAATAATGTCGTCATGCGCGATCCGCTCCACGAAGGTCTCGACTTCGTTTCGGCTAGCGGTTCAGGCCTGTTCGACCCGCTTACTCGCAGTGTCGAGTGGGGCCCGTTTACTCTTTCGCCCGGGCCCGCGGCCCAGTTTGAATGCCGGGCCTTGATCAGAAATCTTCCCGAAGGAACAGTGATCGACAACATGGTCTACATTGTTTCCGACGATACGCCCCGGGTCGATTCAAGCAGCGTCTACACTCAAATCGACTATCCCGTCCTGCGCGTCATCAAAACGGCTGTGCCGGCCGCCGTCGAGCCGCCCGGCATCGTGACTTACACTCTGTTGATCGAGAACATCGGCGGCTGTGATGCTAAGAATGTAATCGTCAGGGATTTGATTCCCGGCAATACAACTTATCTAGCCGGGTCAATGACCCTGGATCGTGGTCTCGGATCGCTGGGGCAGTCTGACGCCGCGGGGGACGACCCTTGCGATTACGATCTGACGACTTCGCAAGCGGTGTCGGCGGTTTTCCTGGATCCCGGCGACAGTTTGCCGAGCGGGGCCGGCTATACAATGACTTTCCAGGTTCAAGTCGATGCCGGTACGTATATAAGCAACTCGGCGACTATTGAGGCTTCCAACGCAGTATCGCGGACTTCGAATGTAGTCTTGGTTGAAGTCGGTAACAACGATCCGGATGGAGACGGCCTGACCAACGCCGAAGAGGCGGTCTTGAATACCGACCCTAATGATGCCGACAGCGATGACGATGGAATTAGCGACGGAGAAGAAGTCGTCGCCGGATCGGACGGTTTCATAACCGATCCGCTGAATCCCGACAGCGACGGCGACGGCATCCAGGACGGGACCGAAACCGGAGTGACTAGTGGAGTCGACGACCCCGACGGGGGCGGTCCGCTCGAGGGTACCGACCCGGGCGTCTTCATTCCGGACGCTGACGACAGCACGACTACTGACCCGATTGACATGTATTCCGACGAAGATGGCTGGAGCGACGGTCAAGAAGATGTCGATTTCAACGGACAGGTCGACCTGGGTGAGACCGACCCCAACAATCGTGACAGCGACGCAGACAACGTAGACGATGATCTCGACAACTGTCCGCTGGACTACAACCCCTTGCAAGATCTGAATATAGATCCCGACAACTGCGGCAGTTGCGGCAACATCTGTGATGACGCCCTGGAGTGTACCGATAAAACATGCCAGGCCGGTAGTTGTGTCTTTACTTCCAACGATGCCAACTGCGACGACCTGGTCTGGTGTACTGACGACAGCTGTCTTGGTGGAGCCTGTGTTTTTGTCGCCAACGATGCCAACTGCCCCGACGACAACATGTTCTGCAATGGAACTGAGAGCTGCGACGCGCTGGCCGACTGCATCTCGTCCGGCGATCCTTGTCCGATCGACGAATATTGCAACGAGGGTGCCGATAGTTGCGAAGAGTGCGTCGGGGATTCCGATTGCGACGATGGGGTTGCCTGTACCGACGATAGCTGTGTTGCGCTGAGCTGTGTCCATACTCCCAACGATGCAAACTGTCCCGACGACGGGTTGTACTGCACCGGCTTAGAGAGTTGCGATGCCGTCAGCGACTGCATTGGCTCGGGCGACCCTTGCCTTGGACAGGGCCTGGTCTGCGATGAGAATAACGACGAGTGTAGCGAGTGTGTTCTGGACACAGATTGCGACGACGGGGTTGCTTGTACCGATGATACCTGCCTGGCGGGGGCCTGCCACAGCAGCGCCAACGATGCCAATTGCACGGATGACGGATTGTTCTGCAACGGAGTCGAAGGCTGCGATTTTCTGGCCGGATGTATTTCTACCGGCGATCCTTGTGCGGCATCCAGTCTGGTCTGTCATGAAGATACCGACGATTGCTACAACTGTGTCGCCGATTCCGAGTGCGACGACGGCATAGCTTGTACCGACGACACCTGCACAGCCGGCTTGTGTGTTCATGCGCCCAACGATAGTTTTTGTCCGGACGACGGGTTGTTTTGCAACGGGGCCGAAAGCTGTTCAGCCCAAAGCGGCTGCATATCGGCCGGAGACCCATGTCAGGCGAGCGGTGAACTATGTGACGAGGCCAACGCCGAATGTGTTGATTGTTTGGTTGATGCCGATTGCGACGATGCGGTTGCTTGCAGCGATGACAGCTGCAGCGCAGGCCTTTGCAGCAATATTCCCAATGATGCCAACTGTACCGACGACGGCAGCTTCTGCAACGGCCCCGAAGTTTGTGAGCCGCTCGACGGCTGTAACTCGGCCGGTGATCCCTGCCAAGACCAGGGCTTGTTTTGCAACGAAGAGCTGGATGGTTGCACAGCCTGTCTGATTGACAGCGATTGCGATGACGCAGTCGCCTGTACCGTTGACGTTTGCGACCAGATCGCCGGCAACTGCGGTAACACGCCCCGAGACGATTTATGCGACGATGCCGACGAGTGTACCCGCGATCGTTGCGATTCGGTCGACGGTTGTTACTTTGTTTTTGTTGATTACGACAACGATGGGCTCTGCGATGCGGACGATGCTTGTCCTCTGGACCCAAGCGACAGCTGCTTGAGCTGTCAGGATATGGATTCTGACGGTATTTGCGATGCCTTTGACTTGTGTCCGAATGATCCGACAGATAGCTGTAGCGAATGTGCCGATGACGACGCGGATGGGATCTGCAACGCTGTCGATGAATGTCCCGACGATCCTCAGGATGATTGCATACCTTGTCTGGATCTGGACCATGATCAGATTTGTGACGATCGCGACCCCTGCCTGGGCGACCCAACCAATCAGTGCGACAGCTGCGTCGATAAAACCGATCCGGACAATGACGGCCTGCCAACTTGTGTGGATCCCTGTCCGACAGAACCCTACAACGAGTGTGTACCTTGCAGCGACCACGACGGCGACGGGATTTGCGACGACCTGGATTATTGTCCTGATGATCCGCTAAACGACTGCCTGGCTTGCCCCGATTTTGATGCTGACCAAGTTTGTGATGACGAAGATCCTTGCCCCCGGGATGCCGAAGACCTGTGCTTGATCTGGGAAGCTGGCAAGATAGGCGGGGGTGGTTGCAGTTGTTCTGTTGATACTCCTGCCCGCGGCGGGCTATTATTATTGCTCCTGTCGTTCGGGCTGATTCGGGTCCGGCGCCGAAGATAAAGGGAGCTCGGTCCGCCACTATGCCGCCTATTCAAATTCACAAATTCAGCGGTTCCAGTTTGGAATCGGCGCAAAGAATCAAACTTGCCGCCGAGCTTGTCAAGCAGGCCCAGGCCCGGGCGCGAGTCATCGTAGTCGCGACAGCCATGGCGGGCGTAACTGACGCCCTGGACGCTGCCGCAAACAAAGCGGCCCAAGGTGATCGGGTTACGGGACTAGATCAATTAAAGGTGATTCTCGATAAGCATCAGGCTGAATTGTCAGCTCTGGGCGGTTCGGAGACCGGAGCGACCAGATCTGAAATCGAGCAAATCTCAAAAGAGCTGACCGAGATGATTGGCTCGGTGGCCTTATTGGCTCAACTGACCCAGCGTACCCGGGATCGCATCCTTGCGGCCGGTGAGAAACTGTCTGCTCGGCTCTTAGCGGTCGCTCTCGACAATACAGGTCTCATAGCCTACGTGAAAGACTCCGATACTTTTTTGGAAACTGACGACAATTTTGGAGAAGCCAGTCTTTTGCGCAGTTTGGCGGATCGAAAAATCGCAGTCGAGCTTCTGCCGATACTCGAGCGAAATGCTGTGCCGGTGGTGTCCGGGTTCTGTGGACGAGCTCCCGATGGAGCCACAACGACCCTGGGTCGCGGCGGGGCGGATCTGACGGCCACCTCAATAGCCGTGGCGATCGAGGCCGACCAAGTCACACTCTGGACTGATCTGGACGGCGTGTATTCTGCCGATCCAAAAGTTGTCCCGGATGCCCGAGTCATCGATCACTTGAACTACCGCGAGGCGGCCGAGATGTCGTACTACGGGGCCAAGCTGCTGCATCCACGCAGCATGATTCCGGTTGCGCCTCTAGGCATCCCAGTCTACGTGCGCAATTCCTTGGAGCCTGGCAAGAGCGGGACGACTGTCGACGGCCGCTTTACTCCTGGCGAGCATCCGGTCAAGGCAATTAGCGCCATACGCGAACATTGTCTGGTTTCTGTCGAGGGCAAGGGTATGGCGGGAGTGCCTGGAATAGCTGCTCGAGTTTTCGGACGCCTGGCTGCCAAGAGAATCTCGGTCACGATGATTAGTCAGTCCAGCTCCGAGTCGACTATCTGCCTAGCCGTACCGGCCAGGTTTATTATGGCTACCGAAGCCGCTTTGAAAAAAGAGTTCCAGCCGGACATGTCCAAGGGTGACATAGAAGAAGTGGTCACCCGCAGAAACGTAGGTCTGGTGGCTGCTGTCGGCCTTGGTATGGCTAATATGCCGGGAGTTGCCGGGCGGGTCTTCACTGCCTTGGGAAACAACAAAATAAGTATTCTGGCGATTGCCCAGGGTTCTTCCGAGCTGAACATCTCCATGGCTATCGATGAGTGCCAGATAGACGAAGCCTTACAAGCGCTACATGCCGAGTTCAAACTACATCTTTCAGGTTCAAAAGCTGCGGAGTAGCCTGTTGCCCGACAAGTCCGACAAGCAGATTTCGGTTTTTGCGCCCGCGACGGTGGCCAATCTGGGTTTGGGCTTCGATGTCCTCGGGCTGGCCCTGATCGAGCCGGGTGACACGGTCAAGGCACAAGTTGTCTTGGAACCCGGCCTGCGGATTAGCAAAATCAGCGGAGACGGGGGCGCCTTACCACTTGAGGCTGCAGACAACACGGCCGGCATTGCGGCCTGGCATACCTTGAAAAAGGCCGGGGTCGAGATCGGTATCGAGTTGGAGATAGACAAAGGTTTGCCGATTGGCTCTGGTTTGGGCAGTTCTGCAGCCAGCGCAGCGGCTGCGGCCTATGCCGTCAATCTGTTGCTTGGATCGCCGTTGCGCAAGAAAGAATTGATTGGGCCGTGCATTGAAGCTGAAGCAGCCGTGTCCGGTCGGCACGCCGACAACGTCGCCCCGGCGCTATTGGGCGGCTTGATTCTGATTCGCTCTATGCAACCGCTGGATCTGGTGCGCCTGCCGATCCCGGAGGATTTATTTGTAGTCGTTGTCACGCCCGAGGTTGAATTATCGACTAAAGAGGCCCGCGCCGTTTTACCCGGCTCGGTTCCTTTGCCGGACCTGGTAAGCAATACTGCCAATCTGGCCGCCCTGGTGAGTGCCTTTTACTCGGGAGATCTGGGAATGATAGCGCGTTGTGTGCCCGACAAAGTGGTTACTCCGGCCCGGGCCGAATTGATTCCGGGTTGTATGGACGTGATCAACGCTGCCCTGGATGCCGGCGCGCTGGGCAGCTCCATTTCCGGATCAGGGCCCTCTGTATTTTCATTTTGCCATTCGCAAAGATCTGGTATTCAAGTTGCCGAGGCCATGGCGGCCGCCTTTTCAAAAGCCGATTTGTCTTGTCGAAAGGTTGTTTCGCCGGGCAACTGTTGTGGAGTCAGACGCTTATGAATGAATGCCCCTGGAAACTAGCGTGTGTCGACTGCTCGGCCGAATATTCAGGACTGGCCGTCCGCTTTCGTTGCGACTGTGGCGCTACCCTCGATGTTGTGCATGACTTGAACCTGTTGAAAGACGGATTGACGCTCAACACCTTTGATCGGCGTCTGGCCTCGAAGCAGATTTGGGATCGCTCAGGCGTTTGGCGCTTTAGCGAGCTGGTTCTGCCGCTCGATCCCAAGGAAATGGTTACCAAGCCGGAAGGCAACACCAACTTGTACGCTTCAGCCCGGCTGGCCGAATATACCGGTATCGAATCGCTATTGCTCAAACACGAGGGCGAGAACCCGACGGCATCATTTAAAGACCGTGGCATGACAGTCGGGGTCAGCATGGCCAAGAAGCTCGGCATGCAGTCGGTGGCCTGCGCTTCAACCGGCAATACTTCGGCCTCGATGGCGGCTTATTCCGCCCAGGCCGGGCTGCGGGCTTTAGTGTTCATCCCCGAAGGCAAGATTGCCTATGGCAAACTTTCCCAGGCCCTGGCCTACGGGGCCAAGACTATCCAGATTGCCGGCGATTTCGATATCGCTATGCAGCTGGTCGAACAGGTTTGTGCAGATCAAGGTATTTACCTGCTCAACTCAATCAATCCTTTTCGGATAGAAGGCCAGAAAGCAATCGGGTTCGAATTGCTTCAGGATCTCAGCTGGGAAGTTCCAGATTGGATCGTATTGCCGGGCGGGAACCTCGGCAACAGCTCGGCCATTTCAAAAGGTCTTGGCGAACTCGAGACGCTCGGCTTGATTAAAAAATTACCGCGCATGGCAGTAATTCAGGCGGCCGGGGCCAATCCGCTTTATACGGCTTTTTCTACCGACAAAGATCTGGTGCCGGTCCAAAATGCCGACACAATTGCAACTGCGATCAAGATCGGCAATCCGGTCTCCTGGAGAAAGAGCCTGCGCGGTATTGCCGCGACCAACGGGCTGGTCGAGCAGGTTAGCGATCAAGAGATCATGGACGCCAAGGCCCAGGTAGATGCGGCCGGAATCGGAGCCGAGCCGGCCTCGTGCGCCACAGTGGCCGGGGCCAAAAAACTAGTAGAGCGGGGAGTTATCAAAAAGGACGAAAAAGTCTGCGGCATCCTGACCGGCCACCTGCTCAAAGATCCCGATGCGGTAGTCGGCTACCACAAAGGCACTCTCGACAATATCGAATCAAACTTCCAAAACGCACCAATCTCGGTCCCGGCCGAACTCGAAGCGGTTCTAAAAGCGATCAGCGACTAGAAAACAGGGACGGTCTCAGGTTTTGATTCGTGAGAAGAAAGTCATCATTTACAAAAACCACTCTGAATAGAAACGTCATCACCGAATGGTTCTGTCGGTGATCCAAGGGGTTACGCAGTATGGATTCCCGGCAGAATCATCCGGGAACGACGAATTTTGAGTTACCGAATTTTGAGTTACTTCTCAGGAATCGGTTTTTAGGTTTTACCAAATTCGTACGGTGTTCGAATTGTCCGAATTTGGCTGATCCGGACGGGAAGATTGGGTAATCTATTGTTATAACTACTGTTTTGAAAAATACGTTGGAATATGCTCGGCTCTGTGAAGATATAAAGAGACTGATCGAAAAATGTCGAAAGCTTGCCATCCAGTCAGAAAAAGTCAGAAAAATAAAAAGAGGACGTTCTTTCATTAATTTCACTATGCACTCAGTTACTGAGCATGCAAGCCTTGCTTGGGTATCTGCAATCTCCCTAGGTTCCTATAGCACCTTGCCTTTGCGGGCGGTGGTATATCTTTGAAACTCGGATCAGATGTCAATGCAAATAGTGAAAGAACGTCCCCTTTATTTTCTTTATTTTCCAGGCCCCGCCGATCGACATTCTCGGCAATCCCCGCGGAAGCGATCCCGATCTTGGCGCCTATGAGCGGCCTTAGATCGGCGAAAACAAGGTCACCGGTTGTTTGCGGCCCTTGAGCTGGGCGGTGGCTACTTCCGTAAGCTCCATATCTCCCTTGATTAGCTCAGCGGTTTGAGCCGACAGCAGGATCTCGGCCGAGTACTGGCGGGTCAGCGATTCGATTCTAGAAGCCACGTTGACCGTGTCTCCGATGACGGTGTATTCGAGCCGGCGGCTCGAGCCAATTGCTCCGGCTATGACTTCACCGGTATGAATGCCCACTCCGATGGCCAGAGTCAGGTTCTTATCATTGGAGAGAGTTTCGTTGAGCGTCTTGAGACGCAAGTGCATCTCTTTTGCCGCGCGGGTAGCTTGTAGGGCGTGGTTTTCGGAGGCGACCGGTACGCCGAATACTCCCATGACTGCGTCGCCGATGTACTTGTCGACCATGCCCTGGTTATCCATGATGGCGGAGGTCAATTCTTCTAAAACAGCGTTCAAGATCCGGCCGATCTCGGCGGGCGGATATTGTTCGCTGAGAGTTGTAAAACCACGAATGTCGGCAAACAAGATCGTGGCCGTTCGAGTCTCGGTCACTTGCTGAAGGAGTTGGGGCTTTTTGGAAATTTCCTCGACAACTTCCGGGGCCAGGAAGCGGCTCAAGCGCTCCTTGTGGACGGATTCACGATGTAGATCGAGCATGCTGGATACCACGTAGGTCACACTGGCGGTCGTGGCCCCAAGCAGGATCAGTGCCAGTACCACCGACGGAAGAATATGCGGACCGGCCGGCAAGAAAAAAGCAAGAAAGATCATGTGCAAGCTCAAGGTAGTTGCTCCGGCGACAAGCACCACGCGCGTGTCGAAACGAAGCCCGCTCAGAACGATTACCAATGAATGAGTTGCGATCGATATGTTACTCAAAGAGCCGGGCGGAACTTCGCTTCGCAAAAATACCATTGAAAGGGAGCCACAAAAGATCGGCATCAGCGTGGTTACGTATTTGCGGTGCCGGCGATAGGGTGGATTGCGGCGATGGTAGAAGACAAAACTGGAGCTGATCAGGACTCCGGTAGCCACCAGGATGAGCAATCCGAGTGGGGCCTGGAAGCCAGTCGGGTCGGGCCGTAAAAAAGACAACAGATGAGCAATCAGCGGAAACGACAGGCAAACTGCTATGATTGCGTTGATGAATGACTTCGTTCCTGGTTTCGCGCAGGCGGCGCTGCTTTTCGAAGTCGTCAATGCCCGGGGTGATCAAGTCCATTGATTGTCTTTCTAGGGCGCCGGGCAGGGCGTGATTTTCAGGTTCTTGGGCTTGCCCTTGCGGATGATCTGAATCTTGATCTGGCGGCCGATCGGGGCTTTCCGGGCGGTTTCGATCAATGCCAAGGGATCTTCGATCGACCGGCCGGACAAGGTAATGATGATATCGCCGCGCTTGAGGCCGGCTTTGTCGGCCGGGCTATTTGAAACCACCATGCTGACCAGGGCCCCTTCGGTATTGGGCAGGCCGAAAGATTCGGCCAGCCTTTCATCGACATATTGGACCGAGACACCCAGCCAGGGGTGGCCCGGTGATTTGCCGGTTTTGAGCAGCTCGAGTAGACTCTTTACGTCGTCGATCGGAATAGCCAGGCCCATACCGCCCTGGGTCTGGCCCGGAATCATATTGATTCCGACAACTTCGCCGCGTGTATTTACCAGGGGCCCCCCGTTACAGCCTGGATTAATCGAAGCGTCCGATAATATCAGGCCATGCGAGGCCTGCATCACATCGGAACTTCTTATGGCGCTGACGATTCCGGCGGTGATGGTATGCGACAGTCCGAAGGGGTAGCCGAAAGAAGCAACCCAGTCTCCGGCCTTGAGTGAACTGGAATCACCCAGAGCTAGCGGACGCGGGGCGCCCTGGACTGGAATGGATAAAACAGCGATGTCGGATATCTCGTCGGAACCCACCAGAGTTGCTTTCAGGCGTCTGCCGGATATCAGAATTACCTCGATTTCATCGGCATCCTGGACCACTGAAGAACAAGTAGCCACATGGCCTTGATCGTCAAAAACGAAACCTGACCCCAATGAGCGCACCAGGGCTTTGAGAATCTCCCGATCTTTCTTGGGCAACAGTTCTTTGGGGATCGGTAACGGATGGGCCGCCGATATATTGACTACCGCCGGGCTGGCTTCTTTAAATAGCGAAATGAAAGAGGGCAGGCGCGGCTGCTGATCGATTTGTGTTACAGGCCTGTCTGGTTTCTTGGCCTCGCCGTCTCGGGGTTTGGGCATCGGTCGCTGACAACAACCGGTCAGCAGGACTACGAAGCAGAAAGATAACCAGGTACTACATAAAGCACTTGGAAGCCTGCGTTGGTTGGACCTGCCCAAGTTTTCTCCGCTAGCAGCTTTTTTTCTGGGCGGATTTCACGTAGCGCATCCTCAGATCGTAGAGGATGTTTGTGAGAAGCTTCTTTTCTTCGTCGGAAAGATTGCCTTCGGTCTTTTTCTCCAACATTTCCAGTATATCAATTGTCTGTTTGGCCAGCTCCAGGTTGGGAACACATTCGGGCTCCTCCTCGGTCAGGCTGATTCCGAGGTGCTGCAAAGCCGCAGTTGAAAGCGACAGTACAAATGTGGTGAAGGATATTAATTGCGGATTACCGGCTTCAGTGTCGGTCCTCTCGTTCAAAATGTATCCTCCTCCATTACCTTGCTGGGAATCTTTTTGGAAATGTGCAAAAGTTCTGCATCGCAAACGTCGAGTTCAGCGATCAAGTCTTTGAGCTTGTTCATATGACGCTTGTATTCGTCCTGGGTGACATCACCTGAACGTAAGCGTCTATCAATTATACGTTTATCAAAACTGAATTCGTCTTGTGGCATGCCTGTTTTCTCCTCCCTCCCCGAGAGTTTCTGATCCGATAGATAGCTAACCTGCGCCGCATTGTCAATTCGGCTGCCCGATTTTACCCTTTTTGGAATAATCCCGGTGACATGAATGTTGTAATTTCGGACCTTGCCGTGATATGGGCCATTCTAAGGAGGCGTCATGGAGGAGAGTATTCGCGTAATCAACGAAAAAATTGAACGAGAAAGCGGATTTGTCGAGGGCCTGGTTGCCGAGGTCGGCAAGGTAATCGTCGGTCAAAAGCCGATGATTGAAAGAATTCTAATCGGTTTGCTGTGTAACGGGCATGTGTTGCTCGAAGGCGTGCCGGGTCTTGCAAAGACTATGACAATCAAGACCTTAGCCGACTGCATTGACGCAGAATTCAGGCGGATCCAGTTCACACCTGACTTGTTACCCGCCGACTTGATTGGTACCATGGTCTACAATCAGGCTTCCGGCGAGTTTACCTCCAAGCTTGGGCCCGTTTTTGGAAACTTCATTCTGGCTGACGAAATAAACCGGGCCCCGGCTAAGGTTCAGTCGGCTTTACTGGAAAGCATGCAGGAGCGCCAGGTTACCCTGGGGGACAAGACTCACCCGCTGCCCGATCCTTTTATTGTTATGGCGACTCAGAATCCAATCGAGCAAGAGGGCACTTACCCGCTGCCTGAAGCCCAGGTAGATCGCTTCATGCTAATGGTCAAGGTCGGTTATCCCAGCCTGGATGAAGAACGTGAAATCATGTCGCGCATGACGGCAGCTCAACTGCCGACCGCCAACAAAATAGTTGGCATCGAAGACATCATGCGTGCGCGCTCGTTGCTCTTTGAAGTCTACGTTGACGACCTAATCAACGAGTACATCCTGAACCTCGTTTTTGCTTCGCGCGATCCTTCTCGTTACAAGCTCGACGATCTAAACGATATGATTGAGTACGGGGCCAGCCCGCGCGCATCGATTTACCTGAACCTGGCTGCTCGTGCACATGCCTTTTTGCGCCATCGTGGCTATGTGACTCCCGAGGATGTCAAGTCAGTTGCCATGGATGTACTGCGCCACCGAATCATTCCGACCTACGAGGCCGAGGCCGAAGAGTTGACTAGCGAGGACATTATCAAAAAGATTTTCGACAATCTGGCCTCGCCCTGATTCGATAATTTTTTGTGGTTAATTTGCCATGCTCACCAGCGAGCTAATCAAGAAGATCCGCAAGATCGAGATTACCACTAGTCGGGCTGTCAACGACGTATTGGCGGGTCAATACCACTCTGTTTTCAAGGGTCGCGGAATGGCCTTTGACGAAGTCAGGCCCTACCAACCCGGCGATGATATTAGGGTGATCGACTGGAACGTGACTGCCAGAATGAACGATCTTTTCGTCAAGCAGTTCATTGAGGAGCGTGAACTGACTGTCATGCTTTTAGTCGATGCCAGTAATTCACAATCGTTTGGCACTCGGCGGCAATTCAAGAGTGAATTGGCCGCGGAGATTAGCGGCCTGCTGGCTTTCTCGGCTATAACAAACAACGACCGGGTCGGCTTGCTGATTTTTACCGATCGGGTCGAGCGCTTCGTGCCTCCTAAAAAAGGCAAAAAACATGTCTTGCGTGTGATCTCGGAAATTCTGTCGTTCAACCCGACTCATCGCGGCACAAACATCTCAGCCGCGCTCGAGTTTCTTTCGAGGGTTTCCAAGCGCAAGAGTGTTGCCTTCTTGATTAGCGATTTCATGACAAGCGGATATGACTCGGCACTCAAAGTGGCCCACCGGCGTCATGATCTGGTTTCGATTGTCTTGCATGACCCGCTAGAGACAAAATTGCCGAATGTGGGTGTTGTGGCTTTTCAGGATGCCGAGAGCGGCGAGGTAGTTCTATTCGATACCGGCTCGCGCAAGGCCCGGCGGTTAGTGGCCGAACAGGTCGAGCAGTCTCGACAGGCGCAGCGACGCTTGTTCAAACAGCTGAAAATGGATTTTGTAGAGCTATCGACCGACCAGGATTATTTGCGGCCCCTGGTCATGTTTTTCAAGCACCGGGCGGCAAGAATGAGATGAACACGCTTATCGGACAAATCGGTTTTGTTCTACTCGGTTTGGCTGCAGGTTGGTCTATGCCGGCGATTGCCCAGGCGGTCGAAGACAAACCGGTCCAGGCAGTCTCCGTTGAAGTTAAGCCCCAGGAGGCCAAGCTGGCCGAACCGATCGAATTAATAATTCGCATTAAGGCTGAAGAGATTGCCTTTGATTTTCCTGATCGTCTGCAGCTCGATCCCTTTACGATTATCGATCGTACCCGTGATGTTGAACTGAGTGATGAAGGCAAGCTGGATGTCTTGAAGCTGAAAATTACAGCTTTCGAGGAAACCGGTGAACTAGAGGTCCCGAGTTTCAAATTGAAATCCCGGACAGAAGACGGAGGAACCCAAGTCGAAATCGAAGTTCCCGCGGTCAAAATCAAGATTGTAAGTGTCCTTGAGGGAATTGAAAAACCCGAACCGCGTGACGTCAGTTCACCGGTTGCGGTGATAGTCTCCGACTATCGTTCATTGGTGATTGCCGGGCTTTTCGTGTTTTGGTTGCTGGTGGCCTTTTTGTTTCGGCTAAGACGCTCAGGACCAGCTATTGCACCGCGCGTTATTGACCTGCCACCGGAAAAGCCGGCCCATGAAATCGCTTTGAAACGTCTCCAACAAATAGTTGATGACGATTTGCTCAGGCAAGACAAGGCCTATGAGTACTTCGTGCGTATGACTGAAACCGTGCGCGAATATTTGGGCAACCGCTACAGGTTTTACGCCCTTGATCTGACTAGTCGCGAATTGCTCGAGGAGTTGAGGGATCGGCCGACCCCCGGCCTCGAACACGCCAAGCTACAGCTGATCTTCAATGATGCCGATCTGGTAAAGTTCGCCAGGAACCAGCCGACGGATGAGATCTCTTCCAGATCGATCGACGGGGCTTTTGCGCTAGTTCATGCAACCAAACAGTCTGAGGATGGAGAGGCGAGATGAGCCGTTCGATGGAATTTCATTTCGATTCTCCCTGGGGGCTGGTTGTATTGGTTGCGGTTCCGCTACTGCTGATTTGTTTGTTTGCTATTGAACGCCGGCGAACGCGGGCAGCCCAGAGCGATAACCCCTTTTGCGAACCCCAAAGAGTCCGCAATAACTTGTTGGCCTTTCTGTTGGTATCAATTTTGGCGACTATCGGCGGTATTTTCACAACCTTCTGGGTTTTATTGGTTCAGTCAGGCGATCCTTTTGAAAGCCCGTTGTTTTTTGTCGGCCTGGGGCTGCTAGGCCTGGTGGTTTTGATAACGACCGGATCGCTATGGATAAAACGCAGGCATCGGCCGGTCTTGCTGATATCTTCAACCAATATTATCAGTCAGGTGAAAGAAGGTCGCCCCTCGTCAATTCGCTTTTTGGCACCTCTGCTCAGGTTCGTGGCAATCATGCTGGTTGTGGTTGCCCTGGCCCGGCCTCAGGTAGCTACTACCGAAGCGGATGTTTTTGCCGAAGGTATGGATATCGTTCTGACTATAGATGTGTCAACCAGTATGCAGGCAGTTGATTTCGCTCCGGTCAACAGCCCGCGCGATCGCAAGAGCCGGATCGTTGGAGCCAAGAAAGTTATTGGACGATTTATTCAGCAGCGCACCGAAGATCGGCTTGGTCTAGTAGTATTTGCAGCTGATGCATTTACGCAATGCCCCCTGACGCTGGACTATTCGGTGATCCAAAACATCCTCGGATCGGTCAAAACCGGAGTGATCCAGGACGGGACGGCAATCGGAAATGCCATTATGGTCTCGGTTAACCGCCTGAAGGAGTCGGAAGCCAAGAGCAAGGTGATCATCCTGCTGACCGACGGGGATGATAATGCTTCGAAAGTATCCCCGAAACAAGCTACCGAGATTGCTGCGCAGCATGATATCAAGGTTTTTCCAATCCTGGTCGGCAAGGGTGGACTGGTTCCATATCCTGTGGGCAAGGATATTTTCGGTCAAATGCAATACCGCAAGGTAGAGATTCGAACCAATCCCGAGTTGCTCAAGACTATTGCCAAAGAATCTAAAGGTAAATTTTACCGGGCGGTGGACGAAAAGGCCCTTGAAGAGGATTTTCAGGACATCCTCGATCATATGGAAAAATCCCGTTTGATGGATCCCGGCAAGTTTACACGAAATACTGAGGTATTTCAGTTAGCCCTGTTACCGGCCTTATTGGCCATATTGCTCGAACTGGCCTTGAGTTGGACCAGATTTAGGCGATTTCCATAGCGGCTTGTTACGAGGTGATTATTGCGGTTTGAAGCCCAAGAGTATTTTTACTGGCTGTTGATTATCCCGCTGGTTATTGCCGGGGGGATGGTTGTCCTGTTTCGTCGCAATCGGGTCAGTCGCCGCATCGCAGATTCGAAGCTGTTTTTACGCCTGGCCCCAGAGGCTTCTCTAGAGCGAGAGATCCTTCGTCTGGTTCTGCTCGTCTTTGCATTAGTAGCCCTGGTGGTTGCTTTGGCGCGGCCCCAATTCGGCACCCACTCGAAACTGGTCAAGCGTCGCGGAGTGGATATTGTGGTTGCCTTGGACGTTTCGAAAAGCATGTTGGCCAGAGACGTGTCCCAGAACAGGTCTGGTAACCGGCTGAAACGCGCCAAAATGGAAATCAGCGGACTTACCGATCGGCTTATGGGTGATCGTCTTGGACTAGTGGCATTTTCCGGAGCGGCCTTTATCCAGTGTCCGCTGACTTCGGATTATGCCGCGACAAAGCTCTTTTTGCGTGCAATGAAAGCCGGCTCGGTACCTGTTGGTGGCACCAATTTTGGCGAGGCCCTGAGAGTCACACGCGAGATGTTTGAAAATTCAAAAGGCGGGTCGCGCTCCAAGGTGATGGTCATTATATCGGACGGCGAAGATCACGAGGGCGGCTACGAAGAAGAAGTCGAGAAGCTTCGCGACAAGGGAGTTGTCATTCACTGTGTTGGAATAGGAACTCAGATAGGCGAGTTGATTCCCGATGAAGATGGCCGCTACATGCGCCGTGATGGTAAGACGATCATGACCCAACTTCGCGAAAATACACTGAGAGCTATCGCCGAAGCGACTGGCGGCGTCTATCTTCATTCCGCTGCCGGCGATCTGGGATTTGAGGCGATTTATGATATGCTAAGTCGTATGCATAAATCGGATTATGAATCCAGGATTGAATCGGTCTACGAGGAGAAATTCCAACTGTTCGTATTTGTTTGTTTTATCCTGATGGTTGCTGCGACAATCATTCCGGTCCGTCGAGAAGTTAGTAATAAGAGGGGCAGCTCATGAAAAAACTCGGGTGGTTAGGCCTGCTTGCCGGAATCTCGTTTTTACCCGTACAGGTTGAGGCATTCGATCTTTTCAGTCGCAAGCTCGAAACTGTCGAGCAAGGCAACCAGTTTTACAAGAACCAACATTATGACAAAGCCGCCGAACAGTATGAGCAGGCTGAACAGAAACTGAACCAAGAGCCTCGAATTCATTTCAACCACGGTAGTGCCTTGTTCAAGCTGGGACGCCCGAAAGAAGCTAGAGAAACCTATTTACGGGCGACCGGGACTGACGATCCGGAACTGAAAGTTCGAAATTACTATAATATCGGCAACACATTTCTGGCCGAAGGCGCCTTCAAGGATGCCATATCGTATTATCGGCGGGCCCTTGAAATGGAACCGGCCTATGACGATGCCCGCTACAATCTCGAGATAGCCCTGCAAGCAATCAAGCAACAGCAGCAACAACAAAAGAAAGACGACTCCGGGCAGAAAAAAGATGATCAGGGGGATAAGCAGAAAAAGCAGGACAAGGGAGATAAAGACCAGCAGGAAAAGGGCGATCAAAAGCAGGACGATCAGAAATCCGAAGGCGATAAAAAAGATCAAAATCAAGACAAAGACCAGCAGGACAAACAAAACGATCAACAAAAGGATCAACAAAAAGACCAGCAAAAAGATGACGGGTCAAAAGATCAACAACAATCGGGCAAGGACGACAAGGAATCCAGGGACAAGCAACAAAAGGAACAAGATAAAGAAAAGGGAGAAAAAAAAGAGTCAGGCCAGCAGGGTGACAACGAATCCGACATGAAACAAGAGCAGCCCCAGAATACGCAGCCTAAAGAGGGACGGCAGCCGGGCCAGCTTTCTCGTGAGCAAGTGGAAGCATTACTCGAGGCTATGCGCCAAAACGAGAAACCATTTCAGATGCATCGCTTCGTCTTGCCTGAGTACAAGGACAAGAAGATAAAAAAGGACTGGTAGGTCGCAGTTATGCCGTGTAGCCGTAGCCCACTTTTAGTCATCAATGCAACTGCCATGCTGGGTTTGTGGCTGCTATTGGGAAGCGCCGAAGTCAGGGCCGCAGAAGATGTTGTTTTCATGGCTTCGGTTGACAAGACCGAAGTCGGGCTTGGCGAGAAGATTGCCCTGATTATTTCGGTCAAGGCGCCCGGTAAAGTTTCACAAAGAAATTTGAAACGCCCCAGAACGGGAACGCTCAAGATTTTGAGCGTCAGGACGGAAGAGAACGTTTCTTTTTCTTTCTCAGGCGGCAACCAGAGCTTTTCGAAGATACAGAAGTTTGTCTATATCTTATCGCCTAGCAAACTTGGAAAGACCCAGATTGGTGCGGCCAAGTTGAAATACAAGGGAAAAACTTACACGACCAACCCAATTGACATTGAAGTCGTCAAAGCCCGCCCACGTCCAAAGCGCCGCCAGCCAACCCGCTTGTCGCCGTTTGGAAGCGGCTCGGGTCTGTTTCCTGATGATGATTGGGACTCTTTGCTCCGGCGGCGAGACAGGCTTAGTCGCCCGGCCGAGATAAAAGAAAGCGATATTTTTGTAAGTGTAACCGCGACGCCCGATGTAGTCATGCAGGGGCAACAGGTGACGGCAACGGTAAGAATCTACTCGCGGGTTGGCGCCAGGATTGCTTCAATTCGCTGGCCGAAGCTCGACGGATTCTTCAGCGTCGACCGCGACGTGAGCAAGGTCAAGACAGATCAGAAATACATCAACGGAGAGCTTTACCAGTATAAAGTTCTTGATCGCAAAGCCCTGTTTCCGTTGCAGGCCGGCGAGATATCCCTTGGCCCGGTTGAGGTAGAAGTAGAAGTTTCAAGTTCTCCCTTTTTTCCGGCCCAGGTTCGTCGGCTGCGCACCCGTCCGTCGAAAGTCAAGGTGATGGAGCTGCCCGGTGAGAATCGTCCCAAGTCATTTCAGGAGGCCAATGTCGGGCAATATTCTCTGTCGGCCAACGTCGATGCCAATGAGGTTAGTCTCAATCAACCGGTGACCTACACTTTGAGGCTGCGCGGGACGGGAAACATTCAGCGAGTCCGGCCACCCGAATTGCCTCAGTTGCCTCGTTTCAAGACTTTCGACCCGACCGTCGACGTTCAGGTGTCCAAACGCGGCAGAGAAATTACGGGTTCAAAGGTTTTCGAGTATATCTTGGTGCCACTGGCTTCCGGCGAGTTGACCATCCCGGCTCTTGAGTTTTCATTCTATGATCCCAAGCAAGGAATCTATCGCACATTGAAGACCGAACCGGAGAACATCAAAGTTGCTGCATCGAAAGACGCAACTGCTGCCAACGGCGCAAGATCCGGACACGAGGTCAATATTCTGGCCGGGGCTTTCAAGCCGATACGTTATAAAAGTACACTGCGCGGTTACGGAACAACCTTCTATAAGCATTCTTCTTTTTTACCTATCCTGGTGGCCCCGCCGATCTTGTATCTCTTAATTCTGATCGTCTCATTACTGCGAGCGCGCGGGCGAGTTGATTCTGTACGTAGACGAATGCGACGAGCCTGGGTACGCAGCCAGCGTCGATTGAAAAAGGCCGGCCAACTGGCTGCTGAAAACCATGCCGCCGACTTTTTTGCGGAATTGAAAGCTGCCTTAATGGATGGAATCGAGGCCCGCACCGGACTGATCTCCCAGGGGCTAACCCTGGATGACTTGCTAGCTCTGATGGAGCAGTCGGGAATCCCCTGCCAATTGACCGAGGCTGTACGGGCCGAGACTGAAAATTGTGATTTTGGCCGATTCGCTCCGGCTGATTCACGTGGCGATCAGATGCAAACATCACTGGAGCGAGTGCGCCTGATTATCAAGAAGCTGGAGAAAGAACGTCTCAGACCGGTTGAGGTCGCTAAATGAGGATTCTGGTTGCCAAACTGACCTGCCTCAGCATTCTGTTTGTTTTCTCAACTGCACAAGCGGATTCCAAAGAACCCGACTCGTTCGAACAGAATCTTTTGGCACATTTCGACCGAGCCAACCAGCTCTACCTCGATGGAGAATACCAAAACGCAGTCAGTAGCTATCGCAAGGTAGTCGAGGCCGGGATTGTACACCCCGACCTGTTCTTCAATCAGGCCAACGCCTATTACCGGTCCGGCAGCATCGGCCTGGCAGTCCTCTTCTACGAGAAGACGCTCCAAATGGATCCAAGCGACGAAGCGGCTAAATCGAACCTTGCGATTGTGCGCAAGGAGCTGATTGACCGTGTTGTAATGACTGAAGAAGGCACTGTCGGTGAACCAATGTGGCATGGTTTTATTCGGGGGCTCTCGATTGGTTGGCTGACCTGGACGTTTTTCATTTTTTACTTGTTGGCGTTTGCGGTGATGATTGGCAGACGCTTGACGATCAGCCAGTCATTGAACCGGCTTTTATTCTGGGTGAATATACCTTTGTTGAGTTTGAGCCTGGTCTTCGGGGCCTTGTTGGCCAGTCGGATATATATTCAAGAAAAGATTCACCATGGAGTCATCGTGTCCGCCACAACTGCTCTACGTGAAGGGCCGGAACGGGTCGCCAAAGTACTGATGGAAGTGCACGCCGGTTTGAAAGTGCGCCTGCTTAACGAAGTCGGGGATTACACCCGGGTGCGCCTGGCCAACGGAGTTGAGGGTTTTGTGGCCAGCCAACAGGTCGGTAGGATCTAGTATACGAAGAGGTTTGACTGCCCTTTATTGAGCATGATAACGTACTGCTGGAGTCGGCTGAAATTGCTTGATATTCTGGCTCTATCAGTCGAGGAGGATGTGTTTTTGCGACCTAAAAGTATGGTTTTTTTGTTGATTTTGGCAATCAGCGGATTGGCAAGTGGGTGTGCCTCGGGGCCCGAGCAGCGTAAACGGGTATCCTATCGTACGAGTGCAAAGGAAAATTTCATTAAAGGCAAAAAGGCCTTCGACGATGAGGATTTTTTGGAAGCCATCGAGTTTTTCAAATTCGTCAAGAATAAATTTCCGTACTCGAAGTATGCCACTGAAGCAGATCTATACCTGGCCGAATGTCATTTCGGACGTGAACGCTATATTGAAGCTGCCGATGCTTACCTGAACTTCGCTAAACTTCATCCGAAAAACGAAAAGATGCCGTATGCATTGTTCCAGATTGGCAACTGTTACTTCAAACGCATCCCTGATGACTGGTGGTTTACACCCCCGGCCTACGAAATGGATCAGGTGGAGACGCACCGGGCCATTCGGGAAATCAATCGCTACATTAAACGGTTTCCCGAGCACGAAAACGCAAAAGAAGCCAACGAACTCCTGCAAAAGTGCCTGAGGCGGATGGGCGATCAGACGCGTTACGTGATGAACTTCTATTACCAGCGTGGTCATTATCAGGGAGTAAGCTGGCGGGCTGACGAGATTTTAAGCAAATACTCCGGCCTTGGTTTTGACGAGGAAGCCTTGTTCAAAAAAGCACGGGCCCAGATTGAGTTAAAGGACCCAGCCGGCGCCAAGGAGAGTTTACAGCAATTGATTACAAGATTTCCTTCAGGGGATTATGCCGACGATGCCAAGGAGAAATTGTCCGAGTTGGCGGCTAATCCCCTAAAACCCAGGGAAGGCTCCAAGTGATCAAGCAGCTTGCTTTTTGCCTGTTGATCATGGGCCTGGCTTGTACAGCCTGTAGGCATGCAGATCCGCATTCGCCGATGACAATTATTGACGAACTCGAAAAGGCTTTTTCTGGTAAAGATATTGGCTTGGTGATGGTTTCTGTTGATATTCATTACCAGGACGAACTGGGTGGGCCGGGTCGCCTGGAAGACGATTTACGGCAGCTGTTCATTGTATATGGCAGCTTGCTTCTGGACCTGCAGGACGTTACCATGCGGGCTGAGAAGGTTAGCGGACATGCCGTTGTCGAAGGCAAGCGCTTGAGATTTGAAGGCCCTTGGGAACTACTCTTCAAGACTAATCACAACGGGCTGGTGGTAAGCTCGGGCCTGCTGACAGATTTGAGAGGCATTATTAGTACTTTGCGTGAGCGCAGGATTGCTATTGAAAGTGGAATGCCACAGCGCCTGAGCAGATACGTATCAGTTGATTATCGGGGTGAATCTGGAGGCAAACCCGAACTACTCGCACGAGTCACCGCGGATCTGAAAGCTGTCCAGGCGCAGGCATTTATTGTAGACGATCTGAATATTGTTGTCGGGGGCGACAAAGCCAAGGTGATTCAGTCGTTTTTATTGATAAACATAGTCGGAGAAAAGAAAATCAAAAACCGGAGCCGTGAACGGATACTGATGCAAAAAGAAGGTAGCCTTTGGCGGATTACCGGTGGATTGGGTTGAGTAAGGCAGAAGAGTCCTGGAGGCAAGGATGGATGAACAAACCAGAGATCTGCTGAAATTGGGCAGGGACGCCTACAATAAGCGGGAGTACTCTCGAGCGGAAAGCTACCTTATCAGGGTACTGGAAAAACACGATAATTTTGCCGATGTTTTCAATATGCTCGGCGTAATTTATCACGATCGTGGTCTTTTTTCGAAAGCCCAGCAGCATTTCGAGCAAGCCCTGGCTATTAATCCGGCCTATACCGAGGCGGCACTAAATCTGGCGGTCACCTACAATGACTTGGGGCGCTATAGTGAAGCCAAGGAGACTTTCAATAAGGCCTTGTTGGCCTCGCGGACACAACCGGGAGAACTCGATCCCTTTGTGCGCGGTAAAATTGCCAACATGTATGCAGAGATTGGTGATGTCTTTCAGGCTGCCGGTTTGTATAAACAGGCCTCAGATGAATACAAAAAAGCGCTGGAGCTGGGCCCCGGCTTTGTTGATATTCGCTTGAAACTTGCCCAGACATTTCGAGATCAAGGCGAACAAGAAGAAGCGATTACTCAGTTTAGACAAATACTGGAAGAACGACCCAAGTATATTGCCGCCCGGATCCATCTGGGTGTAACCCTGTATTCCCTCGGAAAAACTGAAGAAGCGATTGCCGAGTGGAACGAAGTCCTGAAGACCGATCCTGACAATAAGAGTTGTCAGATGTATCTCAACCTGGTTAAAGAAGATAAATAGATAAATTAGAGTAGAAATTGCCGAAGTTTTTGACCGATGCTAGAATGTGAGACACAGTAAAGACTGATAATTTCCCCCCGGGGAGTGAGACAGATGCCAGACGCAGATGGTGCAGTCAGCTCA
>JAFDKH010000012.1 GCA_019307065.1 Deltaproteobacteria bacterium
TCCGTCTTTTCCAAGATAGCGCCGTAGTCATCCAGGCTGACCCGGATAATCTTGGTGTGTTGGCCGCTGCCGTCCTCGTCGACTTGTGAATAATACAGATTGCCGTCGGCTCCCCAACTGGGCCAGTAGCCGTTGTCATCGATTTTGATTTCCTCGCGACCGTCTCCAATGCCATGGATCGATACCAGATAAATCTTCCACATCTTGGTCTGATGATAGTTCGACCCGGGCAACTTGGCTTTTGCGAAGGCTATCCATTTGCCGTCAGGGCTGACCTGGCATTCAATGTCTTCACCGGGTAACCCGCTGGTCAATGCCTTGATGTCGGTCTTGTCCGGCAAGGTCATCCGATATATTTTTCGGCTGGCTGGATCGAAGCTGTCGCCTTTGGACCAGACCAGGTAGCCGGTCGGCAACTCGGCTAAGGCGACTGGCGCCGTCAAAAATAAAGCCAGAGTAAGAAATGCAGTGGTTTTAGCGTTCATCGGATCTCACCCGCCTATTTCTGCATAAGGCGTAAAAAACTGCAACAAGTGTCAGAAAAATCCCCATATCGGTATCAGTCGAAAAACATCCACAGCGGCCAACGACCTCGCTGACCTGGGGATCGCCGGATTCTGTTGGGGATGCCTGATCGGCCGCATCCGCCGGCTCGTCTGCTGTCTGGTTGTTGTCGCCGGCGTCTTGGCCAGCGTCGCCGGCATCGTAGCCAGCGTCGTTGGCATCTTGGCCAGCGTCGTTGGCATCGTGGCCAGCATCGTGGCTGGCGTCGTTGGCATCAGCCCCGTCCTGAAACGCGTTTTCTGGAATGAACAAGCTGGGCGTTTGATCTTCTGCGGTGTCAAAGGTGACTCGGACTGCATTGGTTTCGGGTTCGCCTATTTTCCAGATCCAGATTTCGCGGATACCGTCTTGCTGGGGGCCGTCGAAGATCTTGGCGCCGAAAGCCACCCACTGGCCGTCATTGGAAACCCGCTGGCCGTGAATATAAAAGCTATTGCACTCGCAAGTGTCAGCTACTCCGATAAAATGCGTCGAAGCATCGACACTGGCAGAACCAGAATGAAAAACAGTCTGCAAGACCGGCCGGTTCGAGGTGCGCGCAGTCGTCAGGATGTAGCTGCCGTCGGGAGACCATGCCGGGCTGCAGTCGCCCCGCTCCATTTGGCTGTTAGAAATGTAAGATTCATTTTGCAAGTCGACGATTTCAGTCACATGTTCCGGGGTCAGCCTGAAAGTAAGTAAGAAGCGGCCTCCATTTCTCAGCTCGGCAGCCTGTGATACTTTTTGACCATTGTAGGGGGCCTGGCGAGAATCATAGATGGTTGCAGTATCGCTGGAGCCGAGATCATATTTCAAAACCCGATAGCCATCAGAGGCCACGGCGGTTATCGAGTCACCAGCCCGGGTCCAGCTGGCCGTGTTGCCGCCGGGAATGACCAGGGCCGAATTGCTGAAATCGGCATCCATGACGAATACGCCTTCAGGCTCGCGAACAAACAAGATTTTAGTGCCGTCCGGTGACCAGCGCGGGTTGCCCTCGGTTGCGCCAGCCGGGCTGATTTGTTGGGGCGCGAAGCTGTCCAGGGTTGAATAAAAGATCTTGTCCTGATTGACCCATAGCAGCTTTGAGCCGGCCAGGCGTTGGCCTAATGCCTCACGAGCAGCCAGTTCATTGGCTGTCGGAGTGATCGGAGTTGCTCCGGCACTCATAATGAACATTGCGTATGAAAAAGTAGTCGCTGCAATTCTGAGAGCGACATTATTCAAGACGGCCCAACCCTCTTTATTACGGTTCAACCAGAAGCACGATGAAGATATCGTCCTTGGGAGACACGCCCTGTAAGACCTTGAAAGGAAACTTCACGGTCCCGACCCCGGATATTTCGAAAGGCACGCCGATGCCGCTGGTCGGTTCCATCGGAAAATCGTAGTAAAGATCATCGACGATTTTGTCTTCGACATGGGTGTTGAGTTCGCTGACGGTCATCCGCGGAGTAACGTAATCATCAACCAGCTTGTTGTAGACTTCAGCGGTAAAGTGCTCAGCTGCAATCTTTGCGAAAACCTCTTTATAGCCGTCGCCGTTCGAGTCGCTAATTCCGGTGCCCAGGCTGACGAAGTCTTCAAAAACGATTTCTACCCAAATCTCGCCGGAATGCAGATATACATGCTGGATCGACTGAGGGTACAAGGTACTGCTGCCGCCCCATTTTTGCCCTCTGACCGCACTATATCCGTAGTAGAGGTTCAAGACCTTTTCGGCATCCCAATCAACTGTCAGAAAGACCATAATGGCCGGCAAATACAAGACTGAGTTAGTTTGCTCGGCAGAGCTGATGGAAGTTTCAGACAGCTTGTCGACGATCGAGCTGTTGTCCAGAAACTGCTGATTGGGGTTGGGTGCCACGTTGGAAAGTTCGAAGTCGAACCCGCTCGGGCTGCCGTCGAGTGTCGGAAGCGGATCGGGTGTGACCTGGGGCTCGCCGCTGACGTCTTTGTAAAGACCCGGGTTGTGAAAGTAAATGGCCTTGTCGGCCTCAGAACGGGTCGGGCCGCTCAAGAGCCGAACGGCGATCTTGCCGCTAGACCAGTCGAAAGTAGAATTATAACTCTGAGCTAAAGCTCGATCGTCTGATTCAACGCAGAACGTGTCAGTAGCCGTGCAGCCTTCGGTAGTCCCGCCGCCGCCACAGCCGACCAGAAACAAGGGTGTCACGAAAGCCGCCAGGTAGAACAATCCCCGGAGATTTGTCATCAGTTTTTTCATTTACAGCCCCTTTTTGCTTTTTAGTTTGGGTCAATCAAAACATTATCAGATGCCCAAGCTGGCATGTCAATCGTCAGAATAGGATATGTGTTCCCAGCCCTGCAGGCCGAATCGAATGTCACGCTCGATAAACTCCCAAATGATCAGGCGTTTACCTTTCAATAAATCGATCTTTCTGGCCAGTTTTTGACGAACCAGGGTAGACGCTCCGCCGTTGTTTACAATTGAGGCCAACGGCAGTTGTAGTTCGTAGGCCAGATTGGCGATCAGTCCGGCCGCTTGCGGGTCGTCGGTTTGAAAAACGCGCGAGAAACTGTCGCCGAGCAGCAACACAGGTGATGCGGGATTGTCTTCGTACAGAGCGCGGGTTTCGTTATCGAAAACCTGGTAGCAGTCGACTTTCTCGGCCGCAAAAAGATATTCTTGTATCGGCAGTTGAGTCATCTCGGGAATATCGCCCCGACGCTCGACGGCTATCTTTTCCCGATGGTAGCGTTTTGGTAAGACAAGTTCTTTATACCAGGCTTCAAGCTTTACCCGATCAGCGATGGCTCCGGCTGCCAGGCTGACTCCCGCGCCGCTCCAGTGGGTGTCACTGGCCATGAATAGCGGCTCACCGCGAGCATCTGCAGCCGCTCGGTTTTTGACCAGGACTTCGTGAATGTTGACTACTTCGACGCCCAGTTCGGTCAGCTCCTTGATGAACCGACTCGTGTGAGCATAGACAGGCGTGCCCGGTTCGATCGTCGAGGTCAAGCGGTCCGGGTATATACTGGCCTTGCCGGGAACCACTACCACTAGAAGCTTGATTCCACGGGCCCGCATTTGATCGGCAAAATCTCGAATAACCGCTACGGGATCGTCGCCGGCCTCTCGGTCTGCACCACCGCCGGATATTACTGTGCCGCCGCCGGCTTTCTGGAGTGACTCGATGTCCCTGAAGTAGGGATCGCTGAGGTAGCTGATCCCGGGCTGAAAGAAATACCAGCGCTGACCGTTGGGAGCCACGATTCCGCGCAGGGCTTTGGCACCCATGTCCTTGGTGGCGAAATAGCGTACCAACTGGAACAGCGGGCGCAGGTTCTCTTCGAAAAACGAATATTCTTCAATGTCAGCTTCAGAAATGCGCAGGTGTTCTTCGAGTGTCGTGTCGGAATCAAGGTTGAACATTCCGATAACCATTTCGATTATCTGGGGGGTTTCGCCATCGGCGATTTCCAGAATGGATTGGGTAATTGGAACGGTCCAAATAATGCCCAAGAATAAAACCGCCAATACTAATTGTTGAATTCGTTTCATTTTTCTTCTCAGAACTGAAAATACAAGAACGGGTTAAAGGCCTGAGCAAACATCGTTCCGATTGACAGGACAAACAGGCCGGTCAAGGTTGCAATCCGTGGCCAGCTGAGTTTCTGTACGAAGTCCCAAGACTGAGTTTTGAAGCTTACAAAGAAAATACACAGGCCCATGACGATCAGGCTATTGATCGAGAATACCTGGCCGGCCAGCAGTCCGGCCCCGGGACTGGCCGACAATACTCCGAACATGGCGCCCAAGTGACCAAGCGCACCGGACATTGTATCTGCCCTGAAAGGCACCCAGGAGATAACTATCAGGATGAAGGTAATAAAAATTCGGACCAGGCGCGGCAGGTTGGCATAGTAGCTTTTCTTGCCGATCAGCCGTTCGGCAATCAGCAGGCTGCCGTGAAAAGCACCCCAGACAATGAACTGCCAGTAGGCGCCGTGCCAGAAGCCTCCCAGGAGCATTACGGTCGCCAGATTGAAATACGTTCGGCGGGCCCCATGACGGTTGCCGCCCAGCGGAAAATACAGATAGTCCCGTAAAAAAGTCGATAATGATATATGCCAGCGCCGCCAGAAGTCGGTGATTGAGTCGGCCTGGTAGGGCGAGTCAAAGTTTTTGGGAAACTCGAAACCGAACATGCGCCCCAGCCCGATCGCCATATCCGAATAGCCCGAGAAGTCGAAGTAGATTTGAAATGCAAAGGCGGCGGCTCCAATCCAGGCCACCAGCGCGCCGGGCTGCTCGGCGGCAAAAGCCACATCGGCTATAGCCCCGACGGGATTGGCCAGCAGGATCTTTTTGGCGAAGCCCAGCATGAACAGGGCCGCACCCGATGCAAAACGTTCAAGGTTGTGCTTGCGGTCGGCCAGCTGCTTGGCCACGGTGTTGTAGCGCACAATCGGGCCGGCGATCAGTTGCGGAAACAGGGCAACGAAACAAGAAAAATCGACGAAGCGCCGAACCGGCTGGGCAGTTCCGCGATAAACGTCAATAGTGTAGCTCATTGTCTGGAAAGTGTAGAAAGAGATTCCGATCGGCAGGGTGATTCTCAAAATCTCAAAGCCCTCGCTTCCAAAGGCGTGTAGCAGGAAGTTGATATTTTCTTGGGCAAACATGGTGTACTTGAAAACAGCTAAAAGACCCAGGTTGGTGCACAACGAAACGATCAGGGCCAGCTTTCTGCGAACTGGTCCGGCGCCATCGGCCGAGATGACTTTGCCGGCAATGAAGTCGACCAGGGTCGAAGTCATCATCAAGGATACAAACCAGGGTTTCCACCAGCCGTAGAACAGGTAACTGACAATAGTCAGAAAGACATTACGAGCCCGATAGGGCAGCAGGTAGTAAAGCAGCAGGCAAACGGGCAGAAAGTAAAAAGCGAAAATGTGTGAAGAAAAAACCATGCAGTACGAATTTTGCTGTTTCTACTTGGAGTCTACCTTCAGGCACCAGTAGCGTGTACTCTTTTTGTCGGTGGCGAAGTATTCATCGATCACGGCGTCTTGCCAGATTTCGTCCAGTTTGGGATCGAGGGTCATTTTATGAACTGCCCCGACCTTGAACTTCTTGAGTTTCCCGCCGATATACTTTTTCATCTTGTCTTTGATTTTTTTTCGTGGCCGGCGGGGTTTGTAATGAGCCACCAAGATGGTCTGTTTGTCGAGTTTGCCACCCTGGACTTCATATTTCATGATGTAGGCATAATCGTATAGATCGTCCGGCGGAAATTTGCCTGGTATATCAACTAGTTTGGCGGTGACGTCGATTTGGTCTTTCTCGCCGGCGGATACAGGCAGACAAACCAGAATGAAAACAGCCAGGACGGGCAGGATCAATCTCATGATTATGCGACCTCCCAAAACAGGTTAATTGTGAGACGCAGAGAATGTACCGAATAATCATCCCCAGGTAAAGGATACTTAAATAGTGATAACAGTTCTAGGGTGGGCAGGATTGCGGCATATAGCGGCTACGCGCCAGGGGCATCAGATTATTCAAACGCGCCGTGACAGACTGGGCTTCTTCGATTATTTCTTCGATGATGTCCTTCATTGGTTTGATTTCGGTGCCCAGGCCGATACCCTGTCCGCAGGCCAGCAAACCGCCGTCGGAGGATTCAGCGAATTTCTCCTTGGTGATCATTCCCGAGATCAGCGGCAGCAACTCATCCAGCCCGGCACCGCTGGCCTCCAAATCGGCTACTTTTTGGGATGTCTCGTTGGTCATCACTCGGTGAGTGTTGCCAATTGAACGCAAGACCAGCTGGGTGTCCAGTTCGGAAAGCTCGATCAGTTTCTTCTTGATATCTTCGTGCAGCGGGGTTTCCTCGGCCAGCAACAGGCGCGTGCCCATGATGGTCGCTTCGGCCCCAAGAGCCAGAACCGCGGCCAGGCCGCGTCCGTCAGCCACACCACCACCGGCGATAACCGGCAAGTCGACCTCGTCGACGACTCGCGGAACCAGACACAGGGTGGTGATGTCCAGGGTGCCGGTGGCCCCGCCGTTTTCGTAGCCGACCACGGTGATTGCATCGGCGCCGATGCTCTGGGCCTTTTTGGCGTAGCGTACTCCGACACACTTGTGAATCAGCTTCATCCCGGCTTCTTTAATGCGGCTGATTACGTCTTCGGGGGCCTTGTGGCCGGAAGTCTCGACTACCTTGACGCCCTCGTCGATCATTATGTCCAGATATAGGTTGTTGTCGATCTGATTCAAGGCCGGAAAGAAGTTGAGATTTATAGCAAACGGCTTGCTGGTTCTCTTTTTCAACTCGCGCAAGGCTTCCCGGAATGGGTCCATTTCCTTGTAGTTGGCCGAAGCCATGACGCCCAAACCGCCGGCTTCGGAGACGGCCGCAGTGTAGTCGACCTTGGCCAGATGCATCATGGTTCCGCCGACGATCGGGTATTCGATGCCCAGCATTTCGGTAATTTTAGTTTTGAACATGTGTCACCTCCTGGAAAGTCAGACCCTATCGATTATTGGCTAAATGCGCAAACGCTTCGAGAGGCAAGTGCCTACTTGCCCAGTCGGGTTACCTTGAAGCCGGCTTTTCGCAGGCGTTCCACAATGCCGTCCGGACCGGGCATATGGCCCGCGCCCACGGCAAAAAAGAAACTCTTGCTGGGCGAGTCCTTGATTTTTTTGGCGATCCGGTTGGCCATGATCTCGTTGCGATCGTAGAACAGGCGTTTCATCAGTTTCTTCTCGAGCGGATTGGTCGGGTCGTACTCTTCCATCATCTTTTTCATGAGTTCGTTCTCGTCGCCCTTGAGATAAATCTCGATCAGTTGTGTGATAAAATCGATACCTTCCTTTGCGTGCTCTTGCCTTTGTTGAAGTGCCTCGCGCAGCATTGTAATCTGCTCTGCCTGGGTCAGGCTGTCGAATACACTCAGTTGCTCGTCGATTGTCTCGATCCCGCCGACTTCCTTGCCGTCTTTCTGGGCCTGAGCGTAGATGAACATGTCCAGTGGTTGTTTGGCCAACTCCTTGAGATGGTCGATTAGGGCGACTTGAACGGCAACGGCCCATATTTTAAAGCGCGACATTGCCATCATCGGCAGTCCTTTGTCTTTGAACAGTTTCTCAACCGAGGCAAATAGATCGGCCGGCAAAACGTCTTTTAAGGTTTTGTTGTCGGGCAGCATGGACTTCATCGCCATTTTTACCTGGGTGCCCATGTCCATGGGCAGTTCAGTAAAGACGGCCTCGACTTTTTTCAAGGCGTCCTTGACCGCCGAATGCAGTTTCAACACGCGTTCGTCGGGAATGTGAATTGTGCCAAAGAGGTATGAGCTCTTCTTGCCTTCGATCTTCCACAAAAGGGGGCTGCCCGATTCTGAACACTTGGCACAGCCACAGCTCAAGCTGATGATCAGGGTGATAATAAAAAATGTCAGTCTTCGATTGGCTGGTTTGATCTGCATGACACCTCCTGTCAATGACGATTGAGACAGTTTAGACCCGGGCAAGTGAAGCTTGCAAGTTGAACAAGGACCCCGATAGACTCGTCAAACCTACATGCTCGAGGAGGTGCAATGAAGAACTTTTGTTTGGTAATGGTGGTCCTGGCGCTGAGTTTTGCAGGCCTGGCGTATAGCGAACAAAAAGCATCTTCAGGCGCTAAAAAGGTCGATCCGATAGATGCGATGGTTTATCACACTCGAGCCATGATGAAGATTATAAAAACCAATCTCGCTGATTGTACGAAAATTGTAAGCGAACTGGAGGAATACTCTAACAACTACAAGGCTACGTTTTCATACGCAAAGAAAGCGGATAAAAAAGTCGATGCGTTGATCAAGGACTCGATGCAGATCATGGAGGAGGCTTCCAAGAAATGCCCCAAGCACATCGGTCAGATTGGTGGGGCCGTACAGTTCGGCGACGAGCACAAACACCAAGCCGGCCATGAGCATAAACACCATGTCGGTCATGAGCACAGCCAGCCGGTAGCCCAGGTCGATCCGGCACCCGAAGTCGATACATCCGACGCTCCTGAATACCTGGTAAAAACACTGAACCACATTAAGACCATAACCGATGAGATCGGGAAACACTTGCCCGATTGTGCCAAGACTCTGGCGGCAGCTAAAAAATACCTTTCCGACAATCAGGCCGAACTCAAATCATTGGCCGAAACGGCCGAAAAAAGCCAGGCGGGCATGACCGATGAACAAAAGAAGAAAATCAGCCAGCAGGCCTTGGCCCTGATGAAGCCGATCCAGCAAGGAATATTGACGATCCAGGTTGAATTCGCCCAGAAATGCCCTCAAGAGATGAAGGAAGTCACTGAGACAATGCGTCAGTATGTGAAGTAGTTGCCGTTTATTTCCGGGGGAACAGGGCAATCACACCTGGAATCGGCCAGATAATTTCGACTCTTCCGGACAGGATTTTCTCAATCCCGGGTGCGACGATCTCGTTCGAATTGGCAGGCCAGATCCCGAATGGATTTTACAATCGCGCCTGCCATTTTCTTAATTTGTTTTGAATCCGACAGGCGCTCTTCTTCGGCTCGGTTCACCAGTACGCCGGCCTCAAAAAGAACGAAAGGCCTTTTGATAGTCCTGGCCAGATAAAGAAAGTCGCCGGCATAGATGCCGCGGGCAGAATCCAGCCACTTACGTGATTCGCCGGGTATCGCTTGGGCATGATAGCTGGCAAAGCTCAAGCCAATCTCGTGCAAGCCATCGGCCATGAGCGTAGCTGCTCTTTTAGAAAGCGGAGCGTAATAGCCCTTGGCCGGGACAAAAAGCGAGAAACCCGAAAAGCGATCAGAATATGACAGAATTTGGCCGTCGAGTTCCCATGGTTTCAGGAAATGCGGCTGGACTGAATCGTGATGAATCGACAGCACCAGATCGGGATCGAGCGCATTAATTAGTCGGGCCCTCTTTTTCAGGGGCAGGTTTTTTTTCGGCCCGCGGGTAATCTCGACCTTGAACCTCGGGTCCTTGTTCAGCTCTTTGGCAATCGCGGCCGTCAGTTTGTCGTTGAAATCGACTTCGGGCACTCCGCGCGCGGAAATTGCCCCGGGACTCTTGGGTGAATGGCCCGGATCAAGCACGACTGTGAATTGTGCGGCCCTGGATTCAGCCGCCGACAAACAGGCCAGCCAGGTGGTCAATATTACGATAAACTTGATTGGTAATTTCAATTGCATCGAAAGACAGACTCCAGCACCAATAGTACTAGCTGCTTGAGAAAACAGGATCACAGAGGTTTACGATACCAGAAGTCCGCCAGGCAGCGAAAAGAAACTCTACGGGCATCTCCGTCAGCCATAGATCACACTACCCATGGTGTCTAATCTGTATCCGGTCTAGACTGTTACCTATGAAAACAAATTGTTCTGGTTTGTGGGTCGTTTTCGTGTTTCTCACGGGGGTGTTGCTTCATTGGGGATGTGCAATTAAAGAGAAGGACAGCAAGGAGCCCCCTGTTGTCGAGCGGAAGAAGGAACCTGTCAGCACTGGAGAACCTATCGTCGAGAGGGAGAAGGACTCGATCGTCGATCTGGACAAACGCACCTTCCGCGGGCAGAGAATTGGCGAAGACACAACCGAGGTTTACGCCCGCTATCCATTTGCTCTCGATACTAAGCCACTTGTACGGGCGGAAAACCTCGAGAAGTTGGATATGGCCGGCAACCCGGTGGCTGATCTGACTTTCCTGACCGGGAAAACAAAGCTCAGCTTAATCAAGCTGGACCGCACCGGCGTGACCAATCTGGGGCCCCTGAAAGGCATGACTCGACTGCGCAACCTCAGCCTATCTGTGACCGGGGTCTCTGATCTGCGGCCCTTGGGAAATTGCTTCAATCTTCAGCGTCTGATCCTGGCCAGCACCAAGGTGTCCAATCTGGGCCCCCTGCGTAACCTGGATCGGCTGGCTGAACTCAACTTGTCGCGCACCCAGGTCAAGGAACTCGGGCCGCTGGCCGGCTTGTCTCGGCTATCGGATTTGCGGTTGGACCGTACTCCGGTCGACGATATCTCGACCCTGGCGGCCTTGAAAGAGCTGGAGTCGTTGGACCTGAGCGTGACCTCCGTGACCGATCTGACGCCCCTTCGAAACCTGCCTAAACTCAGGCGACTCGACTTGAGCCACACGCGGATAAGTGATCTGAGTCCCCTGCAGCGGATGCCCAATCTGGAGGTGCTGCGCTTGGACTACACCGCAGTCAGCGACTTGAGCCCCTTGGGCGAGTTGAAGAAGCTGCACACCATAGGCATGGTCGGCACGCCGGTTAAAGACCTGGGTCCGCTGGCTTCCATTTTGTCGCTCTGGAACCTGGTGCTTGCCTCGGACAAGGGCTTGACGACCCAACTGGAGTCCCTGCTAAAGAAGCTGCCTGGGCTGGATGTCATTCGGCTGGACGACGGAGCCAATGATTGGAGCAACGAACTTTCTGCGTCGGCTTGTCTGGGGACGAAAAAACGCCATGGGATCATCATCCTAAGTCTGGAACACCGGTATGACACGCCCGAACCGATTTGTGAGGAAGAGAAGTGTCGCTTGTCTACTCGATTATCCGGGATCGGTTACCCGAGCTCAAAGTACAACCTGGAAGTAGAGACCGTTGCTCAGGCCGGAAAACCACAGGTCTTCTTTAGCTGGTTAGAAACTGATCAGTATTGTCGGCCCGAATTGATATCCCCGATAGTGGAGTACGGCCCGGCGACCGTCGATCAGTCTGGTTCTAACTATCACGACTTGATTAGCCTGCACACCCGGGAGCCCGGCAATGTCTCGCTGGCCTTTGCAAGCCTGCCCGACAAGAAAGACTGCAAGATACATCCCATGGGTAACATCAAGTGGTCGCTGCTGGAGGGCGAATGTCGCGACGGTTATGCGACCGGGCACGGCAAGGGCAGGGGACGAAATGACGGGGGAGAATTCTACTACCTGGGCGGTTTCGAGCAAGGTTGGCTACATGGAGAGGGGTCGTTGTTCATGACCGAGGGTAGTGTGACACATGGTTCTTTTGAAAAAGGCGTAGGCGAGGGCCTGCATCACATGTACGATTCGATGAATCAATCCCGTTACGCTGGTCAGTTCAAAGCGGATATGCGCCATGGTCCGGGCAAGTACGTCGTGCGCGGCGGCCTTCGGTTTGAGGGCCGTTGGGAGAAGGATGATTACGTCGACGGGACCCTGACTTACCTGGACGGCGGGGTGTTCACCGGCACCTTCAAGGAACGTAAGCGGCACGGCCGGGGAGTCATGATCCATCCCGATGGTCGAAAACAAGATGGGATGTGGAAGGACGACGAGTATATTGTTGGACACTAAGACCAGAAAAGAATTCATCATTTTCGCATTATCATCCGTATAATACATAGGTCGTATTCATTTCGTTTTTCGATGAATGGGAACAGGCTATGAGAAAAAGCGCGATTATTGTCAGCTGGCTGACTGTCTTGGTCATTATCCAGACCAGTCAGCTGCAGGCCTCCGGATACCATCCGCCCTTTGATCAGGCAGTCTCAGAGGCGCAGCTGGTGGTTCTAGGCGAAGTAACAAAGGCCTGGTGCCCAGGTGTGAAGAAGGCCAAACCGGCCGGACAAACGGCCTGTCGTGCCGGGCGGGTTTTTCGGATGAAGATTGAGAAGGTTTACAAGGGTAATCTGAAACCCGGCGCTGAGATAGTCTTCGTCGATCCCCATCACGGCTCGACGGCTTCTTATCGGGTGGCCGAGGGCAAGCCCAACCTGACTTTTCTTATTCCGGCCGAATTCGACGAATTTACCAAAAGGCGCTACGAATTCGGCGCCGGCATGCTCTATCGTCCCATTCGAAACTTGAGCCGTCACTCGATTTTTGGTGAGGATAACTACAGCGGTTGGCTGTTCTTACTCGAACAGGTCGTGCCGAAAAAGCCCGGCGATTTGCATGCCAGCTTGACCAGAATTCTCGAGCAAAACAAGAATCGCCATGTCCTGCGCTATGCCATCGAGCATTTCCCGGCAAGCTTTACCGAATCAGACCAGGCGCTGTTTAAAAAGGTGATCTTGGAAAACAAAGAAGACGCCTTTATTATAAGCCCGGTTGTAAGGCGCTTGGTCAAGCAGGGGGTCGGGTTTGCGCCGCAGGTCTTGCGTGAATTGATTACTAAATGCTCTCCCTATGCCCGTCAGGAATTCTTCAAGATGATTGACCGGGAAAACATTTCGGCCTTGCAAGATAAGCTGTTTGAATTTCTGAAGCAGAAAAAACCGGCCGATGAGCAAAAACTTATCGATATCCTGGCCCGCTTTGCCCCGGAATATCTCAAAGACCAGCTAAGCCGGCAGGACTTGCCGTTTTGGAAACTGATTCCTTGTTTGCAGGCGCTCAAGATTGACGGTCGGGCCGTTGGTCGGTCGGGCTTCTCGGCAGAAATCATCAGGGTCAGCCCTTATACTCTGCGTCAGTTGGGTGAGGTGCTCAATGGCGACGAATTCTACGGGATTCTGGCGATGGCTGCACCCCTAAAGAACTCCGACTGGGAAGTCTTGTTTCCGCTTTTGGAACCGACCCTGGCCGGGGCCGACACGCCGATTAGAAAAATGATAGTGGCCCTGATGCGGACATTCGGCCGGCAGGTTTCTCGCTTAAAGAAGACCTACCACTTGGCCCAGACCGATCAACGCTCGCCCAAACCGATAGCTCTCGAGATTCTTACCGGCAAAAGGAAGTTTCGTCTTGACGAGCCGGTTAGTATCACTATCAAGGAAATTGCCCAGCTTGATCGAGCCTGGATTTCTTTGGAGGGGGAACTCGGCTGGGCCTTCGACCGGCCCGATAAAACCTGGGTGAGTAGCGGCGGGTCTTTCCATGTTTTCAAAAATGCCGGGGTTGCGCTGGAGAAACATCACCGGCTGAAAAAAGGTGAAGTCGTTCAAACCAGTCAAGTCATGACCTCGTTTTTCGATGTTCCCGGAGTTTATCAGGTCAAAGCCCGCAAGCTTTATCCTCACGACGGCGGCGCCCACGGACTCGACTCCTGGACCGGGGTCGTTTTTTCTGAGCCGATTGAAATTGAAATCTACGAGTGAGTCCCGGGTTGGATAATGGTATTCAGGAAATCTGGCGCTTTAAGTACAACATCATGATCCGGCCGTGTTCGAAGTCTTCTAATGTGACTGAAACCAACTCCCAGCTCTCAAGGCCTGCGTCATTGAGGTATTCCCAGACCTTAGGGCAGTGATCGGCAATTTCCTGAGGGCCCGAGAGCTGCGCCATGGGCACCTCGCCTTGCCATTTTCCATTTACGAAAGTAACCGCGGCGTTTTGCGCTTGACAAACCTGGTATTCATATTTGGCCATTAGCCACCTCCCGCAAACAAGCCCAATACCTAATTATTACAACAATGCCAAAGAGATGGCAAAAAAAGCGCCCTTAAACCGACTCTGCTTTACGAATTTTTGCCATCTAGATTAAGTATATACTAGATCATCTCTATCGGGCAGGTTGACAGGCGCCACAAAAAAATGCCCTACTTTTCTTATGTTGAGGGCCTGCACCCAGATTCTGGCTGGAATGCTCTTCCTGGCCGGTTGTCAAAACAGTGCTGTTGACCCTTATCTCGATTGGCCTGTCGAGGGCAGCTATTTCCCGTACATCTATACCCCCGAGACCGATCTGCAAGATTACGAGCTTGTCCGCTTCGAGACCGAAACCTGGGACCCGGCGGTTGATTTCGACATGGTGACCGGTTATGCCAAGAAGGCCATCTATCATCGCCCGGGTGCCCCTTTGGAATCAGTCGAACATTTCAAGTCAATGCGCAGGCAGATTCCCCGCCTGGCCGAAGGTGCCCGGCTCTCCTTCGTCGGAGACCTCTTATGGGTTGGTGACAACTGGAGTGCGTTTGCGCTGCCTACGGCCGGTTTGTTTGACGGCGATTTACGGATTGGCAATCTGGAGACTCCCACCTCGCCCTTGCACACCACAGACCGCAGCCAGATGGGACTCTATCAATTCAATTCACCGGTCGAGATGCTCGATGGCCTGCCGCTGGACGTCCTGCAACTGAACAATAATCACTCGCTGGACTTCGACGACCAGGCCCTCGAAGCCACGGTGGCCGAGGTCGAAAAGCGGGGGTTCGTCCATACCGGTTTTGAAAACCACGCTATTGTGAGCGTCAAAGATCTCGAGATTGCATTGCTGTCGTACACTTGGGGGATAAACCGCCGCGATATTTCTTCTTCACATGAGCTGTTTGTCGTCCCCTTCGGGCATATCGACCAAGACATTGATTTGACTGCCCTGATCGAAGATGTAGTCCAGGCTCGGGCGCAAGTCGATAGCGTGGTCGTCTTAGTGCATTGGGGCTTCGAATATGAATACTACCCTGACCCGCATTTCATGGTTCTGGCCCGGGCGATTATTACCGCCGGGGCCGATCTGGTGGTTGGCCAGGGTCCGCATACTCTTCAGCCGGCCGAAATCTGTCATGTAAATCAGCCCGACAAGATTCCCGACCTGGGTACCTGCAGTATCCGAACTGCGGATGGTCAGCCCCGAACTGCGGCGGTCTTGTATTCACTCGGCAATTTCTCGACTTTCCAGGATACCCTGCCGCTTCGCTCGGGAATGATAGCTACTGTCAGCCTGAATCCTGACGTCAGCGGGCTCGAGTGGCTGCCGACCATCATGCTCTACCAGCCGGTTCCGACAGTCGAAGCCCTGGACGATCATTTGGACAACTGGGCGATCAACCAAGAATCCGAGCGCCTGGATGATCATTTGGGCACCCGCTGGAAAAGGAAATAGTATCCACCTACGACGGAACCTTTCTGGTTAGCAAGCTTCTAATCTGATGAGTCCGAATTGATTTTAAGGGAGAGCCAGCTTGTCCCGGCCATGGTTTCAGTCAGGGGTTATGCACAAGGTCCTCGTGATCTTGCTGGCGTTTTTATTGCAGCCGGGCTACCCGGCTGCCCAGGCAGCCGAAAGCATTAAAAAGGCGTCAAAAAAATACGAAAAAATAAAGGCTCTCAATCGGTGGTTTGCCCATGTGCATGCTCGGCCCTTTCTGCGATCCTGGTCTTGTTTCAGTAATAAGAAGCCAAGAATAAAGAAATTCAAAGCCCCTTCCGGTCCACTCGATCGCGCCGCGATTACGAAAGTCATGAGGGACAAGCGCGGTAAAATTTACGAATGTTATCGATATTACTTGAGATGGGACCCGAAACCCGGTGGAAAGCTGAAGTTTAAAATAGTGATTCGCCCCGATGGAGATGTCGACAAGGTAACAATTGTCGAAAAAACAGCCATGCACCCTGAAATGAAGAAGTGTCTATTGAGAGTCATCAAGCGTTTCAGGTTTCCCAGACCGGACGGGTTCGAACCGGTCGAGGTCTACTATCCATTTGTCTTTGATCCCTGATCAGGTCGGCAAGTTTATCGGGTTGCTTACAAAGCTTGTCACTTCGCCATTGTGACAATATGATGTGAGCGATTCATACATAGAAACAGCGGCGAGGTGAACATGAAAGCAGTCCTGGTTGTTTTATGCATAGTGGCTCTGGTGTTCGGAGGGTACATATATATGAACCGTCCAGTCCAGATAACAAATCTCTCATTCGTTGACTCTGATGACGAGAGCTATTCCTTAGACGATCTCATCGAGGATAAGGATTATTTGCTATTGGTTGTGTTGGGCTCGAAAGACTTGATGAGCCAATATGCGGCTAAAAAACTAACCGAATGGTATCCGGACTATTCCGACGATGTGGCTTTCGTTGGGCTAATGATTCAAGGCAAGTCGAGCGCCGACAAGTTCCAGGCAGACAAGGAAATCCCGTTTGATCTCTACTCGATTCGTTCGGGCAAAGATCGGACCGCGATCAATTCCTTTATCGAAAAGTCCGGCAGGGGGTACGGCTGTGCAGGTTCGGCGGTCTACACCGGCACGGTCATTGTGTTGGACTCTGAGCGCTACATGTTGTTCAAGCTGGAAAAAGAACAACTCGAAGAGTTGCCGGATCGATTTGAAGATTTGGGTTTATAGCTTTTAGTAATATTCACTCCGCGCTGAGCCGCAACATCTCAATTAAAGCAGTCAATGCGTTTTGCATGTCCTGGATGGCAATCGATTCATCTTTGGAGTGCTCGTCTTTTGCGCCGATGCCGACTACCGCCATTTGTATACCTTGATTGTTGTATATCGAGGCATCGGTGAAGCCAGTGATGAATATTGGCTTGGCCGTAATGCCAATCGTGGACAGCGCTTGCTGGGCGATTTTGACAGGCGCCGCGTCGTCTGGAATCGAAACTGCCCGGCAGAGGTTGTCTGTAGATATCTCGGCTTTGGCACCGACCGACTCGACTTGCTCATGAATAATGCGTTCCATTTCGGCGGCTAACTTGACGCCTTTTTCGTGATCGGCGCTGCGGCATTCGGCCAGGAATTTCACCTGATCGGGAACACCATTGCGGATCAGACCGCCTTCAATAACGCCCACGTTAGCCGTAGTCTCATGGTCGAGCCGGCCAAGCTTTAGTGCGCTGATTGCTTTTGCAGCGGCTAAAATGGCATTGATGCCTTTTTCGGGTTCCATGCCGGCATGCGCGGACTTGCCGGTAATGTCTACATCGATCGCAAAATAGGAAGGGCCGCCGATTACGATTGTGTCGAGGGTGTCATTGTCCATCAAGAAACCGCGCTTGGCAGTGATTTGCGAGAAATCCATTTCTTTGACGCCCAACAGGCCGACCTCTTCCTGGCGGGAGACTGCAAATTCCACCGGCGGGTATACTTCGGCTACCCGCATGGCTTCCAGGACTTCAGCTATTCCAGCCTTGTCATCGGCACCTAAAATGGTGTCGCCCTTCGAGCGGATGACTCCATCTTCAATAACCGGCTCGATGCCGACCCCGGGTTTGACCGTGTCGGCATGACATGAGAGTAAAACCGGTTCTTTGCCCTGACAGCCCTTGGCCGGAAATTTGGCCAGCAGGTTGCCGTAATCATCCAGGCTGGCCTGTCCGCCGATTTTAGGAATTTCTACCAGCAAGTATTCCATCATCTTGGCTTCATTGCCCGATTCAGAATCGATTTTAACCATTTCCAAAAACTGATTAACCATGCGTTCGGACATGCCGGTCTCCTTTCGTTTCGATGAGCGTGACAGGCAGGCTATCATATTCGGGTTAGAAGGTGTTTGATTAATGAATCAGATTTGGAAAGCTGTTATTACCTGGATTCTAGCGGTCATAGCGGTAGCCGACCCCGTGGACGGTCTGGATGATTTTCGGGTCCTTAGGATCTAGTTCGATACGTTTACGCAGCTTTGAGATGTGCTGGTCCAGGGTTCGGGACGAGGGTAGATAATTCTGTCCCCAGCAATGATTGAAAATCATGTTGCGATCGAGCACCTGGCCGGGGTTCTCGTGGAAATAACTAAGCAAGCGCACCTCTCTGAGGCTCAACTCGATCTGAGTATCAGAGCGTATTGCTCGCAGTTTGGCTGGAAAGATCTCCAGATCGTGCATATGGAAGGAGCCGACAAAGTGCTCGTCTGCTTTCTTGGCCAGGCACCTTCTGGTGACGGCCCGGATGCGGGCAATGACTTCCTTGACGCCGAAAGGCTTGACAATAAAGTCGTCGGCCCCCAATTCCAGGCCAAGGACCTTGTCAATCTCTTCAGATTTGGCACTTATGAAAATCAGCGGGATTGAAGAGTCTTTGGCGCGAATGCTACGGCAAACATCGTAGCCCGAAGCCTCGGGCATCATGATGTCAAGACACACAAAATCGGGGTTTTCATTGTTGAACAGTTCGAGGGCTTCGGCCCCGTTGGAAGCACAAACTACCTGGTAGCCTTCAGCTTCGAGGATGTCGGCCAGCCCTTCTCGGGTGAGTTTGTCGTCTTCGGCAACCAGTACCTTCATCTTACGACTCCGTCCTGACTAGCTGGGTAGCCAGCGTCAATTCAAAAGCGGCGCCCTGGGCTAAAGGCCTATAAACCAGATCACCGCCATGCAGCCGAGCCAGTTCGCGCGAGATCGAAAGACCAATACCGGTTCCGGCGGCTCCCTCACTGACTTCACAGCTCAAGCGCACGAAAGGTTCGAAGATGTGCTCTTGTTCGCCGGCTGGAATGCCGGGCCCGTTGTCTGTGACCGTTATTATTGTTGTCGTGTCAGTCTGAGCGGCCCGAATTTCTACACGGCCGCCCTGGGCCGCATATTTCTCAACATTGCTCAAAAGGTTGCTCAGAATTTGCTCGGCAACGTCCGGATCGATCAGGACCCTTCGGGGAGATTCGGATTGGAAGCTGACCTGGATGTTTTTGGCTTCGAGGGCTGGCCCGAAATAGTCAATCAGCCTGCCGATGATATCGTCGACCGTGCCGATGACCAGGTGCAGTTTCAATGCTTTTCGCTGCTGGCGTCCAAAAGTCAAGACGTTGTCGATCAATCGGCTGAGGCGTTGTGACTCGGTGACGACAACATCAAGATACCGGTTTTGTTTTTCATCTTGCTCGTCAATGATACCCAGAAGGAGCTCGGCGTACATACGTATGTTGGTCAAGGGTGTCTTGAGCTCGTGAGAAACGTGGTTTACAAAGGAAACCCGTTGGCCGGCCCGATGAAGTTCTCGCGAACTTTCCCTGTAGAAATAAACAGCCAGGCCGATTAAACCCAGGCCAACCACAACCAGGCCGGACACCAGGTAAAAGAGCGTACCTGACCCGAGTGCTTTGCCGCTGATAGAGGCAGATGAGTAGTAGACTAGACGCCAGGGCTTGAGCGGAGCTGCGACTGTCATGGCAACCACGGGTTGTTCGCTGGCTTGAGGTTGATAGTCGCCCCAGCGATAGAGAATCTCGTCCTTTGAATCCAGCAGGGCAAGCGTGTCAACAGAATCAGGCTTAGAGGCTGGCTCCAGGTAATCTGAACCAGGCAACTCTCCGATAATATCGGCAATCAGCCGGAACCGATCAAGCTCGAACCCGATTATCATATTGGCTTTGGTTCTCTGCCAGAAAATCAGATTAATCCCGCTGCCCCAGTACCAAGAATACCAGCCTTGCCCGGAAGCCTGTCCGGATGGATCACCTTCGGAGCCTACATGAAAGAACAAGGATTGATCTTTCCAGACTTGTCCGGCGCGTTCGATAAACTCTTTTTCGTTCTGACTGATGGGTTGATCGACGGCAGGATGAAGCAAGCGGCCGTCTGGGTCGAGCACAAATATTTGTCGAATGACGGGATTTTTTCGACAAACCACTCTCAGGCTATCGGGCTGCAAGACGAGTTTGGCGCTCAATCCCTGCAGAAAGCGTTCTCTTTCAGAAATGACTTTCTGGATTGTTTTGTCGATATCTTTGAGCTTGTCGGTCTGGAGTTGCCTGAAAGACTTCTCGATCTCAGCCCGCTCATTATCAACTAGCCGGAGCCCAAGCCAGGCCATCAACCCCAAAGGTAAAAAGACCAGCAACAAAAGGATGATGACGAGCTTGGGCTTCACGGGATTGTTTATACCTCAATAGTATTGTTGCATGTCGATTTCGTGATGAAGTTTTCTCATTTTCTTGCGTTGCCTGTCCCATTTGCCCGGGTCGAGGTTGTCGGCATCTGCTTTGTTGCCTTCACCAAAACGCCGCAGGCGCGGGGACTTGTAAATCTTAGCATTGTCAAAGAGATATTTTCCATTATAGATCAGCACCTTCTGGGCCTCGGAAATTTTCCCCTGATCGCGTAACTCCAGGGCCCGCCGGTTGGTATAGTTGGCAATCTGTTCGACGGCGGCAATCATCACCTTGGCATTTGTATTGTCCCTAACCAACTTGGCTGAGCCCGTGAAGGTGACGCTGGTTGCTCCATTTAGTCGGGCATGCTTCTTGGTGACCAGGTCGGAGTAGTTCACCGATACTACAGCGACAGACTGCGTGCGACCGGCCGGGGATTTGGAGACTTCAACTTCCAAGAGTATGTATTTTTCTTGTTTGCCGTACAGTTGATTGATTTTGGTCGAGACCGACTGGCCGACTATGTCGGCATTCCGTCCCAACACTCGAACCGGGCGGATGCCCTCAGCGCATTTAATCGTGATTTCAACTTCGTTGGCAACGACTGAGAGAATATCGTTGAACTCATAGTTGAAAATTTGGGCTAACTGTTCAGGTCCTTCGACGAAAGCATGATTGCCGTCGGAAGCCCTGGCCAATTTGACCATTAGATCTTCATTGTAGCCAAGGCCCAGACCGATAGTCGTGACCGAGATGCCTTCTTTGATTAGTGAAGAACCCAGGGCCGCCAGGGCGTCCGGCGAACTCGGGCCTACGTTGGCCAGGCCGTCAGACATCAGGATTACCCGGTTGACCTGGTTTTCGACCAGGAACTTCTTGACCTCATGGGCGCCTTTGCTGACCCCGCCGAAAAGGGCGGTCATGCCGCCGGGCGACAGCCGGTTAATGGCGTCAAAGATCTTGTGTCGGTCCGAGACCTTGGTAGCCGGAACCAGGACGCTGACGTTCTGGTTGTAGGCGACTACCGAAACAATGTCGTTAGAGCTCAAGCGGTCGATTGCCAAAATGGCGGCTTCTTTGGCGCGCTGGATTTTTTTGCCGCTCATCGAGCCAGATCGATCTAAAACGATCGCCACATTGACCGGCGGACGTTCTAGCTCTCTGGCCACCGCCACCCCGGTCAGGCCGATTTTTAGATAGGCGGTTTGCTTTTTCTCGGCCAACATCAGCGGGTGACTGACTGCCACGTCCAGTTTGACTTGCTCGGCCCGGACGCTACAGACGCACAACATGCTGACAGCCAGGCAGGTTACCGAGATAGACTTGAATAACTTCATGATCAGCTCCTTTCTCCTTCTACCAGATTTAGAAAACATATAACCCTCCTTTTTTTCTATTTCAGCCGAAGGAGGGCGGAGAGTGGTCTGATCGCTGTAAAATGTTTGTAAAAAAAGTGTGAAGCCCCAGGCAGGCTCTTACTGGCTACCTATACGGCCGGGACATTTGAGCCATCTTGTGGAATATTTTGGCTAATGACTATAGTGTGGATAAGTTCACAGGGAGGAACCTGATGCGCAGACTAGCTGCAATCGTGCTTTGGGCCATTTTTGGAATATTCTTATCCGGAAACACTGAATGCCAGTACAACAAATACGAACTCGAGCTCAGACCCGCCGGGCAAGAGCTGGAGCGTAAGCTGACTTGCTCGCGGCAAGGCTCACAAGACGATCAACCCGATCAAGTCAGGGTTTTCGACACCCAGCAACTCGAGCAAATCAGCGCCCAGTATTCGCAGCGCCTGACTAAGCCGGATGCCGAGATCCACACATTTAAAGACAAATTTCTGGGAACTATGCCTGAAGATATCGGGGGGGCCGGGCGCTATCTTCAACTGACGTCGCTGATGGGCAGTGCTTCGGTTTATTCGGAACGCTTCAGGGGCGACGCCGATCAGGCCGGACAGCTCGACAAATCTCTCAAGGGCGTCGATCAACTGGTCGACTACTTTGTCGGCTGGCTGACTGCCGAACTGAAAGACCAGCCGGGACTGTCTCGATTACTGAAGTTTTGTGACACGCAACTGAGAGGCGATCTACACAACCTGGTCGTCTATTTGGCCTTGGCCGAAAGACTCTACTCCTTCGACAAGAAATCATCTGAAGAGATGGGTCTGCGAGTAGTTCACTACCTGGTCGAGCGCGGCTACTTTACTATGGTTCAGTTGCCAAAGCTGGCCGGAGCATTTTACCGGGCCCAGTCCGATAAGCAGGCGCCAGAATTAATGGCCCGGCTACAGCGTTTCTTGGCCGGCAAGCTGGGGATTGCCGATTCCGAGCCAATCCCTGCAGCCTTGGCCTTCTTGTCTGAGGCCGAGCGCGCCAAAAAGTCTCTGGCTGCATATTTAAAAACCACTCCAGAATATAAAAAGCGCTGGAACAAGTGGAGCCTCGAGAAAAAATCTCGGCCCGAAGAAACACCGCCTGATCCTCTGGGTCTACTTGGTGATTTGATACTGGGAGAGATTGTGCGCCTGGATTTCAGCACAAACGATCAGGTGAGCATCCGGCTTCATTCGGGAATTCAGCCCTACGCAAGCAATGGTAAATGGGTCAAAGCATCAAGCTTACTCGAGTGGCTTGACTTGGAAATTCACGCCAAGAGTGGATTGCCGACATTTGCATATGCTTATTGGGCCGAGCCGGACGGCAAGTTCCAGAAAAAACATTTTGGCAATGTTGTCTTGAAGGACGAAGCCCTTGCTGAATATGTGCTCTGGAGGAGCGGCCTGACCGCCCAAGAGGGTGTCGAATGGGATGATTTTTTAAAAAAACTCAAGCCCGGCCCGGCTGATAAATTACTGGCCCGCCTGGGCGAATTCAGATTTTCGTCAGAGAAGAACAAGCCGGATGCGGAAGCCGATCGGCCAAAATTGAGCGAGACTCCGCTGAGGCTGATCGGATCAGGTCTTGTCCAGGAAATCGAACCCAAAAAATAGGGGAGCCTGTTCTTGAGGCGCAAGTACAAACGCATGCTCGACGGCATGCAGCAGATGTCTGAAGCCGGCAAAGAATACGGCGGCGGCGATCCCTGGTTTTTGTATGTTCTCGAATGTAATGACGGCTCGTTCTACACCGGAGTTACCAAGGATATCGAGCGCCGATTGGCCGAGCACAATGACGGCAAAGCTTCAAAATATACGCGTACCCGGCGGCCGGTGAAGTTGTTGTATTTTGAGAACTGTGCCGGGCGAGCCGAGGCTTTGACTCGCGAGTACCAGGTCAAGAGCTTGTCACGAAAAGCCAAAGAGAAGCTGGTTAGCCCGGCGAGCGATTCCTCAGGGGATTGAAAGAAACCACCAGGTCAAGGCGGCGTCGCCGCCAAGTAAGATCAGACCCATCACCAGAAAAGTAAGACCGCCGACGGCCCCGCCGGGAACCAGGTAAGCTTCTTCATGGTTGTCGGGATTGTAATAGACCTGGACCTGCTGTTCGGGGTGGTAGAGTTTGGCGATCGTCTCGGCCTGGTCTCCGGTTCTGAAGTGAATTCGATCGGCGGCGATTGTATTGGTCGAATACTCTTTTCCGTTCAGGCTGAAACGGAATTCCACCTCGGCCCAGTGAGCTTCGAAGGACTTGCCTCGGCGACCGGGAACCATGCCGTTGCCGACCTTGGACGAAACGATTGTCCCTTGAGTTGTCGGCCAGGCATGTCGCTTGCGCATAGAGAAGTACCTGGACGTCATTATCAGCCCGGCCACTCCAATGGCGCCCGGAACGGCAATCTTGGCAATTAATAATTGAGTGGCCGGATCCATGAAGTATCTTTTCCTTTGAAACGAAGGTGCCATGCACCAGCTATTTGACCCAGCCGGATGGTAGCGAAACAGAAGATAGGTTGCAAGCCTCAAACCGGTTATAATGTCGTAACCAAGTAAATGGACATTAGCGGAGAATGGTGATCTGAGACGAGGTGTTTTGAATATGTTCAGAATTATTACCGTACTTTTTAGACCCTGGCAATTGAGCAAGGTTCTCACCGGCGGTCGGCCGTTTCGCTTGCTTGAACTACACATTGCCTCGGGCCTGTTGATTATTCCGACGTTTTTCATGACAATCTGGTTTGCCGAACAACTCGAAACCAGATTCGCCGATCAGCTGCCGGCCCCCCAGGCTGGATTGATGGCGACTATGGCGGAAGGGATCATGCAAGGCGTCCCCGATCCGCCGGCAATCAAGGCAGCCAAAATTACCACCGGAATATTTGGCTGGCTGATCGGCGGAGTTGCCAGCGGGCTTCTGATAGTGGCCCTGTTTGGAAGCACCTTGTCCGGCTTGCGCGGCAAGCAGCAAGACATACACGGGCCTTCCGCCTGGAGAATGGCGTCAAGCGCCTCGATGTATTTACCGCTAGCGGTGGTCCCCGGCGTGCTCTGGTTTGACGTCTACTCCGGAATAAAAACAGGCCAAACCGGTCAGGTTCCTTTGGAAATTGTGTTTGCCGCATTGTTTTCCTTGTGGTTCATGTTTGGCCTGGGCAGCCTGGCCTGGGGTTGGTTGCGGCATGCCCTGCAGAAAAGCAAGCCGCGCGCGGCTTTTGAAGCAGTTTTATTTTGTCTGCTTAGCTGGTTTCTTGTCTGGCTGGCAATTACGGTGGCCTGGACTTTGACCTGGGTGCCGGTCAAGCTGGTTCAGAGAATGATTGCCTGAGTCTAGCGATGATGATCGTGGGTGTGATCGTGATCATGTTTATGAGAAATGCCGCGCAGGTGGTCGAGTAAGTGGTGATGGTCTTCTAGTTGTTCAATCCAGCCGTAATTGGCATCGGCTTTTGCGTCGAGTTCGTTGATATAGGGCTTGATGTCCAAAAGCGGGGTGCCGTCATAGAAGTCAAGCAAACTGGTCACCACCTCGTTGTTCACAATCTTTTTGAGTTTGACGACGCTCAGTCCGATCCGGGCCGGGCGGTTTGGTGATCGGCTGGCGAACAAACCGACTTGGGTATCTTTGGCCATAGCTGGCCTGACCGAGAGGTTGGTCGAGTCGGCGGCCTGGTCTAGATAAGCCAGGACGTATATGTACTTGAAACCAGACAGTTTAGCGAGCCCGGCCTGGTAATCCGGGTCGACTATCAGCCGCGACTCGCCTTCGTCTCTTTCGACCGGTTGCTTCGGGCAAAAATCACCGGCCTGGTAGGGTGTTCTGATCAGACCGATCGACTGGATCTTGATAGTTTTGTCTGAAGGCATAACTTGCACCATCCTTTCACCTAAATTTATACTGGAACCCAGTGTCGTGCTCCGTTAGGATCAATTTATGACTTCTAAAACTATCGTCAAGCATTCTGAAGAACTTCGCCGGGCGGTCCGCTGGATTTCCGACTGTAGAAAGGCCGATCCGGGCGTGAATCTTGGGCAACTCTTGTCTGAGGCAGGTCCTAAATTCAACCTGACTCCCAAGGATCAAGATGGGCTCAGATTGCTTCTGCGCGAAGACGACGAGCGCTGACTGCCCGTCGATTGTGATCTGAAAGAACCAAGCTGGTGTTTAAGAACATCTTTTTCAATGAGACCGAAAAGAGGTTGCGGGCAGCCTGGCGACTCGGACTGCAAATACTGATAATGCTGGCAATCAGCCTGCCACTTAGCCTGTTAGTTGGCCTGGTGGCGATCGAATTGGGCGACTTGCCAGGCGGCCGACTATCGATCAGGGCCCTGGCCTGGCTGTCAGCCAGCAATCTGGCCTACACAGCAGTTTTGTTCTTCGTCAAATGTCTGGGGGTTTTAATAAGCCTGGTTTTGGCGGCTCGCTACCTGGACAAGCGGCCGTTTTCCGGGCTCGGGTTCCATATCAATAAAGTATGGTGCCGGGATTTCGTGTTTGGTTTCTTGCTCGGGGCATTCTTGATGTCGGCCGTATTCTTGATCGAACTGGCTGCCGGCTGGGTGGAGGTAACCGATACATTTCGGGCAACCGGGGATTCGTTCTGGTCAATGCTGTTTTTCGCCCTGACGGCTTTTATCTGTGTAGGGTTTTATGAAGAGATGCTGAGTCGCGGATATCAGATTCGCAACCTCGCTGAAGGACTAAACATGCCAAAAATCGGGCCACGCCTGGCCCTCGGGTTGGCCTGGATTGTGACTTCTGTTGCATTTGGCTTCGGTCACAGCCTGAATCCGCACGCCAGTCTGATTTCCAGCCTGGGCGTTGCAGCGGCCGGAATCCTGCTGGGTTTACCCTACATATTGACCGGCCAGCTGGCGATTTCGATTGGCCTGCATATCAGTTGGAATTTTTTTCAGGGCAACGTCTTTGGGTTTCCGGTCAGCGGTCGCGATTTCCAGGTGAGTTTCATAGGAATCAAACAAAATGGTCCCGAGGCCTGGACGGGCGGGCTTTTCGGTCCCGAGGCCGGCTTGCTAAGTCTGGGGGCTTGTCTGGTGGGTTGCTTGCTGATTCTGACGTGGGTCAGATGGCTGCATAAGAAATGCAGTTTAGACACCCGGGTGACTGTTTTTATACCGAAGGTTATTTAGTTTTGAAAATAAATGGGTAGTTGACGACAACAATCCCGCCGCCTTTGGGCTTGGGAAACTTCCAGCGGCGGACCACATGCGTTATACATTTTTCCACTGTTTTGTTGTTCAGGGTAGATGATTTGACTTTGGCCTGCTGAACACGACCGCTAGGACTGATAGTGAATTTTACAGTGACCTTACCCGACAGTCCCGGGTTTTTGATCAGCTCCTTTTCGTAACAGTAGCGAACTAAATTGACGTTCTTGCGGATCACGCCCTGGATGACCTTTATCGGGAGTGATCCGCCCCCGATAATTATTTCATTTTTTGGTTTTCCACTGCCTTTAACGAAAGTGCCCAGGCCTCCGATGCCGATCCCACCCAGAGAGTAGTCTTTTAGGGCCGTGACTGGTGCAGCTTTAGCTCGCTTGAGCAACTCGTCGGGAACAGGCCCGAAAATCACGGGCGGCTCCTGGTTTTGGCCGTATTGGCCTTGGTCGGTTGCGCAAGCCGTCAGAACCAGGATCGGAGCCAGCTGCTTGAACGTCGTTTCGGGGTCGGCGTCGAGGTAAGTTTTTGTATTCGGGCCGAGAAGTTTGCGCTGTTCGGCGAGTTCCTTGTTCAGATCTGCCGCGGTCCGGCAGCTGGTTTCAGTCGGGCATTCTTGAGTTCCCTCGAATGTCAGCCAGGTGCCATTGGCCGCCAGATCGACTTTGGGGCCCCTTACTTTCAACACGATCAAAGGATCTGACTTGTCCAAGTCCTTATGGATCGCGCCCAAAATGCCGGTCATGGCCATCTTCTCTTTGATTCTTTTGTGCCTGGCAGTTTCAGTCTGTTTTTGGCTGGTCAACAGGTTGACGTGAACGGCCTGGTTTTGTTGGTCCTTGGTTTCGATCATGACCTGGGTCTTGTCATGATCTTGGGCAACCCGGCCTAGCACCTTGGCGATCCGGGCGTATTTCGTGCCGCGATCAATAACCAGGGTCGGCGCTGGATTGCCGACCGACAGGACTTGATCAAATGCAGGCAGCTCAGCCGACAGGCTGGCCTTGGGTATCCGGATGAAAGGTCTTCCCCCAACATGGCCGAATTTGCAGTCTGTATCTACTTGGGCCAATCGAATAGACGGGCGAGCCTTGATAGCTTGAATCCGGTTGCAGGCCTGAGAGTGTCCCTGGTTACAGGCCCGCCCAAGCACGAGTTTCTCGGCTTCGATGTGATAATCTTCGGCCAGCCGATCGGCGACATACAAAGCCAGCATCAGTTGGGTGCGTCTGGCTGACTCACTCGTGTCTTTGGCCTGGCGGGCACAGCTAAGAGGTTTGTCGACTTCTTCAATCAAGCGACTCAGGAGCAAGGAGCGCATGTCGGGGGCCGCCATGGCCAGGCTGCCGAACCCTCTTATCATCTCGCGCGTTACAGCCTGCATACACTTGGCGCCCTTGGTGCCGGCCGCGGCTGCACCCGGCGAATCCCAGTCAAGTCCGCTAAAATTGGCGGGCCGATTGTGGACCTGTTTTTTTTGTCCCTTGATGTTCAATATAATCTCGCCGGCAATCGCGCGCTCAACGTAGCTTACGCGGCCGTGTACCTGGCCGAGCTGATCGAGGATTGCCGCCGCCTTGGGATTCTTGTGGTTGACCAGGTTGGCTAACGTTGACGGATCCAAACTCAATTCACCGATCGTCCCGACCGGCGGCTTCAATATTTGTAGATCGAATACATCACGCGGATCACTGCCCAACCCTAAGCGGACCACCTGATTTTGGCCGACTGGTTCGACGTACAGCTGGCTGCGGATTTCTGTGCCGGGTTCACGGTCGAGCTCAGCCAGGCCCTGGCGGAGCAGACGAGTGCTGGCCGCTAGTGGAAAATGGGCCGCGGCCGCCAGGCGTATCGGGGCTTTGCGATTCTGAGGATCAATAGCCAGGATCGCTAAATTCAAAGAATGCGGAAGCTGTCCGCTGAAGTTTTGAGGAATAAGATCCAGCAATGTGCGGGCCAGGCCAAAAGGATTGCGAACAAGGTAATGGAAGCTGCAAAAGGCGCCGCACTCCATTAAGGCCTCAGTCAATTCACCGAGCTTCTTGACCTCTGCCAGGGCGGCTGGTGGACTGGCCGCCTGCAACATGGCATTCAGATCCAGTCGTGACCAGAGAGTTAGAAAGTATCTACCCGGGCTGGTCCGGAAAGGACCGACCGCCAAGGCCTGCCCGGCCTTGAAAATTTTCTGGCCCTTTTCCGTCAGAGAAATCAGGCTGCTTAATCTCAAACCGCCATCGATGTCCAGACTGAGCGTAAAATCGTCCATTTCGGTGCCGACCGGGCTCATCAGTAAAGTACTATTGGCGACGATCGAGAGTCCTTTTGCCAATAGCATTGCTCGCATAGAGGGATCAGCAGCATAAGCCAGGGCTTCGAATATCTGTCGAGTGGCAATCTGGGCGGCCAGATCGCGCAGCTGCCAGGGACGCACGTGCAAAACCAACAAGTCAGGCCGGCTGGCCGCCATGATCAGGGCCGGAGTAATCGGCAGGTCGAAGTCCCGGTTTGTCTCGGCCAGCTGCTTTTCCCAGCTGGCATTGCGGGCCTGATCGTCGGCATGCGGAATTCGTTCGTGAGTTATGATTTCCAGTCGAACAAAGCCGCTGGGCGTTTCGGTAGCCGAGGTCGGTTTGCCCTTTTCCGGGAACAAGCCGACGAAGCCCTGATTGTGGGGAAGGGCTAGCAGCTTAGCACCCCTAGGTAATGACTTTGGCTGAACTGGTACAAGATCACCATAAACCAAAAGTCCTTCAATAGAATCAACCAGGTTTTGCGGGTCGGTGGCCGGAACCAGGATTCGATGGCGTATACCCGGCAAGCCCTTTTTCATGGCCAGCTGCGGTTGGGGAATGACTGCCCGGGCAGCCAGGATCAAGTCGCTGCTCTGGGGCTCAAACAAGGCTGCCGCGATCGGTCGATTCTGGTCCCAGCCCTGCAAGCCCGCGCTGAAGGGTGACTGGTTGTCGCTGAAACTAGCCGCGGCCCGGAACAAGTCCCCAGCGGCCAGGGCAGAATCCAGTTGCGGTGTAAGTCCGGCCAGAAGAGGCAAGAGAGTGCGCTTGGTAGCTAGCCAGCGCTGGGGATGCACAATAATCACAAGACTGGCCCGACTGCCGGCTGCTTCAATAAGGGCAAGAGTATCCGGGTTGGCGCGCTCAGCCAGCAGGGCTCTGGGGGTTTTTGGTTTGGGAGCCCCACATCCATTCAGGCCAATTATTACGGCAAGCAACAAAAGGATCGAATGACTTCGCTTCATCGGCCACATGTAGATGTTCTCCTCAGATCCATAAACCTAAAGATGTATTAATGACAATGATACGGATCAATTGCAACGAATCCGGATTTTCCCTATGATTCTATACAGGTCTATCAGCGTTTTGCCGAGAGGAGAAATACATGCACAAGCTTGGTCCTTTTACGTTACGGATAGTTGTTTTTGGTCTGGCATTGGCAACTGCCTGCGCCCCACACAAGACGGTTTCGAAGACAGACAAATCCGTAGGACCTGAAGCTGCCAAGCACGATTCGGTCAAGCCCGTAGTAGAAGAAAAACCAACTACCCCGACCGCCCCGGTAGCCGGTGATCCGGTTCTGGTTGAATTTTTCGTTATGTCGAAATGTCCCTTTGGAGTTCGGGTAGAAAACGACATCATTCCCGTGTTGGCCAAGATGGAAGGTATGGTTGATTTTCGCCTGGAGTACATCGGTACAGAAAAAAATGGCCAGCTTACCGCCCTGCATGGTGAAACCGAGGTGTTAGGAGATACAATCCAGTTGTGTGCGGCCAAGTACTTTCCCGATCGCTATCTCAAACTGATTTCCTGCATGAACGATAATTTTCGCGCCATTCCAGAAGGCTGGGAGAATTGCGCCAAACAAAACGGTCTGGCCGTTGAGCCGATTGATGCCTGTTTCCGAGGCGACGAAGGTAAAGTCCTGGTACGTGGTTCGTATATGCTCTCAAAAGAGCGTAAGGCGCGCGGAAGTCCGACAATGTTTATCAACGGCAAAATATACAGGGGCTCACGCGGCGAGAAATCTTTCACCCGGGAAATTTGCCGGGCATTTGTCGCCAAGCAGCCAAAAGTCTGTGAAAGTATTCCTGCGCCGGTCGAAGTCCCCTTGACGATCCTGACCGATGCGCGCTGCAAAGACTGTCGGACTGACAGGTGGGTTCCTCGTTTCGAGACAATGTTCCCGGGAGTCAAGATCAAGATAGTCGACTATGAAACCGCCGAGGGTAAAGCTTTATATGCGCAAGTAGTTGAGCATGCAAAGTTCCTGCCGGTTTTTTTATTCGGCAAAGAAATCGAGAAGACCGACAACTATGAACGCCTGCGGCGCAGGCTGCTTCCGGTCGGCGAGTTGCTGATCATGCGATCTATGGGAAAGTTCGATCCGACCATGGAGATTTGCGATAACGGTCTGGATGATACCGGGAATGGAAAAGTCGATTGCCAAGACCCTGATTGCGTTCAGACTTTTGCATGCCGTCAAGAGATTCCAAAAAAGCTGGAAGTCTTCGTAATGTCTCAATGCCCATATGCAGTTAAGGGGCTGAATGCTATGCGGCCCGTAATGCAGCGTCTCAAAAATGATATTATATTTGAAGTACATTACATTGCCAAAGCCGAAGGCGAGGGATTCAGGGCCTTGCATGGCCAACCAGAAGTTGAAGAAAACATTCGCCAGTTGTGTGCCATCAAACACTATTCGAAAAATTATAAGTTCCTTGACTATGTCTGGTGTCGCAACGAGAACATTCGCTCGGCCGAATGGGCCGCCTGCGCAGGCGAGAACGGGATAAGTACAAAAAAGATAGAGACTTGTTCGACATCCGCCGAGGGCCAGCGTCTATTGCGCGAAGATATTGGGCTGGCTGACAAGTTGAAGATCTATGGCAGTCCTACTTGGGTGGTTAACGGGCGGCATAAATTCAATGGCATCGATGAAGAAGTAATCATGGAGAATTTCTGCAAGCACAACCCTGATTATACAGGCTGCCAATAGGGTAATTGACTCTTTTGGCAATAGTCGGTATTTCCTTCGAGGGACAGGAGGATTGTTAGAATGTCTGAGAAGGGCTCGGGCCCCGAACTATTAATCTGCATAGTTAAAGATCACCACCAGGTTGAAGAGATCCTGACTGGCTTTTTGGAACTCGGGATCAAAGGGGCAACCGTCATTGACGGGCGCGGGATGGGGCAGATTCTAAGTACCGAGATACCAATATTCGCAGGTTTCGCTTCACTTTTCCCGGGAGGTAGTCGGGGAACCTATATGATCATGTCGGTACTCGATCAGGCCCAGATTGACGATGCTATTATGCTGGCCGAAGAGGTATGTGGAGCTCTCGACAAGGCCGGAGCGGGGTTTCTCTTTACCTTGCCAGTTGGACGAGTCAGAGGTCTGGCGAAGGAGATCAGTTGAAGATCGTTGTCGGGGTTGCGCTTGTTATCCTGATTGCATTACTTGGATCGCGACGAACATTCACGAAAGTCAGACTTCCTCTTGCCGCCCGGCACATATACCTGACCGGCACCGAATATATTCTAGTCGGATTGTGCCTGGGTGGGCTTCTGCTCAATCTCCTCGACGAAGGCTCGCTCAAGGGACTCGACCCATTGTTGTTTCTTTCACTCGGCTGGATCGGATTGATGTTCGGGGTCCAACTGGAAATCCCGCGCATCGCTCACTTCGGGCGCCAACATTTCGGGCTGGCCATGCTGCAGGCTCTGGCCACTTTACTGTTTTGCAGCCTGCCTTTTGTGTTTCTGCTGGGACTAATCGGTGGGACCTCAAATGAACTTATTGTCATTGGAGCGTTGACCCTGGGAGCCATTGCTGTACCGACGGCCCAGTCGTCACTGGTTTTAATACAGAAGGAACTCGGGCTGAGCCGTAATAAATTTTTCGAGATACTCAATTACGTCTCCGGAATAGATGACATTATCGGTCTAATAGTTTTCGGTTTTCTCTTCTGCTATGCGCACACTAGCTCCTTTATCGGGCTGGAGTCGCTGATCAGTCTGCAATATCTGGGATTGTCAATAGCAGTCGGTGGGTTAATGGGATTGTTACTGCACGTTCTGACCCGAGTCCGCTGCGGTCAGGAGGAGTTACTGCTCTTTACCATGGGAATAGTTGTGCTGGCGGCCGGGACTGCAGCCTATCTGGGGATATCGCCGCTATTTGTTACTTTCATAAGTGGTTTCGTGATCGCCAATCTGCGCAGTCAGAAAACACGTATTTTGAGAGTTCTCGGCTCGTTTGAGAAACCTTTTTACATTGTCATACTCCTGATCGGCGGAGCTATGCTTCGGCCGGTCGGAAACTGGCCGGTTGTTCTGGGACTGGCGGCCGCTTACATCGTCTTGAGACTTGCGGGAAAAGCCGCCGGCGGATTTGTTTCGAGCCTGGTGCTTCGAAAACCTCAGCAGTTGCCGGCCCTGGTTGGCTTGGCGCTGACATCTCAAGGTGGAATGGCCGCCGCCATGGTGGTTAGTTTTCATCGAACTTTTCTAAGTGATTTTAGCAATTCGATTCTAATGCTTGTACTTGTTGCCCTGGTTGTAAACGAGATCATTAGCCCGTTTCTCGCGCGTTTTGTCGTCAGAAAGGCGTCTTGAAAATGGAGCGCTTCTTTGTCCTCATAGTGATTTCGTTCGGCATGTATTTTATAGCAAATATGTTGCCCGAGTCGTTTGCGGTGACGGGAGCCGGCTCGGTTTTGTCTTTTGGGTTCATGATTTTGGCCGCCTATCTCCTGGCGGGTGTCTTGGCCAGAATAAAGCTTCCTCGAATCACCGGTTATATCCTTGCGGGAATGTTGTTTGGGCCATCTCTTCTCGGTTTTCTCTCTCCCGAGGTTCTCAGCGAGCTCAAGCTGGTGGATGACCTGGCGTTGACCTTTATTGCTTTTGCCGCCGGCGGTGAACTGCGCATGGCCATGTTGAAAAGGCGCTTTCGCAGCATCGTTCTCACATTGGTGTGCCTGGTGGTTGTAGTCCTGGTTGGGGTAACTACCTCGATCCTGCTATTGCGGTCGGTGTTTCCTTTTACAATCGGATTGCCGTTTGTGCAGGCTCTTGGAGTCGCAGCAATCTGCGGCGCAATTGCAGTAGCTCGCTCGCCATCCTCCGCGATTGCGATTATTAGTGAGACCAAGGCGCGCGGTCCTTTTACCGAAATGGTTCTGGGCGTAACCGTGGCGGCCGATGTCCTGACCATCTTCATTTTTGCAATTATCTTGTCGTTTTCTCAGCTAGCTGTTTCAGGGCAGGCAATTGACCTTACTTTTCTTTTAGGGATGGGAGGAGAAGTAGTCGCTTCCCTGGTAAGCGGCGTGATTTTGGGCTATTTGATATCCCTGCTCCTTGCCAGGACCGGCTCCGAACTTACTGTTTTCATACTTGGGCTGGCTTTCCTGGTGACCAAGTTTTCCCAGGGACTAGCATCGTTTCTCGATAGCGAGTTCGGTGTTCATTTTCATCTCGAACCAATGTTGTTATGCATGACGGCAGGATTTGTTGTGCAGAACATGACCCGCCGGGGCGATCTTTTCTTGCGAGTAATAGACCGCAGCTCATTACCAATTTATGTCATCTTCTTTGCAATAAGCGGAGCTTCGTTGAAAATCGAAGCGCTTGAAACCATGTGGCCATGGGCCCTGTTGCTGGTTGGATTGCGGGCAGTTTTTGTCTATAGCGCTACTTATTTGGGTGGACGCCTCAGTTCGGACCCCAAGGAGTTTCAGAAAGCCAGTGGGCTCGGTTTCTTGACTCAGGCTGGTGTTAGTCTCGGCCTGGCCAAGTTGGTTGCTGAAAGGTTTCCAGATTTCGGGCCAGAGTTGGCTACTTTACTGGTTGCCACGATTGCGATCAACCAGGTTATCGGGCCGGTGGGATTTAAATATGCCCTTTCGATGGTAGCCGAAACCAAAGAAGCCAGGCTGGCAAAGCGACTCAAGCAAACTTGATCAGATGTGCCGGCTGTCTTCTGCCTTTACGATCTCGTATAGGGAATCTGCTTCAGCCTCGAGCAGGCGGTCGATAAAGCCGGGCGTGCTGCAAAAGCGGGCAATCCGCGCCAAAATTCGAATGTGAACAGCGACGGCTTCCGGAGCGCTGACCAGGATGAAAAGAACCTTGACCGGTTTTTTGTCCAGAGCGCCGAAGTCCATCGGTTTACTGAGCCGGATAATCTGACAGATAGTTTTTTCTACACCGGGCACCATGGCATGCGGTACGGCAACTCCACCTTCGAGGCCCGTACCGGTCTTGGCTTCGCGTTGCAGTAGATTCTGTATGAGAACTTCCTTCTCCAGGCAGGGTTCATGGGCGCACAGTCGTTCAGAAGCCTGCGAAAACAAATCTTCAGCATCCGCAGCTTCAACGTCGACCATCACCAGTTCTGGGTGAATGTACTCGGCCAGGCGCATGAGTTCCTCCCGCGTGAACTGAGAGGCAAGATAGCCTGATTTGAATGTGAAAGCAAGACAAGCTGGCAGGACTGAAATGTGACTATATAGGGTGGACGAAGGCTGCAGATCGGGGTTAAGCTGTAGCGACTGGGATGAATGTAGTCGATGATGGAGGCACTATGAGAGATGATGCTTGCCGGTTGAAGGTTCTCCTGCTGACATTTGTATTTACGTGTTTTAATTTCCTGTTCTTATCTGCTTGCGGAGATTCTGGATCAGATTGCTATCAATCCGGAGAATGCGAGTGTACTCAAAAGGAACACTGCCCAGAAGATAAAGATTGCGTAAACGGAGTGTGCTCTCGACTAGTTCCCCCGCCACCGCCCAAAAAAGAATTCGGTCAGGCCTGTTTCGATAGCGAAGAATGTTTGTCTGGCTTTTGCCTGCCGGTTGGGCCCGGCAACGGTGGGGTTTGTACTCGAGAATGTAGCCTGGAGGCTTGCCCGGATGAATGGGAATGCAAAACTCATTTGCCCCAAGACGGCAGTGGCGCCGTCGGATTGTGCGTTCAGTTGGTAGAGAACAGGCTCTGCCATGCCTGTTCGGTTGCAACCCAATGCAACGCGATCGGGGACTTGTGCATCGAGATAGCCGGTCAGTTTGTGTGTGCCCTGGATTGTAGCCTGAATGCCTGCCCGACTGGATATGGCTGTGTTGAAACTGAAGTAGCGGGTGGTGTAGCCAGCCAGTGTATTCCCCAGGGAGGTAGTTGCGAGTGCAGCGATCTGACAATCGGGTTGACCCGCAGTTGCACGGTTTCGAATCAGCACGGAACTTGCTACGGGCTTGAAACCTGTCAGGCGGCCGATCCGGTCCCGAATTGGGGAGCTTGTGCGGCCGAAGATCCCCGGCAAGAAATCTGTAACGGCAGTGATGATGATTGTGATGGTTTGACCGACGCTGAAGATCCGAGTGTGGATGTAAGCATGTTGGCAACTGATCCACCCTACCCAAGTTGTCGCAAGGGCTCGATCCTGGGTGATTGTACCGGCTTGTGGAATTGTGTCCTGGGCGAAGAAGACACTTATGTCTGGGAGTGTGGGGCCAACGATCCAGAAAACGAAATATGCAATGGGCGGGATGACAATTGTGATGGCATCATTGATGACCCGTTCGTTGATCAATCCGGCCGCTATGTGGACGTGGCCCACTGTGGCGGTTGTGGCGGTGATTGTGAAGTTTTGGTGCCCAACCTGCAAAGGGGCCCCAACGGCGAAATCGTCCCGAACGCAGTCACCTGCCTGATCCGAAACTCAATGCCGCTTTGTGTTCCAGCCCTTTGCGAACCCGGGTTCTACCCATACCCGGAGCAAGCCCCGGTTACATGTGCCGAACTGATTTCTTCGGCATGTCAGGCCTGCGGTCACAATGCCGACTGCCGCATCTCTTCAGATCTGTGTGTTAACGTCGGCGAAGATCCGGGAACCTTCTGCGCGCAAAGTTGTGATCCGGCTTCTGCCTACTTCGGCTGCACCGGCCAGGTTGGTACTCAAAGCTGTTGTCCAGATCAATATATTTGTGAAATGCAGTTCGGTGGACTCTTTTGTCTGCCTCAAGCCGGCACTTGCACCTGCAATGCCGAAAAAGTTGGTGCGACTCGTTCGTGCTTGCTGAGCGGAGCCGGTTCTCAAATGTGCCAGGGAGAACAAATTTGCTCAGAAATCGGACCGGATGTTTTTGCCTGGCAAGAGTGTGAACCGTCGTCAATCGTGGTCGAGGTCTGTGACGCCCTGGACAACAATTGCGATGGCCAGGTTGATGAGGGTTTTATCGACCAGGACGGTATCTACTATACCGATCAACACTGTGGAGTTTGTAACCACAATTGCCTGGCGCAATGGGACCAGCAGATTCAACACGCGATTGGCGGGTGTGTCGTTCTGGATGATAACGGGCGTGATTGTCAGATAGTTGCCTGCACCACCGAACGGGCTGACGGCTGGGGGCCCTGTCGCCGTGACGAGGATTGCCAGATTGGAACCTATTGTGATCCGCTTTACCACCATTGCGTAAATCCGAATCCGGACGAGTGTCCCGGGGGGATATGCAAAATCCCTTGTCAAAACGACGCAGAATGCATTCAACGCTGGGGGTCGGGCTACATTTGTGACTTGGCAACCAGCAATTGCCTGATCGAATTCCTGTTCGTCGATACCAATACCGAAGAGACCGACGGATGTGAATGTCCGGTGGCTATCGAGGACGACAGCGACCAGCCCGACCTGGCTGACTCGTTTCCGCAACCCGGAGAATATTACGTCGATCGCAACTGTGACGGAATTGACGGCGAGATCGACCAAGCCTTGTTTGTCTGGTCCGGGACAGATCAGAGCTTGGGGACGCGTCAGCACCCATATGGCACAATCAACCAGGCCCTGGTTGCCTTCGATTCTTCGCATCACACGATCATTCTTGTGGCCGCCGGCTACTATCAAGAAAACTTGGTTTTAGCTCAGGGCGTGCAGCTCTACGGAGGCTACGCTCCTGATTTCAGCAGGCGCGACATTGTTTTGTATCCTTCGATTATTCGAGGAAATCAACCTGACTACGACGACCCCAACTATCGGCCCGGTACAATTTATGTAAACGGGATCCAGACCGCACGCACGGTTTTAGCCGGATTCATGATTCATGGTTACGATGTCAACGCCGAACCGGTTCCTGGTCAGGCAGCCAAAAGTTCTTATGCGATCTACGTGCGCAATTCGAATTCCAACCTGGTGATCATGAATAACACTGTCATCGGAGGCCGCGGCGGAGACGGCGCCGCCGGTCTGCCGTCGGCTTCCGGAAACAACGGAGGAGACGGTGGTCTCGGGCAGGATTCATGGGAGTGCCCCGGAAGTCAGGATTGTGCCGGGTTGCAGCGCTCGGGTGGGGCCGCAGGAAACAATCCGTCGTGTAACCAGGCTAGTGGCAACCCGGGCGCCACGGCCCGTGAATTTTCCGGCGGCCTCCAGGATTACCTGGGCGGTGGTATCAATGGCAGTGGCGGCAGCGACAGCAGTTACGGGCATTCAGACCCCGAACAATACGACTACTGTAAGTATGATTGCCAGGTTGGAGGAGCGGGTTCATCATGCAATGGCGGCGATGCCCAGGCTGGCAATGAAGGCCAGACCGGATCGGGCGGGCGGGGTTGTTTCGTATCTGGCGGAGTCGTCTCGAATGGATTGTTCGAAGCCCAGGCCGGTTCGAGCGGTAGCTCAGGGACTCACGGAAGCGGCGGTGGCGGTGGTGGCGCCGGCGGAGCGGTGATTAACTACAACGAATATTCGGGATGTACCCAGGGTAATCCTTATGGAGATCTGGGCGCCTCGGGCGGCGGCGGGGGAGCTGGTGGTTGTCGTGGAATAGGTGGCCTGTCGGGGGCCGGTGGCGGTGGTTCTTTTGGTGTTTTTTTGTATTTTTCAACAGCCTCTCAAAATGTGCCCGTCATCAGGGCCAATCGAATTCGGCGCGGTTTCGGTGGATTAGGCGGGTCCGGGGGCGGGGCCGGCCAGGGTGGCCTCGGGGGTCAGGCAGGATCTGGTGGTGAGACGGTCTTGCCCGCCTGGTGCGCAGGCTCAGGGGGACGCGGGGGTCGCGGCGGTGACGGTGGAGCCGGCGGCGGTGGCGGCGGCGGATGTGGCGGCGTATCGTACGGGATTGCGACTAACTACGTTGATGATCAAGCCAACCCGTCGATAATGGACAACCTCTTTGAAGCACCCGGTACATCGCAAACAGGCGGAGCCGGCGGGGCCGGTGGCCCCTCGCCCGCCGGTGCCAGTTATGCCGGCAGCCAGGGAACCGGCGGCCTCTCAAGCGACACCTGGATCTATTGAGGACACAGCCATGAGACCCAAACACATTAAACTTTGCCTGGTTGTCCTGGCTGGTGTAATCGTCGCCGGCTGTGGCAGGGACTGGGTACCCGAAAACGCCGGCCCGTGTGTCTTCGACACAGATTGTATTCAGGGCTATGTGTGTTTCAACGGTCGCTGTATCAAACTCGATTACGGCAACGCCGATGGGGGCGGTCGCCTCAAAGAATTTGGTGAGCCATGCGAAGTTAACCAGGAATGTCGTTCCACTTATTGCCTGCCTCACCCGGAAGGCGGCTTTTGTACTCACTTATGCTCCGAAGGTTGTCCCGGAGGCTGGGTATGTAAACGGGTAGTCGACCCGCATGGGTCGCCCGGTCGGCTGGGGCTCTGCGCGATCGAGCGCAACAGGTTGTGCCAGCCCTGCGCGGCCGATCTGGATTGCCATGCTGCCGGATCAGACCTTTGCCTGACAATCGGGCAAGGCTTGTACTGCTCGATGGATTGTTGGTACGAAAACTGCCCCGCGGGTTACACCTGCAGCGATGTTGATTACGGTTCACAAGTACTTCGGCAATGTTTGCCCGCCGGTCAGACTTGTATTTGCACTCAAGCCACTGCCGGTATGGTCAGAGGTTGTGAGCAGAGCAACCAACTCGGGACCTGTACCGGCTATGAAGAATGCGATCCGCCGGCCGGCTGGCTGGATTGCAGCGCCAGGACGCCGACTGCCGAGGACTGCAATGGTATCGACGACCAGTGCAATGGCCAGGTAGACGAAGACCTCGTTGGCCAGGCCTGCAGCGAAGAGAACCAATTCGGAATTTGCCGCGGCCTCTTCGAGTGTCGTGGATTCGATGGCTGGGTCTGCGGGGCACTTATTCCTGCCGACGAAATGTGCGACAATGTCGACAACGATTGCGATCAGCAGACGGATGAAGACTTCCGTGACGGCCAGGGGCGCTATATAGCCGATCAGCACTGCGGCGGCTGCGAAGTCGATTGCAGTGTCATGATAGCGCATGCCGTTCAGACTGAGTGTCGCTTAGTTTCCGGCGAGCCGGTTTGCCGGGCAACCGAGTGTGAACCTGGTTTCTTCGTTTGGGAAGACGGGATAGCCTGTTTGAGTTTGCCGGCTAACCTGTGCCAGCCATGTAACCTCGATGCAGATTGTCTGGCACCCGGTTCACTCTGCATAATTAATGGCAGCGAACAGTATTGCGGTCGTGATTGCTCGCCGGCTTCGCCCTATGGTCCGGGATGTCCGTCCGGCTATGTCTGTGAGACTTACGTTGCCTGGCTGCAGTGCCAGCCCGAAAACGACACTTGCTTGTGTAGTGCTGCTACTTTGGGCACAGTTCGTTCATGCCTGGTTGATGTCTGCCTGGGCTATCAGGAATGCGCTCAAAACGGCGCCTTGTTCGAATGGTCGCAATGCAATGCCGAAGACTACAACGTCGAAATTTGTGACGGGCTGGACAATAACTGCAACGGACAGATTGACGAAGGTTTTCTGAACCAAGCAACCGGCCGTTACGAGAGCGATGAACACTGTGGCTTCTGTAACAATGACTGTTCACTGTACTGGTCGGAACCAATAGACCATACCGTCGGTGTATGTGACATCCTGGCGGTCGGCATGCCCGCCTGTGTCATGGGGCCGTGCTCGATTGAATCTCAGGGCGGGATTCAATACGAGTGGGTAGATGTCAACAATGATTCTGAGGATGGTTGCGAATGCCGCCGGGTCCTGGGCAATACCGGAAACGATCTGCCCGATCTGATAGAGGAACCTCAACCGGGTCTTTACTATCTTGACGAAAATTGCGATGGAATTGACGGCGTGATATCAGATGCAATTTTTGTAAGAGCTGGTTCGGCCCCACCGGGTGATGGTAGCCTGGCTAGCCCATTTCCAACAATTTCGGCCGCTATTGCGGCTTTCGCCGGTTCAGGCCGGGCCTATATTTTAGTAGCCGAAGGGAATTACGACGAGAGCCTGACTCTCATCCCGGGAGTCGTCTTACACGGCGGCTATTCGGCAGACTTCCTGGGCCGGGATGTTTGGCTCTATCAGTCTGTTATCGAAGGACAGTCTCCTGAATTTGCAGTAAAGGCCGAAGGAATTGTCGGAGTCGGTACCATGCTTTCTGGTTTTGCTATCCACGGCCAGCATGTTACCGAGGCGTCCAGCCCTGATACTGAGGGAATTGCTTCGGTGGCTGTCATTATTAGAAACTGCGATGACTCATTGGTTATGCGCAGTAACGTTATCGTCGGCGGACAGGCTGGGGCCGGTGGCCGGGGAAGCTCGGGCGAGGCCGGTTATGGCCGTCAAGATTCGACCAACCTGGATGGAGATTGGGGGTTTGTCGGACAACGGATGTATGGGAATTGTCCGGCTTCTTCTGCGCGCCCGGGTGGGGCCAACGGTATCAACTCGATTTGTTCGGCTTCGAATGGTCATCCCGGGGGTACTACGGTTTGTCCCCAGTTCGACTGGAATGCGAGCCCGGTCCAGGGTGCTCAAGCCGAATATTTGACGAATGCCAATGGCAACGGGCTCGGCGGCGATGACTGGAGTTTTGACCACATGAGCTATTCGGGCTGTAGTCATGCCACTGAGTCCGGCTATCCGACTGACATCCGGCTCAATGTTGGTCAAGATGGGCAAGATGGTGGCGACGGCACGAGTGGCCTGGGAGGCAGTGGCGGCCAGGGAAGTTATGGGTCCATTGTGAGTGGCAGTTGGGCAGCGGCCCCGGTGGGAGCCTCGGCCGGGATTGGCGGCTTGGCCGGCGGCGGCGGCGGCGGCGGCGGCGGCGGCGGCGGTACTGCCCGTTATTATACCCAGTTCGGTGATTGCGATATGTACGAAATTGGACCGTCTGGCGGAGGGGGTGGTGCCGGAGGTTGTGGTGGTGGCGGCGGAAAGCACGGCCGACCGGGCGGTGCTTCGCTGGTAATTTTTATTTCAGCGTCCGCGGGCACGTCTGATCAGCCTGAACTAAGCCACAACTTGATCGAACGCAGTCTCGGTGGCCAGGGTGGCGACGGAGGTTTCGGTGGAATTGGAGGACTGGGCGGAATAGGTGGATTCGGTGGTGAGCCGCCCGACTGGATTTCTTCACTTGGAGGAAAGGGCGGCGATGGCGGTAATGGAGGTCCGGGAGGAGGCGGCGGCGGTGGCGCAGGCGGGCCGTCCTTTGGAATCCTGACCAACAATGTTCAAGTAAACCAGTACGCCGCTGCAAACATATTTGTTTTTGCTGACAGTCTTCCAACCAGCGGGGTCGGCGGAGCCGGTGGAAACTCGGTCGGGTCCGGGGCAACCGGAGCGCCTGGCCAATCCGGAGCTTACTTGAATGTTTTGAATATGATGACTTGCCCCGCCGGCGGGTGTGCCAGTGGGTTTTCTTGTGATGCTAACAGTGTCTGTGTGCCGGTAAATTAGACCACGCTGAACTAGAAAGCCTGCAAATAGCTTATCGTTACCCAGTCGATCACGTTTGTGTTGAAATCTTTACCGAGTGGAATCCCAAAATCCAGGCGGACCGAACCACGATCGAACTGCGGAAATAAACCACGGAAACCAAAACCCAAGCTCTGATGGTAATTGAAATCGTTGTCATGGCTGTATCCGTAGGCATCACCACCATCGTAGAAAACGACAAATCCCATGTGTAAAGTCCTTAGCACCCAGGGTTGAGAACGAAACTCAACATTGAAGTTGAGCAATCGTTCACCGGCACTATAGCCTGACACGAAGCCCCGCAGGGTGTTGTCACCGCCTAAGGACAGCAAGGATCGATTTACACTGTATTGGGTGTAAACATATTTTATCCGAACTAATAAACGGCCCAGTCCAAAGAGATCCGGCGAAACATTTTCCAGGTAAAGATCTGCTCGCCGATCCACCCAATCTGTGCCGGCCGATCTAGCTTCAGCCAGATCGTGGCCGGGCCAGTAGCGCACTGATAGGCTGGAACTGACTTCGAAAATGTTTTGTCCAAAAAACAAAAAACGATAGCCGACCGCCGCACGCAGCCAGACTGAATTCTGAGCAAAGCCGAAGGCCGGATTGGCCCAGCTGGTTTCCACTGAGGCTTCAGGTCCGAAGCGATAATCCTCGGTCAGGCCATAGGTCTGAATGTTCTGAAAACGATGGTAGCTCGCTTCGTAGAATCTGAAGCGAGCCAATATTTCACCGGCCTGGTCTTGGTTGGGCAACACGTTGTCAATGAAAGATTCACGAACATCAAAAGGCTCGGATGGAAAATTGCCAGGCAAAGCATATGTTCTGGATCGTAAGGTATAGCCCAGCAGAATACTGCTTTTCCAGCGAACGCCGAAAGAACGGACGGCCTGGGCCTGGACGGAATAAGACTTATAATTCCATATCTTATCCCGCCAATAGACCAGATCGTCGATGATGAAACCGACCTGGCGAATATTTGCGCCCTCGTATTCCCGACGGATACCGATGTCAAACGAGGCACCCACAGCAAATCCCCACTTGGAATTGATCGAATACAACGGGCGCCCAAAGTGGACACTTCCAAACCCGCCTTCTTCGTCTCCGCTCAGTTGATTAATCCGCAGGTGCAGGCTCTCATACAACGAAAACCGCGAACCAAAGAGCCGCGGTACCCTGTAAATTTCTCCGATTGAGTAAGTATCTCGATCAACAAAAGTGTACAGGCTGACTTGCTGATTGTATCCGAGAAAGTTCTGTTCGGTAGGCTTGAGAGATAGATAGTTGAATACTCCCCCGCCCAGGCTGAATTGTGAATTGAATCTCAGGCTCCAGAGATCTTTGGTGATAACCAAAACAACTATTTTATCAGGCCTGGTTCCCCGGGCAGTCACAATCCGGACTGCAGAGAAAAGCAATGGTAGCGAACGTAAATTCCTGGCGCTTTCGCGGACCACATCTTCGTCATAGCGATCTCCCTTTTTGAACAACAATTCCTGCTTGACGATATGTTCGCGGGTAGTGACATGAAAGATGTTGAGAAAATCGGGCCAGGGGTCAGGAGATTCGAGTGTGAAGGATGTTTGTTCGATCACCGAGTGATGAGCCGCCAGGTGGTCAGGCCAGGGATCGGCGGCTTCGATAATTGGCTTACGCCGGATGATTATCTTTTCGATTATTTTGCCCTGCGGATGGTCATCGGGCTCCAACCCGGCTGATTCCATACAGCGCTCGATTAGATCTTGCTCATAGGCTTCGCGATCGAATTCGGCCGCAAGAATATTAGCTGGTTGAAAACAGACTATTAGGCTGATTACAAAAAAACCGTAAAAACAGGCAGACTTAGAAGAGTGAGCGCCGGAGCCCATGGGCGCGCCAGTTGCCTTGAGCTTTCAGCGACCCGGGCGGAGTGTCGACTGCTCGCGCTGAAGGCGTTCGAGTTCTTCTTTGTGGGTCACGCTATAACGTGCCCAAGGCCGGGCCTTCAAGCGGGCAAAGCCGATTGGCTCCAAAGTGCCTTCACAGAGCCCGAATACCTTTTTTTCGAATTTCTTAAGGGCCCTTTCAACCTCGCGCAACAGTTTGACTTCTTTGTCTAGGATTCGAAGTTGAACATCTTGATGCTGGCCAGTTGCGGCTTGTTCGAGTTCTTCGATTATCTCACTGGGATCTACACCGGCGTCGCGATTCTTGCGGTGTGAAATGGAGCGCCTGAGTTCTTCACGCTTTCCGGCGAGTACTTTTTTTATATCTTTTGTCTGAGAGGCCGTCAGTCCGTTGATTTTACTTTTACTAGCCGCCATGCAGATTCTCCTTTTCCTCGATAACATTCACCCAGAACCAATAATTATATCCAAGAGAATCTGTGATTTCAAGCCTCAAATTGACTGAAAAATGTAATTTCTCCAAGCGGTTTACAGCAATTCGGTTGACCCTCGAGTTATCCGGTTTTTTCTGTAATGGGGATAAACCACGAATAAAAATACCAACATAGCCGTCATGCTCAATCCGCCGGCTATCAGGAAAATGTATGATAAATCAATGAACTCAGCCAGTAAACCAAACCCCAGCGCTCCACTTGAAATGCCGACATCAAAAGCGGAGAACATTGTTGCATTTGCTGCTCCACGCCGATCGGCCGCAACCAACTCGACCGTCATGGCCTGAATAGACGGCATGATTAATCCAAAGCCCAGCCCCAGTCCGTAGCCGGAGATGAGTAAGACAAGCTTGGTTTCCGCTAAACCGGTTCCCAGCCATCCGATTGTAAGTAAACTCAGGCCGGTCATGCACGCAGCCACGGGTCCGCTACGATCGTACCAGCGTCCCCCGAAGATTCGTGAAGTAATTACCCCGGCTGCGTAGACAGAAAATATGGGACCACAACCATCGAGACCGAAGCGGGGAGCGTATAGTGGAGCGAAGGCTACGATCCCACCGTAGCCGGTGCAGACCAGCAATAGAAAGAAGAAAATGCGAAGTACTTTTTTTTCGATAATCATGCTCAAGCGAAGACGCGTTTTTCGATTTCGAATCGGAGGATTCTTGACCAGAAAGAAACACAAGCAAGCCGCCAAACCAATCACGCCGCAAGACAGGAATAAATTGTCAAAATGAACGTCATTCAAGATTAGCAGACCGAGAACCGGGCCGATGCTCATGGCGATTGGCATCGACATACCGTAGAAACCCATTCCCTCGCCAAGACGGCCGGCCGGTATCAAATCAGCGGCAATTGTGGCAGCGGCGACTCCAACCATTCCCCAGGCCAGGCCGTGAATCAAACGGATCAGAAGCAACGAGGCGAAGGTATCGGTCAGAAGATAGCTGAACATTGATAGAAAAAACAAGACGGACCCGACCAACAGCCAGCCCCGTCGACCGAAACGATCGAGTAAATAACCGGAAAAGGGACGCGTCGAAACGGCGGTTAATGAAAAAACAGCAACCGTTACTCCGATTAGAGTACTTGTGCCGTCTAACGAGCCTTCGACATAAAGCGGCAGGACCGGCATCAGGAAAAAGAAGCTCAGGCCTTGCAATAATGCACCCACAAGCAGAAAACTGAAGTTGCTTGTCCATAAGGCGGGTTGCTTGTTGTTAGCGCTTGGGCTCATCGACCCTGAAGGGAAATCATCCTGATAAATTAGCTGAAAGTAATTACATACTCACCGTTTTGCATGAGGACCAATTCGGAACCATCTTCCATCTGTAGAACTGCACTTTTTACAATGACCCGGGGCTGCAATTTTGGGATATACACCCGATCAATATGCACTACGGCCTCGGGCTTGGTGAACTGAGCCGCCCCAACTTGTCCGCCGAAGTGATCGCTGCGTCCAAAAGCAATGTGCAAGCCCAGCTTTTCGTCCAATAAAACCGAACCGGACGGTTCGATTCCGAAATCGGCCAGAACCCCAAGGCCCAACTCAGCCATGTTGCCATAGGCTGGCTCGGCCGCCAGAAGTTCGGCTTGTTCTTTTGCTGCTGCTGACGAACCCTCGGCTCGCACAGCGCGATTGTCGGCAATCTTGAAGATAACCAGGTCGTCACCAAACTGGACCGGCAGCTCTCCGGCCGACCGGCTGGGATCTGAGGCGTGTTCTCCTTCGTAGGGCACTATATATGTTTCCCCGGATGGCAGATTGCCGGCCACTTCGGGATCGGGGAACAAGCCTCCCGAGGCATGCGCGGATCGGTGGCGAAGATCGAGATGCAGCTTGTATTCTGTTTGGCCATCGACACTAAAGACCAGGTCGGCTCCGCTGGCCTTGTCAAGCAGCTCCTTCATGAACAAGCAGCGTCTGTTGATTTCTGTGTAGTCCAATCGCAAAGCCGGTATCATTTCCGGAGAAAACCCGGGCATGGTCGCGGCCCTGAAGCCGTATTTTTTTGCGGCAAGTTTCAAAGGAGCCGTGGCCGAGAATTCTGTCGGGGCCAGCAAGATAGAGTGAGTCTCAAAAATGGAGGTAAAAGCTGTCATATCTTGCTGATTAAGTTCATCGGCCGTGTTGGGCAGGGCCCCCTGATGAATCCAGGCCTTTTGAGGTAAATCGGCGTTGTTCATCCTGGGATTGCGGTAGACAACCAAATTAATTTCAAGGCCCAATTCGGTACTGACACCGGCCAATTGCTCTGCCCAGCCGGCAGCCATTTCACGGCGTAATTTCCAGGCCGGGTTGTCGCCGACCTCTGAGTCGGGCAAGTCGACCAGGATAGCCAGGGCCCGATCTGTATCCGTGGGTTGAAATACTCTTTGAATCAATGCTTTCAACTCTGTTGCACTAAGTGTTTCGCTCATAGTCGCCTCCTTGGGTGTTGATTGTGCACATTCAAGCGGCTGGTGTCCAGGGACTTGAATGAGATTGGTCGATTTCTTGACCAACAATGACCAGGCCGGTAAAAATGGGGAGTCAAACAGCAATTGTGAGTGATATTGCATGGAAGAAACTGGAACACTTCAAGAAGTCGGCGATTCGGCAGCCCGGATGTATGGTCCTCGGGGCCTGATCGTCTGCGGTATGTCGGCCGAAGAACAAGAAGCCGTATATTCCCTGATACACAACGGCCTCTCGGATCAACTACCGGTTATTTTCGTTTCAGACGAAATGGTTGATAAATCTCTCAAAGATATACTCTCCCTGGAGGCCGGTTTTGGTAAGGGGCAGCCATCGACTACCCATCGTTCGATGATTATGTCCGGATTTTCCGAGCAGGAGCTGCACTGGTTGATCGCCAACTATCGCAACCTCGGACTACCCCGGCCGCTTTGGGCTACCTTGACCCCGATTTCGGAGAAATGGGATATCAAACATTTGCTGGAAGAACTTGCCGCCGAGGACGCCTCCTACGGATTATAGATGAGCTTCTCAACGCTTGCCTCTTGATTCACCTGCCTGTATGGTTGCCTCTATTCTGTCTTCAAATAGGAGGGTAGTTATCATGGCCGATACACTCGAGATCGTATTGCTTCTGGCCCTTCCGGCGTCTGGAAAATCGGAAGTACGTAAATATCTGGACAAGCTTTCACCCGAAGAGTGTCGAAATGATTTCCATATGGGGCCGACTGTTCAACTGGATGATTTTCCGTATGTGCATATGATGCGCCGGATCGATGATGAACTGGCTGAACTCGGCCAGCCGCGTATCTTCTTTAAATCACCGGACAAACCTTTCCAGTTCACTGAAGATTGGGGAACTTTGATTCAATTGGTCAATGAAGATTATCAAGATCTGCAAAGCAAGCAGGCCTATAATCCTGATTCAGCGGCCGAGCTGCTATTTGACCGGTTCGATGCGGCCTCGAAGGCGGCCGGGGCAACTGCGCGTTTGGCCGGGCTGGATCAGGCCACCCGAGCTGCCTTGAGCCCCAAACTGGAGGCCGAGGCCCGCGAAATGCTCAAAGAAAAGCAGGATAACTATCCCGATACCCTTGAGGGAAAGACATTGGTAATCGAATTCGCGCGTGGGGGTCCTCAGGGCTCCCAGATGCCGCTTCCCAAGTGCTATGGCTATCGTTTCTCATTGGGGCAGTTGTCGCCCCAGTTACTTAAAAAGGCGACAGCCTTGTATATCTGGGTAACCCCCGAAGAATCCCGCCGTAAAAACGAAGCCAGGGCAGATCCTGACGATCCCGGATCAATTCTTCATCATGGAGTACCAATTGATGTCATGCTGGGTGATTACGGCTGCGATGATATGGATTGGCTGGAAGAAAATGCCCAGAAACCAGGGACACTGACAGTCGAGGCTCACGGGAAGGTCTATAATATTCCAGTGGCTCGTTTTGACAACCGGGTAGACAAGACTTCCTTCATTCGCAATGATGCCGACCAGTGGAAGCAAGAAGAAATCGACGCGATTCATAACGGCCTGAAAGGTGCTTTGGATCGGCTGGCTCAGTTGGCCTTCAAGAGTTGATCGAAACCAATACGATCAGATCCACTCCTTGCAACCCAATATCGCCCAGCGATATGCGGGCCTCGGTCCCGTCGCTAACGCCTGGCGGGACTGACACTTCTATTTCGTGGTAGCTGACTGTGCGTCCGCGCCCATGACAGCTGTGGCAAACCAGGCTGCTTTGATATCCCTGACCGTCACATTCGATACAGGCTTGTTCGGTTGGCACTTGTAATGGAAAGAGGCCGCCGGCCAGGGCTTCACCGGGTTCCAAAATCAATTCGACATAGAGGTTCTTGCGGTGGGTGTCTTTCAGGCCGGTTTTCGTAAACAGGCCCGGCACCCAGCCGGAGAAAAAATCATCAACCTGGCTAAAAAGCCCCTGAATCTCTTCGTTCAATGAAGGCGGTCGCATGTGCGGACGAGCCACTGGACGCTTGGTCCTTTTCTTTGAGACCTCCAGCCCGACGAAGGCAGCCGGCGGTTCTTCTTCGGCAGTTTGCTGATTATGCTGTTTTTGCGAATCTTTGTCAGACAGAGCTTTGTAGGCTTCTTGAATTTCGTGAAACTTCTCCACCGGCTGATCGGCAACGTCTGGATGATAGAGTTTTACGAGACGCCGGTAGGCGCGCCTGATTTGCAGCGGCTCTGCGTCAGAAGACACTCCCAAGACTACGTAAAAGTTGCGAGACATGCCGACCTCCTGCTTGCGATGGTAGCAGAAGCGGCTGGCGGATCAAAAGCTTTATGCCTATTCTACAGGTTTGCAGCAGATTAGCTGATTTCAATCTTGCGCGGTTTGGCCGCCTCGGATTTTGACAGAACCAGAGTCAGGACGCCATTTTCCAGTTTGGCGGAAATCTTTTCCTGATCGATACGCTCACCAAGTGAGAAACGCCGAGAGTATCCGCCATGCTCGTATTCTTTGTAAATCGTATTGAAGTGTTTTGGCAGCGGATCCACTGCGGCAGACAAGGTCAAAGTGCCGTCATCGATATCAATGGTCAGATTTTCCTTTTTCGCACCAGGCAAATCTGTTCGCAGAGTTATCGCATCACTGTCTTCGAAAATATCCACATCCGGGACATAGGTTATACCTTCACGAGTTGACTCGCCTTCTGCGCTCTCAATTGGTTTTTTCTTGCTGACTTCGAGTTCTTTTTTCTCTTTTTCAGTCATGGTATGCCTCCACATGAATCAGCTGGATTTAATTTCAATCTTGCGTTGTTTTGCCTGCTCGGCGCGGGGCAGCAAGATCTCCAGGATTCCGTTCTTATAACTGGCCACCACCCTGGAGTTGTCAACTTGTTCAGGCAAAGTCAGCGCACGACTAAAGTGTCCGAAGTCGCGCTCGCGTCGATGATATGAAGCACCCTCGCCTAGTTCGGGAAGGACCCGCTCGCCCTTGAGTTTAAGAGTGTCTCCAGTGACGGTAATGTCAATCGATTTGGGGTCCAGGCCGGGTACTTCCGCCCAAACGATGAAACTTTCACCATCGTCGTATATGTTGAGTGCCGGGTACACTCCGGGACGCTGAGTCAACCCAAAACCGGGCCGATAGGTGGACTGCATATCGTTCATCTCGCGCTGCATTCTTTGAAGCGGCGAAAAAAAATCGTTCTCTCCCAACCAGCGAAAAATAGCCATCGCTTACCTCCTGTTTCTTCATTTTGTTGTCCAGGTGACCAGATTGGTCACAACGATAAAGTAAGAACCTTTAGGCAACTGTCAAGAGGTTGACATGATTTTTGGTTATTCGATTCGCAGACTTACTTGGTAACCGCAGTGGCGTCTGACGTTCAGGGCGCTTTGGCCGATTAGCAAGTACTGACCTCTGATTCCTTCTAGCGGGCCGCTGACCAGCTTTTGCTTGTCCAGTTTAATCGAACGCGCTTTGTCGAGATAGCGACGGACCGGATAAGCGATTCGCTCGATCTGGGTTTCTTCAGTCAGGTATTGCCTTAGTTTTTTTGAAACCAGATCGGTAACTCGACTTTTCAAATCAAGCAGGTTGATCGGATCGGGTTCGGAGGTGATCAATTTTCGCCAGTTGGTTCGATCGGGCATGTGATTGGCGAGGGCCGCTTCGATTAGTCCAGCCGTACGGCGATCGGGAGTGCGGGCCAAGACAATTGCACAGACCGCGCCCTGATCTCCCCAGCGTTCAAGCACTCTATTGGCCCCGGTTACGCCGACCTTGGGACCGCTGGTCAAGGCCAGGTAAACTACGTGTTCGATCATGCAATGAGCTTGACCCCACTCCGGTTCACGGCAAGTCCCCTGTGCGAAATGACAGGTGTGCGGCTTGATTATGCAGATATCAGTTCGAGCCAGTGAGGAAAAACATGGATAACAGTAGCCGTCGCCATAGGTTTTCTTAATGCTGTTGCCACATTCAGTGCAAAAAATATCCCCATTGAATTCGATTTCAATTTCGTGGCCCAAAAGCTGGCTTAGTTCCAGGTCACCAAGTTGGTATTGGAGTACGGGACCCTGTTGGTGGGTCATCTTGGTAAGGATGAAACTCACTTGCCCCACTCGGAGGGTTGTGAGCCCATGCTGAGCTCGAGTGTGCCGCCATCTTTGATAATGGTGTGAGTGAAGTGGGGTGCCTCCAGAGTCGTTCCGTTGAGCCGGGCCGATTGAATATAGAGATTTTCTTCCGAAACATCTTTAGCCGTTATCTCGAAGACCTTTTCATTGCCTAAGTCGAAAGTTATCCGATCGAATAGAGGGCTGCCGATGTAATAGAAATCGAGCCCGGCTATCGGGTAGAAACCGGCTGAGCTGAAAATATACCAGGCCGAAAGCGTTCCACAGTCGTCATTGCCGGCCAGCCCATCGACGCCGGTGCCGTAGCGGGTTGCCAGGATGTTACGCGCCCAGAACTGGGTGCGTTCGGGTCGCCCGGCCGCGTTGAAGAAGTAAGCCGTGTGTAGGTCCGGTTCGTTGCCCTGCCAGTAGTAGAGTTTGGGCAGGAATTCCCAAATAGGGTCGTCGGGCTCGGGCGTCGAAAAGAAAGCTTCGAGTTTGTTGACAAAAGCTTCAGGGCTTCCAAATAGCTCGATTAACCCCTGGGGATCGTGGGGAGCCAGCCACAAGTACTGCCAGGCAGTTCCCTCAGTGTAGTAATCGGCCGCCCAGTCAAGCGGATCGAATTCAGCGGTTGGTTCAGCCCAGGATCCATCCACATTTTTACCGCGCATGAAAAGAGTCTCACTATCGAAAACATTTCGATAATTGCGTGAGCGGTTGGCGAAATCTTCGGCATCTTGACTGTGGCCGAGGGCTTCTGCGAAAGCGCTGATGGCCGCATCGGCAACTGTGAATTCCAGGGTTCTGGAAGTCGCTCCGTCCACCTCGTCGGCCGGGACATAGCCCAGTTCCATGTAACGCGCGACACCTGCCCGCCCGCCGGACGCTTGGGCCGTGGTAGCGTTGTGTTTGATCGCATCGAAGGCGCTTTCAACGTTGAAATTGGTGATACCCTTTAAATAACTTTCCGAGATGACCACATCGGCCGGAGTGCCGATCATGCAACCCGTATAGCCGGTTCCAGCCGGCCACTTTGGCAGGTGGCCGCCGTGTTCGTGCATTTTCAGCAGCGAGATTACCATGTCGCGTTGCCGGTCCGGTGCAATCAGCATGAACAATGAGTGAACCGTCCGATAGGTGTCCCACATGGAGAAGTCTGAGTAATAAGTGAAGCCGTCGGCCTGGTGAACCTGAAGATCGAATCCGGTGTACCTTCCATCTGCATCAGTGAAAATGGTTGGAGTCAATTGGGCATGATAAAGGGCGGTGTAGAAAATGGTTTTTTGATCTTCAGATCCGCCTTCGATCATGACGCGCTCGAGGGCCCTTGACCAGGCCTCTTTGGCTTGCTCTTGGATAGTGTCGAAATCTTTGCCGAACAGCTCGGCGCTTAAATTGTTGCGAGCTCCAGCAATGTCGACATATGACAAACCGATTTGAACAGTGACAGGCGCCTGTGTATTAACTGCAACGGCAGCCCCGACATCAACGCCGTTAGCTTCAATCGACTTGACAGACAATTGCCCGTCGCTCCATAGCGTCCAGTCATCCAGCACCTGATTGAAACGGGCTGCAAAGTAGAGCTTGACTCCGCCCGAGCGCCCGGTCAGCGAGCCCTGGTATATCAGCCAGCCGGATATCTCTGAATCCATTGGCTCGACGAACACGGCGGCTTCAGCGACCTTACAGCCCGCAATGGCGTGTGACAAATCGACGATCACGGTCCCGGATGAAATCTCGGGCGGGTAAGTATAACGGTGATAGGCGCAATGCTCCGTGGCGGTCAACTCCACCTGGGTGCCGCTGGCGTCAAGAATAACCGAATAATAGCCGGGTGTGCCGTGTTCGTACTCTTTTGAAAAAATGGAGCGGTAGTTCGACTCTAGAATCATTTCCGGGCCGAATTGAACAATCGGCATGAAAAGCAGGGCCCCGTACTCGGGTGCGCCTGTTCCGTGAATGTGCACCTGGCTGAAGCCATTAATGTATTCGTCGTCGGCGTGATAACCACTGCAATGATGGAAATCAGATGCCCCGTGCTCGGTGGTCGTATCGGGACCGGGCTTAGCCATTCCAAATGGCAGGCTGGCTCCGGCAAAACCGCTGCCGACGCCGAAATAATGGCCGCCGGTGCCGATAAATGGATCGACTAGTTCGAATGGAACGATTTCGTCAATCGGCTGCTGGGTGTCATTTCCACAGGCTGTAAATAACATCGAGAAAAGCCCATAACATGCGCAGATATATATCGTTTTCATGGCACGCCCATGTTAGCAGCTCAAAACTAGAATAGATAGCTGAGCGAGACTGAGCCCGCCAGGCTCCATCCGCCGAATTCGTAACCCGGGAAGCCCGGGTTGTTTGTTTGCAAACCTTGGGCTTCACTCATTGGCTGGCCGTCGATCAATGTCCTGGCCCGATCGGCGAATTCGTCTCGAATCATGGTGAAGTCCTTGTGGACCGTCTCATTTAGCATGTACATAAATTGCAGACCGACATCTACTTGTACTTTGCGTTCCCACAGGCTGAAATCGAAACGATGTCCTAACGAGGCGCTCAATAAATCATTGTCGACATAATTGGTGCGCCCCGTTTGGGGGGGGGACCGGACTAGGTCGGTAGGCCATGCCGCCGGTGGCCGTGAAGCCCTGCAAATATTCCCAGGCAACTGCGGTGGAAACAGACCAGGTATCAGAAAAGGCAAACGGGCTGCCGTCAATTTCGGGATCGTCCGGGTTGGTTGGTTCGAATACGGCGGTTTCCTGGGCGCGCTGATGGTGCAGGTCGAGATAATCGGACCAATGGTTCCAGGTTAGACTGACTTCTGCGGTTAGCTCATCGAAGTGAACTCCGGCCGCCAGGCTGACTTCCATGGGTTCAAAGTCCAGAGCCAAAAGATGATCTTGTTTGACCCGTTTGGGTACAGTCGTGTCGCCTGGTTCATGATAGTTCCAGAGGTTCAGAAGCGCGTCCGTATCCATCTTGAAAAAGCGACGATCGCGCCAGACGACCGAAAAACTGAGCATTTCGAGTGGTCGAGCGTTTACTCCGATAATGGCTCGGGCAATCGGATCGGCGTCCATCGACAAGTTGGCCAGCGCATAATCCTGGACGGTTGCTTCGGGTACAAAGGCATTCAGTGTAGCGCCGGCGTTTAGCGAAGTTTCGACCGAGGCACCAACAGACAACCAGTCCAGTGGCCGGTAAGCGGCCCCCAGCAGAACAGTGAAGACCTCGCTGAACTCACCGAACCGAGTGAAGTGAACCGTATTCGAGAAATATTGATCTCGCTCATCGGGATAATAAGTGTCGAAGCCAATCAGGCCGCTGGCCGGGACCAGCATGGTCAGTCCCAATCTGAAATCCTCGCAGCCGAATGAATGAACCAGGCCGATTACCAGGTAGCTCGACAGGCTGTCGCGGTTGTTATCCGAGCGTGGATTGGGCAATTCGACTGTTGGTAAAGGGCGATCGAGATTACTGCCCTCGATGCCGACGTCCGAATCATAAAACGTAATGGGAACGTCGGCATTTGGAGGGCGCTCCATTAAATCAGCTTTGAGCGATGGCTGGATCATTATAATCCCGAGTCCGAACTGGTCTTCGAGGTCGGTTAGCAGAGCCGGGTTAGTGTACAAAACGCCGGGACCGGCACCATAGGCACTCTGGCTATTCGATCTGCCGACTGACCAACTGTCGTAACCAATCAATCGATGAGGTCCGGCACCAACGGGAAAGGCCAGGCTACATGTTATCAGGCATGTGCCCAGGGCCGTTAAGAGTCGAGTCATTTTTTCCTCCCAAATGGCGTCATTCATACAGCTGAAGTACAAAATCTCTCAAGAATGCTCTCAGTATGCTCAGACGCATTTCACTCATGTCTTCGAAGGCAACGCCTACTCCGGGTACCCGATCGGGTTTTTGAGGATCTGTGTGAACCACCCGGACTACCCTGCCAGGCAGACTCAGAGTTTCACCGGAGCCGGGTTGACTCAGGGCGATCTCAACCAGACTTCCCCAAGAGGGAGGCTGCCGGGTTTGCAGAAAAACGCCACTGCCCGAGATGTCGCGTGTGTCGGTAGTTCCAAAAGAATTTGAGGCAATAAATCGAAGCTTGATGCGGCGCTTGATGCGGGCAAATACCCGACGCTCTGACCCGCGGGCGGGCAGTTGTCCGGCGGCTTGCCGGCCCAAGTAAGCTTGAATTGCATCATGGCCCTGGCGGCTAAGATCTGTAAAGCGCACGCCCAGGCTGCCGGAGCTGCGCCCCCATGGTTTTTCGACCAGGCGGGCCACTTCGGCCAGGCCATTGACCGGTGGTTGATTTCCCGGGAGGTGCAATTCAAATTGTAGACGGTCTCGAGCAGGCGCCGGGTAAGCCCAGGACATTAACATACCGCCGATCCCGATATCGCTGGTTCTCAGATCGACTGGTCGTTCGGGCGCAAAAACGTGGACTCCCAATCCGGCATCAACTCGCGAAAATTTTCGTCTTTCGATTAAGTCTTTTCGAAGAGTAGCGTCCAGCAGGGCATGAATGTGGCGCTTGATTGGGTCAGTCAGCTTGACGAACTTAATTCCCATACCGCATTCATCCGGGTTGCCCATCTTGCAGGTCCAAACTATCTGGCCGCGTACTTCGAAGTGAGCAGATTCTCCCGCCGGGATCACCTCGATTTGAAGCTGCGAACCAATTGGAAGAAAGTCCCTCGAAGAGATAAACAAGCCGCCTTCGCCCAGGACGGTTAGACAGCGTTTGGTCAGCCGGCCGGCGACTCGATAACGCACTTTTATTGTCACCGGAACTCGGAGGAATTCACGCGTGTCCCTGGCCGGATCTCGCGGGATTTGAAAAAGGGCCTCTTCGATTTGGCAGCGCATGACCCGCCAACGAGCCTTTTCACTTGCCGAAAGGCAGTCGGGATTATTACGTTTTCGCTGATTAAGCGATTCGAACGCCTTGAGTAAGCCTTCGAAGGAGTCACTCATGCGGCCAGTGTATGTAAGAGACAATCGCCTGTCAATGACTCGCAAATCATGAGTTACTAGTCGCGAGTCGCGAGTCGC
>JAFDKH010000282.1 GCA_019307065.1 Deltaproteobacteria bacterium
AGAAAACACGGGAGAGACACCATGCCAAATCCGCCAGAAGAAGCTGTATCTGAAAAAAGAGACGATTGGGCAATCACTGATTTAATAAAGAAGACGCTCATAGCTGGTGCCGGCGCCTTGTTCATGACCGAAGAGGGAGTCAGGTCCTTCCTTGGAGATCTAAAGCTACCCAAAGAAGTCGTCCAATACATGGTCGCCCAGGTATCAAAAACCAAGGAAGATCTTTTCAGAATTCTTTCGTTAGAGCTCAGGCAATTCCTGGAATCCACAAACTTGGCTGATGAAGTCAGCCGAGTGCTTTCATCTACTTCACTTGAAATCAGTACTACTGTTCGATTCGTGCCCAATAATGACAATACGCTGCAGCCCAAGATTAAATCCAAACTGCGAGTCAATAAAAAACCAAAGAAGAAATTGACGCAAAAGAAAAAAGTCACCTAATGTCGTGTGTTGAAACGTGTTCACCTTTCAAAAAAAAGCGGAGTATCAGCCCAGGCCTTTAGTGCCCTGGGTCATAACCTTTGCGATCAGCGTTCTCTTTCTGGCCTGTAGTGGCGGATTTGAACAGGGTGATTGCGATCCCGGCTACCTGGACGTCAACGGCAAATGTGAATTAGCGGTTGGTCAAGCCTGTGAGACAGGTGGAGATTGCCTGGCCAACCTCTGTGAAAAGCCAGTCGAAGAGAGCGGATTCTGCACTATCAAGTGCGAACACGATGAGAATTGTCCGACCGGTTTTTTCTGCAACTACACTGAAAACAACCATTGCTATCCGGGCAAGCGACCGCCTCCGTGTCAGGCGGACAGCGATTGTGATGCTTGCCAGAACTGTATTGACGGTTATTGCTTGATCATACCCAACTGCATAACCTGTACAGCCGACGAGCAATGCCAAGTCTGTCAGCGTTGCGATCAGGGCGAGTGTATTAGCGTAGCCGGCTGCCAGAAATGCCAGAGCGAACTTGACTGCGATCCATGTGATATTTGCACAGATGGCGGCATTTGCCAGAAATACTCCGGCTGTATTTTGTGCGCCGTGGACAATGATTGCACAGGCTGCATGTCATGTTCACGAGGAGCCTGTGAAGACATAGATGGTTGCGGCGCAGATCCCTGTTTCAATGACAACGATTGTCCACCGCGAACAAAATGTCTCGAGAATGCGCTCCTGGCCAAACGCACTTGTCTGCCGATAAACCTGCCATTCGGGTCAGATTGCGTCAGGGGCGGCGATCCGACTTGTGCAGACGGTCTTTGTATTAAAGGGCCTTTAGGAGAACAAATTTGCTCACGCGCCTGTGAAGTCGATGACGAGTGTATGGACTTCACGGTTTGTATGCCTGATGAGGAATGTCTTTGGGCCTGTCGTAGCCCTGATGCCGCTCCGCCAGGTTTAACCTGCTTGAGCAATCATGACTGTGCGCCCGATAGAGTATGCGGACTGGTGGCAGATGAAGTAAACAACCAATGGAATTCGCGATGTATTGTTCCGCGCATCTGCGTCGGCTTGCCTGGAGAAACTTGCCAAGTTCAGCCGGGCGACAGGTGCACTACGGGCATCTGTACTCAATCAGGTTTCTGTTCACCAGTCTGCGCATCGGATCTTGACTGCCCGGCGGGTTTTTTATGTGATTTGTTGACTCTCGATTTACCCAACGAAGTTCCGGCTACATTTTGGGGTTGCGAACTTCAAGAATCAGTCAACGGCGACGTTGGTGAAGCATGTCCAGCGGGCAATCAAGACTGTAAGAGCGACCTTTGCCTTGCGAATCCACCCGATGGCCCGACTCAGTACTGCAGCCAGGATTGTACGCCGGGCGAAGTCAACTGTCCCAACCGTTTTGAGTGTCGGGTTAGTCCTATAGACTCCGAAAGAAACCTCTGCCAACCTTCATTGATTGGAGGAGAGTGTCAAAACGACTCAGACTGCAGTGAAGCCAAAGTATGTACTTTAGGGCCAGCCTACGACTCGACGGTCTGCGCCGACCCGATTCCCGGGGGGGCCTTGCCCGGAGAGGTTTGTGGACAAGACCTGCCTTGTGCAGCTGGACTTTGTCTTTACAGCGGTATTTGTTCGGCAATCTGTGAAAATAGCGATGACTGCCCGCAAGATCTCAATTGCGAATATGTCGAGGTTTTCGGTCCCTCAGGAGCTCGGGCATTTACATCGATGTGCTCACCGGATGCCGGCAGCCAGGCTAAATGTAAAGTCGATAGCGACTGTCAAGCGCCTGAAGTGTGCGGATTACTTCTTAACCAACGCGGCAGCGGCCTCGATGGGCGTTGCCGACCTCCCGGAAACCCTTCTGAGCTGGGTGCGGCTTGTAGCTCGGGCTCCGATTGTATCAATGGATTTTGTCCTCTGACGGGTAGCTGTACCAGATTGTGCTTGTCAGACTTGGATTGTGGTCAAATGTATTACTGCGATATTATTGATGTTTCTTTGTGGCCCAGCACTGCTTTTCAGCTAGCGGCTTGTGTAGAAATTGTGCTGAGTGAACTCGGTCAACCTTGTCCAAATGGAACTGAAGATTGCGTTTCGGCTTTGGAGTGTTTCATTCCACCGCTGGGAGGAGAACATTATTGTTCCCGGGTTTGCGAGTCCAACGAGGATTGCTCCGATGGCGAAAACATGTTCTGCCTCGATGATGGAAACGGCACACTCTTCTGTCAGTCTTTATGATCACGACTTCTGATAACATTCAGGATTACGAGGATGGTTCTCAGCCAACTTCTTGGCGAAACAGGTTGCTGAAACGCGTTTTGCCATTGGTGCTGCTGGGCTCAGCCATAGCCCTGGTAATTGTTCAGTTGACCAACGTGATAACCCACAAGACAATCCTGCAACTCGAACTGGTTGGCAGCCTTCGCTCAGAGTTGAAAAACCTGGAAATACTTGTGGAAGATCCATCCAACCGCGACGAAGTAGTATCTACGGCTGTTTTCCACTTCGATGCATCCCACCGTCCGGCGCCTCAACTAGACCACATTTTGAATCTGACCCGTGGCGAATATTCAATCCTGTTCAAGATGTTGACAATGGACGGTTCTGTACACCAAAGCAGGCGAAAGCTGGATGTGTCTGCTGATTCGACCGTGATTATTTCATTACCCTGATGACAAATAGGGCCGATCTGTAGTTCTTGACTGAAGCAGACAATTGGTTAACATCATACATTAAACAGGGGGGCGGGTAGGTGTGCATGCCTGACCGTCAGGTATTCGAACAACAAGAAATCGTGTTGGCCGGCAAAGTTCTTGCCGTACTTGCCTCGGATGGTTCTAGTGAAGCCCAATCGAGTGCTGAGCATCTCCAAGTTGTTATGGATCAACTGGTTCGTCTACGAAATGTGGTGACTTCATATATTTCTGTTGTAGAACCGCACATTGTTGCCGGCAAACAAAGAGATGTACATACTTTGACCGAAGCAATCTGTCGCTCAAATCCATACACGATTGAAGCCATCTTACCAACCAGGGCAGTTGTGGGGCGTGCCTACCATGTTGCCAAATTCAACTTCCTGCGGCTTTTATCCAGTGTTACCCGCCATCATATGCATGACAACAGTAAAAGAAAGGATTTGTTGGACGAGATTGACAGGTTTGTCCGCCAGGCAGTTACAACTATAATCGCCGAAGACATTCTGGTTTCTGTCGCTGGTGATCATAACTTGCGCCTGGAATTAAGACGCAAGGCAACCTACGTTCTGGCTGATCTTTGGGAGCGGCGCACGTCTCGTTCAGTCCGCGACTTCTTCCCGGTACTTTATTCCGTCTGGGAAGCCAAAACGCGAATAACGATCTCGTATGGCACCCTATGTGGAACCTCCGAAATCCTCTCACTAATCCGTGAGGGTTGCGACCCATCTGTTATTGACTATTTCGCCTCAGACCATATTTCAGATGAAGAGCAACAGGCATTGATCGAAATGGTCTTCAACGCAACTTACGAAGAACTAGAGACCCTGCGAGACTACATGGATTGCAATAGTAAGAAAGTTCTCGAGCCAAAAGAGGTAGCCCAGATATTCAACGTTCCCATGTCGAGCCTTCATCAGACCATCGAAAGTCCGAAAGATATGTTTTTCACTTTTAGGGAGAGACAGGTAAATGCCTATCACCGGCTTATCCATAATCTAGCCGGCCCGAAGAAAACAGCTGAAGAATACCTGATGATATATTTCCTCGAACAGACCGACATCCGGGCACCGGACAACAAGCATGAATTTAGCGGAATAAGCGGCAACGGACAAAATTGATTTTAACTTCTATTTTACTGCGCGAATGGCATCTTCGAGAGTATCGCCCATACATAAATTATCTATGAAGCTCCTCTTTTGTGCCTGGCGAAGGTGTTCGAGAGCGCGCCTGTCTTTCAGTTCGGCCAGCTTCTTGGCGGCCAGCTTTCTGGTGCTACAAGACCCGGCGTAACGCAGATCTTGAATATAGGCAAACCCTTGATCAACTTGCTCCAGAGCACCGATACGTTTTAGTAATCGAATACTATTCCAGCGCAGCCAGTAACGTCTATGCTTGGAAGCCTTGACCAACTTGGGGACTGCTTCTTTATTGAGCCTGGCGGTAATAAAATCCATCAGGGCTGTCGGGCTGGATCGATCCAAAGAAGAAATCAGATCATCAACGACCCGCCCTTTTGTAAGCAATGTCTCGTCACTTTCTACTGCCGCCATAAGTAGTCGGCCGGCTCTTGAAGCATCCGGTTCTGGATGAGCCAGAAGTACGTGAGCCAGCCAGGTTTTCCCGATCGGAGTATCGAAATCTTCGTGTTTTTCGATCAACTTGAGCGCCTTAAATTTCTTTCCGGCATCGAGCGCATCGATAACTTCATCAAACGGACCGCTCGGCCAGAGTAGGACAACCAGGATGATGGACGCCAATGAGGCCGCCAGACTTATCCAGACTCTCTTTGAAATTCTACCAACCAATGACCCTAGTGATTTCAATCCACCGATCGCGCGATCGCCGACCTCTTTCACTCGCCCCTGTACTTCAGCCAGTGATTTAACCCAACCGCGTTCCTCGGCTTTCTGAAGACCGACACCACCGAAGGGGTATTCCTTTTGATATTGTCCGCCTCGATCCTGGTCAGACCCGTTTTCAGGCTGCTCAGAGCCCTGCAAACGGTAATTGGGCCCTGGGGACACCCGATAGACCCGGATCGCATCCTGAATGCCTTTAAACTCATGCAAACCAACTTCTTGAGAGGGTATTTCGCTCTTGGTCATTGCCAAGTAGGCTGCCTCGGTAAACCAAACTTCTTCAGCAGGCGTCAAACTTTCCAGGCGAGCAGCAATATTTACCGGTTCACCAAAAATATCACCTTTCCTGATTCGCACTTCTCCGACATTGACCGATACGCGAATCCTGATCTTTTCCGCGTCGGGTACTTCATGATTATAGTCAAATAGTCGATCCTGGGCGGCCATACCAAACAAGAGGGCATTTGTCGGTGACTCGAACGTACATAAATAGGCATCGCCAATAGCTTTTACTTTGCGCCCTTTAAAAACCTTGACCAATGGCATCAAGAGGGATTCATAGCGCCGCAGCCAGGCTGCGCTTTCTTCACGGCTCTGCTGACCGGTTCGCTCGGTAAATCCAGCG
>JAFDKH010000106.1 GCA_019307065.1 Deltaproteobacteria bacterium
GACGAAGAAACCGAAGATATGCCGGGTAGTCAGTCAGAAGAACAGTCGCCGGCAGAATCAGACGCGCAAGAATTTGATCAGGCTTCCAGAGCTGAAGGCGAATCTTTGCAGCTAGATTCAAAAACAAGCCAGGATACTATCGCCGATTCTTCGCCAGGTTTGCGGGCTGAAGTAGACCAGGCCATGGATCTGGCAATCAAGCAAAAAAATGGCGAGCCTCCCACCATGTTTGATCCTGGCCAGCCCGGCCAACAACCCTGGGCCGCAGAAAAGACCGGACCAAAAGACCCCAGCCTTGGTGAACCACCAACCATGTTCGAGAAAGGCAGGGCTTCTCAGGATTCCAGCGAAGCTCCGCCGACCAAGTTTAGCACTTCACCCGACGGCGCCGTGGCACCTTTTAGAGAAGCGGTTAGCGCCCCGGCCGAGACTTTCAGCTACTTCAAAGTCTTCTTGGTGTTGGTACCTTTCCTGGTGGCCGGTTTGGCCCTGGGAGGTTACTTTGCCTATAACCAAATTAAGGAAGACAAAGTACTTAATTTCCTCGAACAAGCCAAAGCGTCGATTAGCCAAGACACATTTCACGGGTACTCGGAAGCCCGCATGACCCTGACCAAGATGCTCGAAATCGACGAAGAACATCAAAAGGGCAGGGCTTTGATGGCACTGACCTGCGCCCGTTTGAGTGACGAATATGGTCCCAATCTCGAGCTCAAAGAGGAAAGTCAGAAACTTGTCCAGGAATTGACAGTTACGACCGAGTTTGCAAACGACTTATTCCAGGCCAGATTGCATCTTGAACCGAATCACAAACTCGAGTCAGAGGTTGCCAGTGCTTTAAAACAGTCGCCCAAAGAACCCGGTTTATTGGCGCTGGCGGGTGAATTGGCTGCAAAAAATAAAAATATAAAGAGGGCGATTGAATATTTTGAAAAAAGCCTGAGCCAAGAACCTTCCAATGCACGCGTACTTTACCTCCTGGGCCATCAAGAGGTCGAAGCCGGCCGCAACGAAAAGGCCAAAGAATATCTTGAACGGGCTCTGACGATAAACGGCATTCATGTGCGCTCAATTCTCTTAATATCTGAATTGCGACTGCTCAACGGCCTGGGGCTTGAAAGAGTAAAGGACGATCTCGAAAAAGTCATCGAGCTTCCTCGGGTAACTAATCGCAGAAGAGCGCAGGCCCATTACCTTTTATCGCGTCTATCTTTCAGCCGGTTCGATCGTTCACGGGCTGTGAGTCAAGTCAAAGCCGCACTTGAACTCCTTCCTGACGACATGATTTTCCAGAAAAAATTGGCCGAGCTCTGTTTGGAATACTACGAGTTAGACGAGGCGGCTAAGCGAGCTGCCAAGGTAATAGAAGAAAACCCGGACGATATTCAGACACAACTTCTGATGATAACAACATATTTACCCAGGGGTAAGGCGGCTAAAGCAATCTTGGAACTTGACAAACTGATCGGCAAAAGGGTTCCGGCAGCTACATTTTTGATACTGAGAGGCGAGGCTTTACTGCAATTAAAACGTTATCCGGCAGCCCTGCAAGACCTTAACAGTATTGCGAATGAGGCCCCTGAAAAAACACGTGCCAGAGCGCTGGCGATTCTAGCCGAGCTTGGAAGCGGAAATAGAGAGCGCGCTTATCGCAAGGTCATCGGACTGGTAAGTGATCACTCAGAACTTGGTGTTGTACACTATGCCCTGGGCCGTTACCGGCTCTCAAAACGATTGATTCGCAGTGCAGCGGCGGCATTCAACGAAGCTATCAAGAGAGATCCGTTGAACTACCTGGCCTATACGCAACTTGCAGAAATTGCCATGAATTCCAACAAGAAAAAAGCTGCCTTAGAACTGGCAGAAAACGCCCTTAAGATTAATCCGTACCATAATAATGCCTGGAGCCTGGTCGGGCAAATCAAACTTGCCAACTCGGACGCCAAAGGCGCCCTCGAAGCCTACTACCGGATTGTCAGCGAAGACTCAAATTCACAAGAAGGCTACGTTGGAATGGCCGAGTCATTATTGGCGCTAAAACAAGTCGAAAAAGCTCTGCTTGCCATAGACAAAGCTATTCGGGCCGGTTCACAAGAAGCCCACACTTTTCACTTGCGCGGTAAAATCTTCTTGTCGATGGGAAAATTTTTTAAAGCCACGCGGGCCTTGTCTAAGGCCAAAAGACTCAAGGAGAAAAATGCCGAAATTCTGGCTGACCTGGGTCTGGCACAACTCGGATCCCGCTCGATCACTCGAGCTGAGAAAAATTTCAAACAAAGCCTGAAGCGCAGACGCTTAGTCAGAGCTCAGGAGGGAATGGCCAGGGTCTTGCACGAGCGCCGCAAGTATAAAGATGCCGCAAAGGCCTACGAAAAAGCAGCTTTATTAGCCAAACGAAGAAAATGGGTGAAAAGCGAAATTGGGCGCCTGTATATGTCCGGCGGAAATGCCTGGGTCAAGGACAGAAAAACCTCGAACCATTTGGGTCGAGCCAGACGACTGTTCAAAAAAGCCGCTGGGTTCCTGCCTGATGAACCTGAACCTCTGTATCAGCTTGGGGCAGCCTACGACCGCGATGACAAGATCTCGATTGCGCGCAAGACATACCTGGCGGCCCTGGAAAAAGACAAAAACCATGCGGCCACGCTGTACCGACTTGGATTGCTCGAATTCGACCAGGAGCGTGACAAGCAAGCCAAAGAATACCTGGACCGGTTCTTGAAAACCAAACCAAAGGGCAAAGATGCCAGGCGAGCCAGGAAAATTTTGAAACGTATAAAGTAATATTCTTTCAAGGTAACCCGCGCTAAATGAATCCGGATCATTCCAAAACAAAATTCATCGTCATTGAAGGAATCGACGGGGCTGGTACCACAACTCAGTCACAATTGTTGGTCGATTGGCTGGTGACACGCGGACGCAAGTGTAGCCTGACTGCTGAGCCAAGCAGAGGGCCGGTCGGCCTGTTGCTACGGCAAATCCTGTCGGGCCGGACAATTGTTGTCAACGATGATGGCGGCCATCGTCCGATTCACAATGACGTCATTGCCCTACTGTTTGCGGCCGATCGGATTGATCATCTGGACAGCGAAGTGCTGCCATTGCTTGACAAAAGCATCAATGTCGTCTCCGACCGCTATTATCATTCGAGCTTAACCTACCAATCGCTATCGGGTGACTTGTCCTGGATTGGCACCCTGAACTCACGTGCCCGAACCCCGGATGTGACTTATTTGCTGGACGTTCCCGCGGACCAAGCTGCAACTAGAAGGCATCGAGTCAGGAGTTTTGACGAGATTTATGAAGTCTTAGAAACCCAGAAAAAATTGGAAGTCGCCTACCGTTCCTTGCCTGAATTGTTGAAAGACGAAGTCATTGTCATTGTAGATGGCAACCAGGATCCTCAAGCTGTCCATCAAGCTATCAAGACCGACTTGGCTCAGCGCTTTGGATGGAGCTGAGAGAGAATTCAATTGGAACGCTTCGAGGCTATTATCGTTGGTGCCGGATATGCAGGTATGGCGGCTGCGGCTCAGATGCCTGGTCGAGAGCTTCTGGTAATCGAGCGCTATGACAGCATTGTGCAAAAACGGCGCGGCTCGCTGGGGTTTCTATTTCCGTTTGGTGAACAAGTAGAAGTCAGGGGGAATGATCTATATCTCAACGGATTAGAATTGCTAGTCGAGAGCGGAGTACGGCAGGCCTTCAGGCATATTCAGATCAGAGGTAACCGCGAGAGATTTGATTTAGCTTTACGTGATCCGCTGCTGTTGATCAATGAAGGTCGTCTGAAAGGTGCCCTTTTAAGACGAATCAGAGAAAACGGGACCAGAGTCAAAGTCGGCTCGGCGGTTCGTGAAGTTGACACTGACGGTCGCGAGGTAACAGTTCGAACCAGCACTGAGTATTCATCTAGAATCTTGTTGGGCGCTGATGGAGTCGGCAGCGTTGTTGCTCGGAGTTTGCGTTTTCGCCGCGACAAGCTGGCCATTCTTTTTCAGCGCGAGGTGGAACTCAGCCACCTGGACATTCCGGCCGATACTTTGTACCTGCAGATAGACGATTCGCGAAATCTATTTTTTGCGTTCCCGGTTGGCGATCATTTCCAGGCCAGCGTTATTCAGATCGTTGCTGATCGTGAAGTTCCCGAGGATCTCGAGATGAAACTTATCGACAAAGTCGAGCGCCTCGGAGGGGGGAGATTATTGGCCGGACGCAACGCAGTCGTACGCTTGTTTTCTCCAGCCTCAACCTCATACCGCAGCAACGTACTCTTGACCGGAGATGCTTTGGCGACTTACGGCTTCGCGACAATTACCGGAGCGCTGGCGATGGGTTCACTGGCAGGCGCTGCGATTAACCGGTTTCTAGCGGGTAGCCACTATGCCCTGCCCGAATATCATGACAAGTGGCGTAAGGTTTCCGGACATACTACTATTGAGCGAATTCGCTATGCTCTGCCAATACTCTCCCGGATTGAAGGCGATCGGGTAGATCGAATTCTAAAGGCCGCTCGTCGTCCCGGCCAGGTTTATGCCGGCGGAGCAAACCTCTTATGGCATCTGCCAGCCATCTTGTGGCGTTTGTTTGTGTGATCCGCATCACGGTAGATTTTCACGCTAATCGTGTGAATCATGCCACACATGTCAGTCTTTTGTGAAAATCAATTCCCGCTTATAGTTTACTTGCCTGATCAGTCGTTTTCACCTGAATTATCAACTCATGGAAACAACAGCGTTATCTTGGCCGGGCTTGCAAATCCGGTCTGACAGGCTTCAATGGCATGAGACTTGCTAAATATATCTGAAGAAGGAACACAAAAAAAAAGGAAGGTGCAAAATGTTCCTGAACAACCGCGTGAGGATGAGCATGAAAAAATCAATCTTTGAAAATAACAAAGACCGACATGATTTCCCTAAATTCGAAGTACCCCTTTATGTCCGCTGCAGCGGTGGTGATTATCAACCATGTTTCGGGCATTTGGGAATCAACGGTTTCTATTTTGAGACAAGCGAAGCACCTCTGATCGGTCAGATCATTGATATTAAAGTCGTTTTACTGGGGCTCGGCATGGAAGTTAAGACACGCGGAAGAGTTATTACCGTGGATAAGACCGGCACTTTCGTAAAGGTGGCTGCGCGATTTGAAGAGATTCCTTTCGAAACTGAGAGAATGATCGCGCGCTGGCTGGACATGTTAACCCACGCCCGGATCACCCCAGTTGCAGCATAGACAAAGGGGCACGCTAAAGCGCGCCCCTTTGTTATTTCTTGCTCGTAGATCTCTTTACAATTCGTGCCTCGAAGAAGCAGTCATCAGAATATTTATCTGATCTAGATCATCTCCGTTAAAAGTAACCAATTCGTCGAAGGTCATTCCATCTCCCAGAGCAATCGGATCGAGAGTCTGGATTTCACCATCGGCCAGATCGTCCATATCCACCGGCGGGTCCGGCAAGACGAATTCGATCGTAGCAGCGTTGGCCAGATAAATTTCCCATTTGCCCAGATCACTCAGGATAGTTGATCGAAACATGGTACTTCCGGTGATACCCGAGGCGATCATTGTGCGGTTCAAAACCGAGTAGCTGGCATCGGTCGGGAAACTCAGGAAGTTCGATTCGAATACCAGGTCGTTCGGCAGGCTGTCAGCTGTGTAGATCAGCATGCCAACATCCGTAGGCAAGTTAGTTTCACTTCCAGAAGGATAGGCCAGGATGACCATGGCATACTTGCCGACCTGGAGACCTCCATAAGCCGGGGCCAGGCGCATCGTCATCGGAGCAATTTCTCCGCCCCCGCCTGCCTCGGCTGAAGTCAGACCCAAGGGAGTCAATCCGGTACTTCCAATTGCACCGGCGACGAAAACAGCGGTCCGGATCTGAGCGCCCCCATGAGTTGGCAGCGTAGGAACGGTAAGACCGACGACCATAGTCTGTTCTTGAGTCGGAACCAGGTTGACCGGATTGAAGCCACTCCAGTTGGGGCACATCTCAGTCGTATCGCCGTCACCGTCTATATCGTCAGTATCAACCACTTTGGGAATCGGAAAAATATCAACCGAAGGCTTCAGTCCGTGATCGAATACAGCAAAGTAGGGGAGAATATTCATCAGGATTTCAGCTGCCGACGCGCCGCCGCTGGCCATATCCGTGAGAACACTCATCGCGAGTTTTCCACCCATACCCCAGGCGGTCCGTAATCCCCGCTGGCCGAGCACGTAATATGTCGACTTAATATCGATCGGGAAACCCTGGAAGACTGCCGTGAGCACTATTTGGGCCGGTAGTGACAACTGAAACGGCTGGACCGGGTTATCAACCGTGACTGTAAATACTTCTCCGAGCAAGCGGCTGAAATTTAAATCGACCAGGTTGCCGCCGATACTGGCACCGCCCAGGCCCATAGAAACGTCGCCCGTTCCTGAAAAAGTCATCTGTCCGGTAAACCCACCGGCCTTGGAGGGATCGCTCCGGGCCGGAAGGGGCACGAGAATATCAGTGGCGCTAGTGCCCATGATGGAAACATAGTCGTGGCTGTCAGAAAAGACGTGAATGTCAACGCTGGCAACTGGATCAGTGAAAGTGACTGTACCATCGGCCGCCGTGGTAAGCGTCTCGGTGGTTGACCCGTCATCCAGCATTACCTGGGCACCTTCGACCGGGGCACGGTCGGACAGGTTGACCACGCTTACTCGCAAAGTGTCTGCAGGTTGGTCGAGTACATTATTGAAAGTAACCGGATCGCTCGTGACGGCCGGATTGGTGCCCTGAGCGGTGGCGGCGACCAATGTATCGCCGGCTTCCGTGCCGCCGGTCAACAGGCCGTCAGCATCGACGGCCGCCCGATCGGGCACACTCGAATCCCAATCGAAACCGATTCCCGGCACTTCCTGGCCGTTGAGGGTCAGGGCCAGGGCCTGGAGTTGAATCGATTGACCTTCTAAAATGGGCCCGCCGGGAGTCAGAATAATCACTTCGTAGACGTTGTCGGTATTGCCGGGATCGATACATTCTCCACCAACACAGACCTTGTCTACATCACAGTCTTCTTGTCCGCGACAGACAAACGGCACGCAAAGCCCGGCGACGCAATCCTGGTCCGGATCGCAATCGGACTCGCTTTCGCAAGGAGGAACATGATGACAGTGGTCGTCTTCGCACATGCAGGGATTCTCGGCACACCAGGCTTCATCGTCGCAATTCGAGTCGATTGAACAACCCGGCAGTTCCTCGCAGATGTTGTCCAGACAAACATAGTTATGATCGTAAGCCGCCAGACATTCAGAATCTTCGGTACAAGGCGTATAGGTCTCGCAACGCCCTCCCTGACAACGCAGATAATCTCCGCCGGTGCAATCGGCATCTTCGGTGCAGAAAGGATCGACGCAACCGCCGTCTTCACAAATCTTGTTGCCCTGGCAGGAGCTGTCGCCCAGACATTGCTGCAGACAATGCCCGTCACGGCAGATGTAAGGAATCATTCCCGTTGTACATTCTTCATCTGTAGTACATGGACGGGCGCACTGGCCTTCTTCGCAGACGGTTCCGCTGGGACATTCAGCATCGGCGCTACAACTCGGCGGAACCGTGCAGGTTCCGTCGAGGCATAGTTCATCGGCCCGGCACTCGCTGTCTTGACTGCAGTCGACCACTTCGCGTTCCTTACAGCGGCCGTCTTCGCAGAATTCGGTCGGCAGGCAATCGCCGTCACTGAGACATTCATCCGCCTGACAGGTGTAGTCGTCATCACAAAAATGATCGGCCAGGCAGTCTGCGTCAACCCGGCATTCGCCGTCAACACAGACGTTGTTGGTACAATGCTGTTTGTCGCCGCAATCAGCGTCTGCTTGGCAACCCAGCTTGCAAAAGCCGCCGACGCATACCCGTCCGCCGTCACACTCGGTGCTGTCGCTGCAAGCGGTGGCTGGTTTGCATTCGCCATCAACACAAGTTGCATTAGCAGCGCAGTCTGCTTCAGTTTGGCAGGGAATATAGGACGGACCACTGCTGCTACATGCAGACACAACCATCAGTACAGCCAGACACAATACCCAATTAAGGCGTGAGACCATGATTTTACCTCCATTTTACCTGAGTTGACCGACACTAGCATGGGATCGATTTTTTGATCAAGGCCCAAAACAGGCTTGCCGTTTGTTTTTGTTTGACAAGTTGCGTCGAGACCTGCTAGCAATCTTCTTGAGCTTGGAGGCCTACAAAGGAATAAATAGGGTAGATCTGGAGGAGCAATGAAAAGGTGGCTGTTATTAGTGCTTTGCCTGGCGGTGATTGCAACTTGGTTTGGGTGCAACAAGCAAAAACCGCTAAAATTGGATTACTCTGAGAAATTGAAACAGGGCGAGTATGAAGCTGTTGGCTTACCTGGCGATGGCTATGTCGGGTCTCCTGAGACGGCCACAAAGCATACCGATCATCTCGAAGGATGCGACTGTCCGCACAAAGACAAAGATAAGGACAAGGATAAGGACAAGGATAAAAACAAGGATAAAAAACCTTCCAAGACCAAAGAGTAAACCCCGATGTTGTATTAGAATCTGTCATCCCGGTACGCCTTAAGCCGGGATCCAGTCCTCGCTGTGTGGATTCCGGCCTAAACAATGCCGGAAAGACGTGGTTTTTGGGAAGGCTGCCTAGCTGCGTTTTCTAGACAACAATAACAGACCGAACAACATCATAATCAACAGGCTTGTTCCAGCAAACGGCTGTGAACGGGTCAGGCCGCAACCGCAGCCGCTCGATCCGCAGTCGTCATCTGCTGCATCTGTGTATCCGTCACAATCATTGTCGATTTCGTCAGAACAGCTCGCTTCCGGGAACTCGGGACGGGCCAGGGGTTCACAGGTGTTGGGCTGTCCGCCTTCACAGGCAGGCACCGTATTGGCACAAGCGCCGAATCCACATGACAGAGTGCCCAGGTCTTCATCGGTTTGATCATCACAATCGTCATCGACATTGTTACAGATCTCATCGGCCCCGGGATAGACGTCTTTGTTGGAATCGTCACAATCCTGACCGCCACAATCTGCGTTACTATAGCCGTCGATGTCGGCATCCTGACAGCCGCACTGCAGATCCTGGCCGTTGCAATCTTGATCGATATCGTCACCGCAAGTTTCAGTGGCACCCGGGTAACTGTTGGGGTCACTGTCATCGCAGTCGTCACCGGAAGGGCAACTTGCCGAGATTGCAAAATGTCCATCGTAGTCGCTATCGACACAATCTTCCGTGCAAACATCATTCGCGTCGGTCTGGTTGTCACAATCGTCGTCTATCTGATTGCATATTTCGGTAGCGCCCGGTGAAACTTCGTTGTTGGTATCATCACAATCATTACCCGAAGGACAATTGACATCGATCGCCGAGTATCCGTCGTTGTCATCGTCAACACAGTTCTCGCAGCCGACCTCGTCGGTTTCTCCGTCGCAATTGTTATCGATACTATCGCCACAAGTTTCGATGGCACCCGGATTGACGTCCGCATCCGTGTCGTCGCAATCGTTGCCGCCGCAAGCCTCGTCCTGAGAACCGTCGCCATCGGCATCGGCACACGGGCAGGCTTCGTCTTGTCCATCGCAGTTCTGGTCGATTCCGTCGTCGCAGGTTTCTTCAGCCCCGGGGTAGATTGTTGCAGCAGTTGCAACTTCACAACCAAGTACTGCTTCAGTTCCGGCATCACAGCAATCAATCGGAGTAGCGTAGCCGTCGTTGTCAGCGTCAGTACCGCCCTGGCAAGGGTCATCGGCTAAAGTCTTGATAATATCGAATTCGTCGATAACTCCTGTTCCACCGGTTCCCCAGGTTAGGCAAGCGGTCGGAACCCGCTCGGCCTTGACATGCATTATATTGTTGGCCACCGATATCTGGACATAGTGGTGCTTGGGTGCATTGTCGTAGGCGGCCAGCCCGTCTTCTTTTGAACGAATAGCATAGATTGGATCGGTCGCTGCACCGCCGCCGCCGGATACAATGTAGCAAGTTCCGTCGTCATAGGAACCGACTTCGGAATTGTTGTACATCGGATGATATCGCTCGTAAATATGGTCGTGGCCGGTAATTACCAGATCGACATGGTACTGGTCGAATACCGGGATAAAAACGGGATTATGACCTTCTTCGTTGGAGCCATGTGACCCGGATGAGTAAATCGGTACATGAAAGTAGACTATTTTCCACATTCGATCGGTCGCCGCCAGATCGGCCGCCAGCCAGTTGCGCTGGGTTTCGAAACTATCACTCTTGAAGGAATGAGTGGAAATGGCCGCAAAATGGACATTGCCGTAATCAAACGAGTAAAAATCTTCCTGGTTGTTCTCGTTGTTTCGCGGAAAGGCAAAAATATTGTTGTAGTTGGCCCCGTCACCTTCGACATCATCGTCATCATGATTTCCGATGCTGCCCAGCAGTGGTATTTTCGCTATCAGCCCCTCTGATTTGTCCAGGAAATCGGCCCACTCGTCGTCGTTCTTGCCCTCATTGACCAGATCACCGGTGTTGAGAACGAAGGCGACCCCGGCGTCATCAAGAGCCTGGAATACTTGCGGCCAGCAGGCTGAAGACCCTGAAAAATCGCCGCGATTGTCGGCCGCGACCCCGAATGATATCGGTGTGCAGACATCCTCCGGACCGGTGTGAAAAGTGTAGTCGGAGCTGAAGTCGCCCGAACCGCCAACCCGGTAATGATAGGCAGCGTCGGGAGTCAGATTGATCAGGGTGACTTCGTGGACTACTCCGATATCGCCGCCGAAGTCTTGCGAAGTACCCGTGGTGCTCGAACCATAGTTGCTGTCCGGCCCGTACTCGACCGTAGATTCTGTCGGCCCGCCGTTCCAGGAAACGGTTATCGTACGAGCAGTGTCCCCGGTATAAGAGAGCCTGACCCATTTGGGTGCCCCAAACGCCAGGGCCGGAATCAGCACCAATGCTAGAAAAACCCCCAGAGACAAACTCGTGCGCAGCATTTTCATAATTCCCTCCGTGCGGGGGCATGATAGCACAAGTTCATGAAATAATGGTAGGTCAATCGCTTAGTTTGAATCCGCCTTGACCCTCTTGATTTGTATTTTCCCATTTTCGCCTGTATGTGTAAATACGTTATGAGTTGCCTGGTCTTGTACTGTCGCGGGGGATTCGAGAAGGAATGCGCCGCCGATATCCAATCGAAGGCTTCTTCCCTTGGTGTTGATGGTTTCTGCAAGGCCAAGCCGGGTAGCGCCTATGTGGTCTTTCAACCAAATGACGCTCAGGCGGCTGATCGCCTGGTCACCGAAATATCATTTCGGGAACTGATCTTCGCTCGTCAGATATTCGTTTCACCGGGACTGGTCGACAAGATGTCGGCAGACGATCGCATTGGCCCGCTGCTGGAGGCCCTGGAATCGACCTGCCCGGCAAAGTTTTTCGAGGTCTTCTTAGAAACCGCGGACAACGACAAGGCAAAAGAGTTACTGGCATTCTGCAAGAAGTTCTCGCGTCCCTTCAACCGGGCGCTGAGGCAATCGGGCAGGTTGACGGAAGACACCGAAGCAACCAAGACCCGTCTGCACGTGCTCTTCCTGAGCGCTACGGCCGCCTACCCCGGGGTCTCACAGGCCGATAACTCGTCACCCTGGTTCATGGGAATTCCCAGATTGAAGCTGTCGAGAGAGGCCCCCAGCCGATCGGCGCTGAAGCTGGAAGAGGCCTTGCATGTCTTCCTGACCGCCGAAGAGCGGAATGAGCGCCTGCGGTCCGGAATGAAGGCGGTGGATCTGGGGGCATCTCCGGGAGGCTGGAGTTGGCAATTGGCCCGGCGTAACTTGTTGGTCACCGCCGTGGACAATGGTCCCATGGACCGCAAATTGATGTCATCGGGTCTGGTGGAGCACATCCGGAATGACGGCTTCAGCTTTCGTCCGGAACACCCGGTCGACTGGCTGGTTTGCGACATGGTCGAGAAACCGGGCCGCATCGCCAAGCTGGTGGCTGGCTGGACGGCGGACGGTGTTTGTAGCGAGGCCATCTTCAACCTCAAGCTTCCGATGAAGAAGCGTTTCACCGAATGCCAGCGGTGTGTCGAGATTATCTCGAGGCAGCTTTCCCGTGCGGGGATCCGCTTCCGCCTGGCTTTAAAGCAGCTCTACCACGATCGCGAAGAGGTAACCGCCCACCTACGGAGGCTGGTCTAGCTGCCCAAACGACGTGCCACACGATCCGGGGGCAGATTATTCGTAGCGCAAAGACTCGATCGGATCTAGTTGGGCGGCTTTGCGGGCCGGGGCTACTCCGAAGAAGACACCCACCGCCACCGAGAACCCAAAGGCCGTCAACACGATCCACAAGGTAATCTTGGTTGGAATCTCCGGTACAGCCCAACTTACCCCGGCGGCGATCAATGCCCCCAGCCCAAGCCCGATCGCACCGCCTAACAAGCTGACGGTTACAGATTCGACCAGGAATTGCATTAGAATATCTCGCTTCCTGGCTCCGACTGCCTTGCGCACCCCAATCTCGCGGGTACGCTCTCTGACCGACACAAGCATGATGTTCATGATACCGATCCCGCCGACCAGTAAAGAGATGCTGGCAATTCCCAGCAGAACAAAAGTCATGGTTTCGGCAATCTGGTTGAAGGTGTCCAGCAGATCAGCCTGGGAGACAATCGTAAAATCTTCTTTGTTGTTGTGCCGGTGAGTCAACAAACGCTTGATATCCATGATGGCCGGCTCGAGGTTGGATTTGTTAGCCGCCTTGATCGAAAGACGGGTCAAGCCTTCTTGATTGAACAGATCGAGAGCGCAAGTAACCGGCACGTAGACCATGTCGTCAAAATCGAACCCCAGCGATTGGCCCTTGGGCTCCATGATTCCGACTACCCTATAGCGGGACTCGGATATTTTTATCGGTTGCCCCAGCGGAGAACGGTCGCCAAACAGTTCCGTCGCAACAGTCTTGCCAATCACGGCTACCCGGTGCTTGTTGGTCACGTCTTCTTTTCTGATGAAAAACCCGGTAGATACTCCCTGATTATGAACCTTCGGAAATTCCTCGTTGGTACCCATCACCAACACGTCGCGCGAAATCGAACCACGCTCGACGGTTCCGCCGCCAACCACCAGGGGCGAAATACCAACGATGTTTAATGAACGCTGTTCGAGGGCCCGGGCGTCATCGAGGGTAATTTTACGCACACTGCTCAGCGATCGGCCATGTCCGCGAGTATCGGATTTACCCGGAAAAACAAACAACAAGTTTGAACCCATCCCGGCAAAAATATCTGCCAGATAGGTACGCATTCCCTCGCCGATCGAGACCAACAAAATAACTGAAGCGACTCCGATGATGACACCCAAGGTCGTCAGAAACGAGCGCATCTTGTTCGCTCGAATGGAGTCAACCGAGACACGCATTTGTTCGGTAAAGTTCAAGAAACCCTCAGCTGGTCTGATCCGAAACTATCGAGCCGTCGATAATGTGAACCTGTCGCCTGGCCAGTTTGGCGACTTCGGGGTCATGGGTGACCAGAACGATAGTAACACCGGCCTCGCTGTTTAGGCGCTCGAAGATGTTGGTTATCTCTTTACCGACTTTCTGATCGAGATTGCCGGTCGGTTCATCGGCTAAGATTATTGCCGGGTTGTTAACCAGGGCCCGGGCAATGGCAACCCTTTGACGTTCACCGCCGGAGAGTTCTGTCGGCCTGTGGTTGGCGCGCCCGGCCAATTCGACCCGCTCGAGGGCTTCAATCGACATTTTCTTGCGTTCGCGGCGCCCAATTCCAGCGTAAAGCAGAGGTAAACCGACGTTCTCGGCGGCTGTCTGGCGGGGAAGCAGATTGAAAGTCTGGAAGACAAACCCGATCTTCCGATTTCGAATTGCAGCCAGGGCATCATCGCGCATTGAAGAGACCAAAGTCCCGTCGAGTTCGTATTTGCCGGCAGTCGGAGTGTCTAAGCAGCCGATAATGTTCATCAGGGTCGACTTGCCCGAACCCGAAGGACCGACTATCGAGATAAAATCACCTTCGTCGACTTTCAGGTCGACACCTCTCAAGGCATGAACCTCGGTTGCGCCCATCCGGTAGACTTTGGTAATGCCATCTATGTTGATCATGTCAGTAGGCCACTCTTTGGAATTTCGAAGTACCGCTTATGTGAACCTTGGCCCCGTCTTTGAGACCCTTGACTTCGAGCGATACAATCACTCGATCGCCTTCTTGCAGGCCCTCGACTACTTGCGTCCGTTCCCAGTTGCTAAGGCCGGTCTTGATCGTTCTGAGGCTGGCCTGGCCGCCTTCAACAACATAGACCTGTTGCAGATCTCCGCGCCGCATAATCGTATTGCTGGGAACGAACAAAACTTGCTTGGCGCTTTCAATAATTATTTCAATATCGGCGGCCATGCCGACCTTCATTTTCGAAGCCTGGCCGTCCAGGCCGACCTCAACCTCGAAATGCCGGTTTTGCCGAACATCTCTGATTACAACTTCTGCAATCCAAATCAGTTCGCCGGCAAATTTGGTGTCGGGATATGCATCACATTCCACCCGGACAGGCATACCTTTCTTGAGTCGGCCGGCATCGGCCTCGTCGACTGAGGCAACAACTGTGATCGTGGAGTCATCGACCAAATCGAGTATCGGCGCACCGATCATCACCGATTCGCCCATCTCGACATGAACTTTGGTCACAGTTCCTGAAAAGGGGGCTCGAATTCTCGATTCTTCCAAAGCCGCCAGGGCCAGATCAATCGAGGCCCTGAGCTGAGCTAAATTCGCTTCGACTGTTGACATCGATTCGTGGGCAACATCGTATTCTGTTTGGACCCGGTCGAGGGCTTGCTTGGCCAGGGCGCCTTTGGCCGCCAGCTTCTTGGAACGTTCGAGGGCGCGGTAAGCCACATCCTTACGCAATTGCGCCGCCCGCTGAGCACTGAGCCCGGCCGATAAATTGGCGCGTGCCAGGCGCAAGCGGGCCCTGAGTGAGATGCTCTCGAGTTCAACCAGGATCTGGCCGGTTTCCACCCGGGTACCGCGTCCGACCTTCAGATCGCCGACACGCCCGAGCGTGATCGCCCGAATTGACGCCTGGCGACTCGATTTCACTTCACCGGCCTGAATAGAAGTGACGATCTCTTCTACTTGGCCTTTGGCGACTGCGATGGTACGGACTTCAATGACTTTCTTGGGCCAAATTGCATAAACCACGACCGCAATCACGCCCACTAAGGCGATCTTGACAGCGCGCCGGAACCAGCGCTGGCTCTGGGATAGTTCAGCGTTCACTATTGCCTCTTCATATCAGGAGGCCTCAATATCGTGGCGATGTTAGCACAGCAATAAAATTGAGGCTAATTTCCTACCGTTTTTCAGACTATTGGATCAATGCAGCCCGGAAAGGCTGCTCTTTGTAGGATGTTTCTATTATTGCGTTGTCTTGATCGACAAAAACCACTGTTGGCTTGTAGTTGCGAGCTTCTTCTGCATCCATCTGCGCAAAAGTCGCCAGAATCACTTTATGCCCGGGTTTGACCAGGTGGGCCGCAGCGCCGTTGATACAAACCGTGCCGGTCCCGCGGGGGCCAGGCAGAATATAGGTCGACAAGCGGGCACCATTGTCTATGTTCCAGACATGAATCTCCTCATTGGGCAGCATATCGGCGGCATCCATCAAATCTTCATCAATGGTAATCGAACCTTCATACTCAAGGTTGGCCTCGGTCACAGTCGCGCGGTGTATTTTTGATTTGAACATCGACCGGTGCATACAATTAACCTCCTGGAATAAAGTTGTTTAGCAGTCTGAACCTAGATAGGCGGGTGGCGTTGATCTTCACCGGTCCCGGTCACGTCTAAGATCCAGGCGCGGCCTAAAAATGCGGCCAACTTCAATCGGTCGTGGCCTCCCCCCACGAGGTAGACCCGACCTTCATTTGATATCGTAGGAATTTCAGGGTAACTTGTCAAGCAACCAAGAACAAAAGGCTTGTTTTTACTTGATTCATTTTTGTCAAATACTTGTGGAAGTGAGTAATGCTTCATCTTTTTAGCTGTTTAGCTGAGTCCAGGCAGATCGCCCTGATAACTTGTCTTATCCTCTTCATCTTTTCAGCCTGCACGGAAAAGTCGAGCGATCAAGACATGCCAGACCTCATAGTTCCACGACGCACCTCGTCAATCAAGATTGACGGCACTCTCGACGAGCCAGCCTGGAAAGATGCTGCTCGAACCGGTTACTTGATGCGTTCTGACGGAAAAGAACCGGCCCGGCAACACACTGAAGTGAAGTTGACCTGGGATGAAGAGAAACTGTATCTGGCGTTCGAGTGTGAAGACGAAGATATTTTTTCGAGCTACACCCGTAGAGACGAACCTTTGTATATGCAGGAAGTAGTCGAGGTCTTTTTAGATCCTGACTGTGATCGGGGCGACTATCTTGAATTCGAAGTCAGCCCGGCCGGTATTATGTTCGATGCTTCTTTTACCGCACGCCGAAAAGGCATGAAGTTAAGCTTTAATCCTTCAGTGCAAGTAGCTGTTAAGGTTGATGGTACTCTCAATGTTCGTGACGACTTGGATCAGGGCTGGACGGTTGAACTAGCCATACCCTTTTCCCAGCTGACCGGCCGGGGTAGCTTCCCTCCCCAAAAAGGCGATCAGTGGCGATTCAATATTTTTAGAATTGACAAGACAGGCCAATCCGGCGAGGCTTCCTCTTTCAGACCCACTCGGGGTGATTTCCACGATCTAAATGCCTTTGGAACTCTGAGATTTTCCGATTAGTTTCTTGCGTTTGAGTATATTGTTCTTATGATGAGTGAGAGGTGAATTACCCGTGCGTCCCGGTTGCGAAGATCGAGCTGGCCGACAGTGCCACAAGAATCGACACAGAAAGCGTCAGCGTGGAAGTCAGCGCAGGATGCAGCACTATAACAAACTCGAATCCAACTTCGGACCAAGCTCCATCTTACTGGTTGGTAATCTGAAAGTCGGCAAAAGTACAATATTTTCATCGTATGTTGGCCGACGACGGCGCGTTTTTGTTTATCCGGGTACCGCAGTCGAATTGGCAATTGGGGCAACCGGAACGGAACCGTTTTCCAAGATCATCGACACGCCCGGTTTCTACTCGCTGCAAGAACGATCAGAAGATGCCCTGGTGGTAAGAGATCTCCTCTCGAGAAAGTTGGTTGGCGGAGTCCTGCTGGTACTTGACGCCAAGAATCTCAGAAGAGGATTGTCATTGGCATTCGAGCTGGCCGAATTCCAGGTTCCCTTGATTATCGCTCTTAACATGCATGATGAAGCCCGCCAGCGTGGCGTGGAAATTAACATCAAGCGACTCTCAGAACTCCTTGGGGTTCCGATCATCCCAACCGTCGCCACCGAGGGACGTGGCCTCAACCAGCTAAAAAAAGCATTACGAGATGCCCGCGCACCAAAAATCCGCTTGGAATACCCCGATGTGCTGCGACACCTGGTAGAAGAGATTGAGGTGCTGCTGGCCGGCCGCAACATGCCTATCGGTGGAATCGCCTACTTGCTTAGCATGGATCTCACTTCAATAAACG
>JAFDKH010000107.1 GCA_019307065.1 Deltaproteobacteria bacterium
CAGCGGGCAACCCTCCCAAATATCTGCACCCACGCAGGTTTCAAAACCGACTGCGCACAAACCCTGGTGAACATCGCTGCAGGGCCGCATCATACCGTCCGAGGTTCCGTCGCAATCGTTATCCAACCCGTCGCAAGTACTCTCGGGCGGTAGCTCGTAGGTGCCTCCGCTGTGGGTCGGGTAGTCGCAGCCCGACCATTCTTCTTCAATGCATTCTTCCTGGGCCCCGGCACAGACTCCTTGCTGGAGTGGGCAATCCCGGGGCGGCTCCCCCGAGCATCCGCAACCTTCGTCGACCGAACCGTCGCAGTCTTCGTCAGCACCCGGGGGCTGGCACTCTTCGTCGGCCGAGGCCGGGCAACCGGCCCAGGCCCCCTGCTCGCAGGTTTCGGTGCCTATCGCGCAAACACCGAGATGTTCGATTGAGCAGTCGCGGCTCATCCCGTCGACTACACCGTCGCAATCGTTATCCTGGTTGTCACACAGAATCTCGGTCTGTTCGTATTGCGAGTTGTGAGCGATGAACTGGTCAGGGCCGCAGGCCTGCCAACCGCCTTCAACACATTGGTCAGCACGGTGGGCAGCCCCCTGGCAGACACCGCGTTGTTCGCTACAGGCGGCTAAGCGCAGGTCGGAGTCCATCGCGTCGGTATAATCGTCACAGTCGTTGTCGACCCCGTCACACATCTCGGGCGCACCGGGATAGACATCTTGGTCGCCATCGTCGCAGTCATCACCGCCGCACTCGATTGAATCGTGGCTGTCTTGATCGATATCAGGCTGTGAGCAATCGATTCCATCGTCTGATGCGTCTTGAGCATCAGCGGCATCACCATCTTGTCCGGGGTCGCTTCCGGGGTCGCTTCCGGGATCCGAGCCGGGATCACCTCGATCGGCATCAAGATCTCCGCCATCCGCATCCGCCGGCTGAGGCTCTTCGCCGCCATCGCTGCTTGAAGATTTTACGCAACGATTTTCGGTGCCGTCATTGATACATTCATAACCATCGGGACATTTCTGATCTTTATCGCACAGAGTACCTTGGTAGGCGGGACTATAGGTACAACCAATAGACACTGTCAGAACAAATACAATCAAAACCGAAATCAACCGCAACAATTTCATCTTATCTCCAGCACATCTTAGGGCTGGTTGTATTCTCCAATATCGACTTGATTGTTTCAACCTGGTGAATCTTCAGTATTTTCGGGCGAATCTCCGGTCTTGGCACGCTTGATCGTCCGAATTCTAATAACAACATGCAAGACCATTCCCACCCCGGAACCGATTACTAAACCATACAAAGCCGGAATCAGGCCAGGCGGATCAGTCCGGCCGCCCCCAGCCAAAAAACCGATTCCCAGACCGGCGATTCCCATCAGGCTCATCCACGGAACGTGTTTCACACTAATAGCCACTGCGAACCTCCTGCTGAGAGAACACCACGATCCGGAGAACTTGTCCACAATCTACTGCAAGCTCGGCAGACTCAGAATTTGGTACTAGCTAAGAAGCTCTGCTACTATTCGCAGGCATGGGCTATCTGGACAACATATCCTGGGGGGCGCTGATCACCGTTTTTTCGACGGTCGGCTGGTATTTACTGGTTTTTGCCCTGATCACTCGAATCGTCTCCCAACGTAAGGAAGCCAGCGCTACTCTGGCCTGGATACTAATCATCGCCTTTGTACCGGTCGCGGGAGTCTTGCTGTACTTTCTGATGGGCCGCACGCGAGTGCGCCGCAGAACCCGTAAGCGGCTGCGTTCTTTATGTGAACTCGATCCTGAAAAAAACAAACTGCCTCACCGCCTGTCCAACTGCCCTCATATTGTTCGAGCGCTTGGGACTGACGAATCGACCGACGAAATCACTCGAGTGGCTATGCGCGTGACCGATTCACCCCAGCTGGCTGGAAACTCGGTCGAGATCTACATCGCAACCGACGATGCCTACGACAGCATGGAGGCGGCAATTCTAAATGCCCGCCATCACATACACATGATGAGCTACATCTTTCGTTCCGACCAGGCCGGTCGCCGGTTCAGAGACCTGTTGGTGAAAAAAGCCAAAGAAGGCATCGAAGTACGTCTGCTGGTTGACGCTGTCGGATCTCACCAGCTTGATGACAGTTTCATGCTGATTTTTGAAAATGCTTCAGGCAAGTTCGCTCGCTTCATGCCGGTCTTGCCCTTGCGCCCAACCTGGCGTCCAAATCTGCGTAATCACCGAAAGATACTGGTCGTCGACGGCCGGGTTGGTTTTGCCGGTGGACTGAATATCGGTGATGAGTATCAAGGCCGCAAAAAAAAATACGCTCCCTGGCGCGACACTCACATGCGAGTCGAAGGCCCGGCCGTTTGGCGCCTTCAGGAGGTCTTCGCCGAAGATTGGTACTTCGCCACCGACGAGGATCTAGTCGGCCCAAAGCACTTCCCTCAAATCGAATCAGTTGGAAACGAGCTGATTCAGGTCGTCGACTCCGGCCCAGACATGCCCTATGAGACCATCCACTCCGTGTTCTTCACCGCAATAACCGAATCCAACAAAAACGTCTTTATTACTACCCCATATTTCGTACCCGACCCGGAAGTACTCATGGCTCTCAAGACCGCCAGCTGGCGCGGTGTCGATGTCCGTCTTCTCTTACCGGGGAAATCCGACCTTAAGTTGATTAAATTAGCCGGGCGCTCTTTCTATCGCGAACTGCTCGAGGCCGGGATCAAGCTGTACGAACACCGACCCGGTATGCTGCACGCCAAAACCATGGTCGTCGACGGAAAGTGGGCAACGGTCGGTTCGGCCAACATGGATATCCGCAGCTTTCGGCTCAATTTCGAAGTAAACATTCTAGTTCGCGGCAGTGACTTTGCGACCCGAATGGAAGAGATTTTCATGCATGACATCGCCAGCGCTTTCGAGCTAACCAACCAGATAATGGAACAAGAATCGAAAGTGCAACGCTTCGCCGAAAGCTTGGCTCGGGTGCTGTCGCCCGTCTTATAACTTCAGGCGGCTTCATCGATGGCATCCGACGGATAGAGATCCAGCAACACAAAGCGGACACCTTCACCACGCCGGCCGGGCAGGTTGGACAGCGAAAAACTCTGCCTCTCTTCCGGTTGTTCGCATTCGAAACCACAATGGGAACACAAGGCGCCGCCGGGAATGTTGATCAGCAAGGCACCGCAATCGGGACAGTGTTCCAAGAGGTTCAAGCTGATATCTATCTTTTTCATTTTGATCTCCTTGTTGTCATAGACGTTAGCATGCCCCTCTGACATTCAAATCTCCTGTTTTCGAACGGTGTTCGAATTGTACGAATTTGCCGGTGGCCGCACCAATTGCACGCATATTTGATTGATATCATTTGTTATTTGTTGTTTACCGGTTTTGACGAATGTCTGCTCTAAGGCCTGTACGAAAAAGCTATTCATCACCTGCTAAAACCGCATCGACTGTCTGCAAGAACTCGGAAATATCGAACGGTTTCGAAAAAGTCCGGTCGACACCCAAAATGTCAGCTACTTTGAGATAGCCGTTGGACTTGTTGAGACCACCCCCGGAAATCGCGATGATCTTGACATCGGGAAACTCATTTTTTAGTTGAATTATGGTCTCGGTGCCTTCTTTCTTGGGCATGATAATATCGGTGATGACCAGGTCGGCCGGCTGTCTGCGGTACAAATCAATTCCCTGGCCACCGTCGGAAGCCTCGACTACTTCGTGGCCGGCTTGTGTCAAAGTCATTTTGAGCATTTTGCGAAAATTGTTGTCGTCTTCGATAAGTAAGACACGGGCCATTATTTTATCCTTTTGACCTTCAATGTGAAATTCTCTCTACTTAAATAGAGGCCCGCATAAGCCTGTTCTGATCGATATTTTTTACGAATTGGTCAGAAATATTACACAAATTCCGTAGATCACAGTATCGACGCAAATTGTTGTTCAAACAGAAAAAGAGCAGGAAACTCAATGGACTTAGGCCTCATCAACGACTCAATCCGGGAATCAGGTTATCCCAGACAACTCAATGGAATTTTAGATGAATTTCAGATCAACGCGACTCTGGGGCAAGGCGGCTCGGCAACCGTTTATCAAGCTCGCTGGCTTGGAATTGTGGTCACCATTTTTTCGGCTCTGAGCATCTTCTTACTGATAGTCTCATTCACCGGTGACAAATTCGGCAGCCTCAGCTTGCATATTGGCGGATATCTCGGAATCCTGGGAGTCGTTTGCGCATTCGGCGCAGGTCTTCTATACTCCGTCAAACCAGAACCAAAAAGAGCGATGCGCTAAGAAAAAATCTTGACCGGCTAAAAAGTCTTAACCGAAAGGAGCTCGTTATGTGGAAAGTATCAGTCATTTTTATCGCAGCATTGTCCCTGGTGGCCTGCTCGAAATCCGGTGACGCGGGCGGCGGAGGTGGCGGCGGGGCCGCAAAGTCTCTGACCTTGGCCAAATTCAATAATCTAAAAGTGGATGCCCCGGAGGGCTCGAAGGCCGGCGACGCCCCGATCGGCAAAGGCGTCATGATTCGAGGGCCTAACCTGGTAGTCACCATCGAAGAAGCCTCCGACACCAGGCCGAAGGATCTCAAAGCCGCCAAAGAGGACGCCGATATGTATTCGCCCAAAAACATGAAAGAGGAAAAGCTCGCAGATGGCTGGGCGATGACTTTCGAGAACAAAGGCGGGATGGGCACGAACTACTTCGTGCAAGTTCGCCGCGAGATCGGCGGAAAATCCTACTGGTGCGAAACCACTTGCTCCAAACCGGAGCAGATGGCCAACGCGCTGGCCGCCTGTAAAAGCCTCAAGCCCTAAGCCGATCACGCCTTGTAATAAAAACCAACAAGAAAAACAACCCAAGCGGCCAAAACCAGCCGCTCGCCGTTCCTGCAGTAGCGCAGCCGCCCCTGACAATGATCTGATCTAGATCTTCTTTCTCGTCAGCAGCATAGACCGGCACAAAACATTCCGTTGAACCGCCGATCTTGGCTTCGCAGCTGGCCTGGCCGTCTAAGCAACCGTCGGCCGAAGCTGTCAATGTGTATTCGCCGGGCAGCAACACCATTTCGAAATAGCCGTGCTCATCGGCAACAGTTGTTTGATCGCTGTCTGTTCGAATCAGAGCATCGCCAATCGGCCGACCGTGACTGAGATTACTAACCTCTTCGTCTTTTTCGAGTTTGACGACGTAGCCGTAGATCTTGCCGAAATCATTTGAGAGGTCGTTGCAGCTTCCGGCCGGCGAGCAAACTTGTTCGGGAGCACACAGCCCGCAGCTCAGTCCGCAGACTGGATCAGGGCCGCATTCACGACCTGAACAATCTACGCTACAGGTCGGAATCTCCTGGCAGACACCTGCCGGATTGCATTCATGGTCGGCCGGGCAGCTTCCACAACTGGTACCGCAAACCGGATCGGGACCGCACTCGAGCCCGGAACAATTCGGCACACAAACGCACTTACCCTGCGCATCACAAGTCTGACCGGCAGGGCAACTGCCGCAGCTTACTCCGCACAGCGGGTCGCTGCCGCAAGCCCGGCCTGCGCAATCAGGCACACACACGGACATGAGACCAACCGAACACCAGGTGTCGTTGCCGGCGGTTACCGTACACTGTCTCGAATCGGATTCGAAACCATCCGACGCGGCGGTCAGGTTATAGGTTCCGGGCGGCAACGAAAACGACCAGAAAGCATCTTCGGCACGCGCGATAGTGCTGCCACCCCCGGAGAGTGTCAACGAAGCGCCCGGAATGCGGACCGTCATATCACCATTGCCATCGTCTTGGAAAACAACTCCCACCAGGTTTCCATTGGCCGGAGTATCGTCGATCAGATGCCGGCGAATGGCAACGTAGCTCGAGGAGATACTTTTCAAGTTATGCACGATTCCGTAAGAACAACCTCTGGCCTCGTACACCCAGGAACTGCCCCAGGCATCGCCGCTTTCGTAGACGACAATATGGCCGGCGGTGTTGGTAGAATTTCTGTACACCAGCGCGTCACCGGCCTGGGCATTATCGCGTGAGATCTGATCCCAATGGGTTTCGTTGTAGCGAAAGGCCCCGGTATTATATGGGTGACTATTGACGGTCACATCGCTCGGGCTGGGTACTTGCCAAACCTTGGCGGCGAACCCCGAACAATCCGCACCATAAGAACCTGAATGTGTACAATTCGGGCAACTGCCCGAACAGGACCCGAGTTGTGCGCCGTCCATGCGCCAGTTACCGTGGCCCCAATAGTATGAATAATCTACTCCTGATTTTGCCAGATTGATGATCTCGGTCCGACTCATCGGCTGGGGCGCTCCCATGGCCGGCAATGTATAAGAAAGCACGATCCCCGCAACCAGCCAAAATAGAAATCTGTTTTTCATAGAACAACCTTCCTGAGCGTCGCGCCCTCCTCGGAAAAAGCCAGCTGGTACATCATTCCGTCTGCTCCAACAAATAGTGAGCGAAACTGCTCCAGGGCGATCCGAGAGGCGGGCAAGCGTATACGATCAAGTTCGTCACCCCCCGATGAAAGCAGAACTACTTCGATGTTTTCCTCGATGACATCATAAGGTTTGGTCTGCCTGAATTTGACCAGATGAGCTGCAAGGTAAATTCGCCCGGCACCATCTGACTCGAGAGCCAACAGATGCATAATGCGCATCGAAAACAAAACCCGCGAAAGGATTCGACTGTCGGTTCGAGAAGCTGAAACGGATTGGACGGCAACAACCGCGCTGTTCGGCCCTTCACGTGCCACCGTCAGGACTGAATCGGATTCGCCCCAAAAACGACCAGGCACCTGTGAACGCTCGTCGACGGCACTGCCTGTGGCATCGCTCAGGCGTACCAGATTGCGATGCTCAACTTCGACCCAGATCCCGTCCGCCCGGGAGAACAAAGCGGTAACCGCGCCGCCCTCGCGCACCCCGGGACCTTCCAGGTTGACTTCTGAAATTACACGTCCGTCCAGATCTAGCAAAGTAATCTCTCGCTGGGCCAGGCGATCCAGGAGAATCAAGTTACCGTCATTGTCCAGTTTGAGTTCTTGATAGGTAGCGGCCGGGATTTCGATCTCTTTGACTGGTTCGCCTTGCTCGAAGACGACCACCCGCGAGTTGACTTGATCAAGCACCAGGGTCCGGCCTTGCGCGTCGACCACGAAACTCATTGGACCTTCAGGTGCACTTTCAAAAGCCTCTGCACGGCCCAACTCACCACGGCCCGATCCCCAGGGCGCAAAAAATACGATTTCAGAATCAGGTCTGCGGACGCCCAACTTTTCTTGCTCGACAGTTTTGGCATCGTTTTGCCTGGTTGCACTATTTTTTTGTTTGGCGTCAGATAATCGAACCGGCCGGGTTTTTGTAGCCTGGAGATCTTGGGGCTCAATCGATTTCGAGACTGTTTCAAAAGGTTCTATGGAAACAAACACAAGCAAAAGAACCAAGCCAACCAGCCCAAATGCTGCCGAAACCAAGACACTGATCAACCTCTTTTTCGAAGTATTTTCAGTAATTGGATTCGAGGGCGGCATTGGTTTCTCCTGGTTTAGACAGTGTTTGAGCAAATTGTGTGCCAACAACCAGCCGCTCGCAAATGTAACCGTTTGTCTTTTCTTGATTATTTGTATTAACCCCAGAGCCCATTGCGAACTGTCAGCATCAGCGCGACAAATTGTCGCAATTTCATTCAAGAAAGAGAGTTGGTCTACTAAATTCAGCTAGTTAGGTGCAGGTCCAGCCCGCCCTGGTGGACAGTCTGCTTACCACTGGTTTTATTCGAATCGCAACTGAGATACGGCTTGATCCGATCCTTTGGTTTAGTCTAGACTCTGAGCATCATAACAAGTTATCGGAGGTTCTAATGTCACGAAAGTCTACTATTTTTTCTCTGGCTTGCGCCTTGACTCTTCCCTTTATGGTTCCAGCTTGCGGAAGCAGCGGAGGCAGCCTGGTCCTGGACGAACTCGCCGCCGAGATGGCCGGGGCAGTCTGTGCAAAAGCTTACCAGTGCTGCAATACAACTGAAATCGAGGATTTCCAGGGCACAAATTTCACCGATGAAGCTAGCTGCCAGGTCTTCTACGCCGGCGGGATTGAAACCTATTTGGTTACCTTGATGAGAAACGCAGTCGCCGACGGGACCGGTACCTACGATGCCGGCAATGCAAAAAAGTGCCTGGATGCCTACGCGAGCCTGGGTTGTTCCGGCAGCAACGATCCTGAAGACTTTTTCAGCAACTGCACGAATCCTTACACTGGCCTGCAAACAACCGACGAAGCCTGTAAAAACGTGATGGAGTGCGTAGAGAAACACAGCTGTCCGACCGACACTAAAGTCTGCACGGCTTTCCTCAAGCTGAATGACACCTGCGAAACAGGTACGTACGTCTACTGTGAGGCTGGTCTGTACTGCGACGGGTCGAACTGCGTGGCATTGAAAGCCAAAGACGCCGACTGTGCCGCCAACACCGAATGCTCGACCGGCAAGTGCGACGATTCCACTTACAAGTGCGTCGATATCGATCCGGTTTGTACGGGTAATTGATTTACAACCTGAATAAAACACCCACGCGCAAAATATCGCGATAGTAGCCCCAACCGAACTCAGCCCGCAACGACGCGAAATCGACAAAATCCCAGAGCAGACCGGCTGAAGTACTCCAGAAAAACCTGGTCTTGTCGTCGACTCCGTCAGCCATCGCAAAAGAAGCGCCGATTTTTACCGAGACAAAAGGTGCGATAACTTCGCTGAGATAGACTGCATAGCGCACGCCGATCTGGGGCGCGAATGCCATCAGACTTACCGATTGACTTTCGACTGTCCAACCCCACCTGAAAAAATCTAGCCCGCCCTCGACGTGCAGGGCATCGCGATACTCGGGATTCTGAATAAAGCCGGATGGAAAAACCGGATAGGCAAACAAGGCGCCGGCGCCGACGCCAACCTTGTGATAGCCAAAGTTGCATAAAAAATAGGCCGAGAGATCCATGCCGAAACCATCGTCGGCATAATCACCAATATCTGGAAGACTGTCTTTGGCCAAGACCTGCGACCCAAGGACCAGGCTGCCCAGAGTGATTACGCTAATAAAAACAAAAAGATGTTTACGAGCTCGTTGGTTCACGATTGCATTTTACTTTCGATATCAAAAACCGTCAAGATTTCAGCTAAATAGAGAACCAGTCTACATCTGGGAAAGCATCAGCTGATAAAAAGGCGGCGGACCCTGCTCAGAAGCCGCTTTGGTTTTCTCCGAAGAACGTAAGAAGCGAATCAGAGAAGAATACTTCGAATCAAAACGAGCGGCCGGGTTGAATTTCATCGCCTGGTCACAGGCAACCTTTGCCTTTTTCAGACTGCCGGTAGAGCGATATGTAGTCGCCAGGGCAATCGCCGCTCTGAAACGCTGCTGGTTATCTTTGGACAGCTTGTTTGCATTATTGAAAGACGTTATTGCCCGGTTTGTTTTACGCTTGCCGGCATAAACAACACCCAATGAATAGGCTGCCTCGAAGCAAGGCTGCTTGGCTTGAGCCTTGCTGAGGACAGCTTCGGCCTTTTCGAAAAAACCGTTCTTGGCGAGCAGGCGCCCTCTTTCTAGCAAAGCTTTGGGATCATCGCCCTGGACCGCCTGATCGAGAACCGCCTGCTGATAGCCGTTTAGCAGTCCTTCCACTTCGGGGGCGCCGGCTTTGGCGATTGCCTGGCTCAATTTGAGAGTCTGAGCCTTCAAGAAAGTCACCGGCGGAGTTGTGGCCCAGGCGATGCGCACGTCAACCAGGCTGTCGGGAGACGGCCGATATTTACTCTTGTACCCCTCGGCTCCCGCCGACCAGGCCTGCTCGAATGTCGCACCCTTGCGACCCAGCCAGGTTATCTCGACCGGAACCCATAACGAACCTTCCCGCTTTACCAGCAACGTGTCGGGAACCTTGAAAGCCGCTCGATTAGCTTCCAACACACCGCTGTCAAACATCAAGAATACATGGCCCTCGACCGGCACAACCACGGTCGGAATACCAACTTGTTCGAGCAAGGAAGTATACAAAACCACCAGGTCGTCACAATCTCCGACTTTTTGAGCCAGAGTTTGGGAAGGAAACCTGACCGTGTCGATCACCGAAACCGAACCTGGTTTGACACTCGAAAAGGGGCTCTTGGGATCTGTTTTATAGCGCACTCCCCAGGCATGTAGCGCCCCGAACATGTAGGCCGCGAGTGACAAATTTCGCATGGGCAAGATCTTGGCCCCAGCCCCGGCCGAAAAAGCCCGAAATACTTCGGAGCCGAAGCGCGCCACGGCTGGGTCGGCCGAGTTGATGAAACCGGCCAGACGCGAAGGGTCGTTCCAATCAAATGCGTTGGCCGGCTGAATCTTGAGCGGGAAGCTCCGGCGTACTTGACGTCTAATACCTTCGAACTCGAACTCGACTTCGACAACCGCCTGAACTTCTCCACCACCCGACAGGGCCAACACCTTTTGGTTGAAGGGCGCGGTCAAGCTGACTTTTTTACTACTGCTGGCCGGAATCGTCAGGCTGCGTGTGGCCGGGGTGTCAAACATGTCACGCACTTTCATGTTGATCTCTATCTGCATCGGCTCGGTTGCCCGGTTCTCGATTTCGACCGTCCCGATACCCTCTCTTTCATAGCGGCGATATTGAGCGGGAAACACCGACTTGAACTTGCCACCGTTAATCCTGACGACCGCCAACTCACGAGTGTGCACACTGAAATGCAGCACGGCCGGTGAAGGATCGACATTGCCTGACTCGTCTTTTGAACGCACTCTTAGAATATGTTCGCCCTCGCCCATCAGGGGCGTCAGAATTCCGTTGCCTTTTTGCCACTTGGTCCAGGGTTCCTCGTCGAACTTGAACTGAAAGCTGACCGCTTCATAGTCCCAGGGGTCCTGGGCGGCGGCTTCGATACTGGCCTGGGCCGCCGGGATTTCGATTGGCTTGGGCTTGCCCGATAGGCGAACCCGGTTGGGCGGCCTGACCTGAGTCTCGGGATTTTCCCAGCGCCATTCACCGGCTTTTGCCATGACAATCAGAGTTTCAGGAGGCAATCTGCGTTGCGGCTGGCGGATACCTGCCAGGCGCACTACCACACCCGGCATCATCCGATGACTGTACTGGTAAAAATCACCGGCTACCATCCAGCTATCCCCATTCGAACGGATAAACGAAGAGGCCGGACGTTGGGCCATCAGTAGCCCGGCATCCATACCTTCTTTGGCCAGGCGAGCACGGTGCCAACGCCCCTTACGATCGCGCTGGTCAATCCAGGCACCCTGCAAGGCTGTCAGAGTACCGTCTTTGGAAACATGGATCGTGTCAACCGGATAGCGTGGATCATAACCGTTGGTATCGTCCAGCAAGTTCCAGCGGCGGCCGTCGTATGCCAAGATTCCTTCGGTGCAACCGACGAAGAAAGTGTTCTTTGGGCCGGCCGCCAGAGAGTGTACATCCATTGGCAAGCGCCAACCCTCGAATGCCAACATCGGCTCGACGACCGGAATGAAACGCCCCTTTTGTAGCTTGTATAGGGCGGGTTCTATTGATGACGGAATCATGTGCTTCGACAGAGTCGGAGTATAGCGGATCGTAACTGATATCTGCGGCAGGCTGAATCCGACCCAGATTGTCTTCCCCTGGCGAGCTAAAGCAGTCACTTTGCGCAGCGGTGAGCCCTTGACCAGAGCTGCGCGCTTACCGTTATAGCGGTAGAGGCCCTTTTGGGTGCCCAGTAAGAGCCCGCCTTTATCTGCTGCGGCCAGGTGCACGACCGGAAGTTTGGAGGGCATGCATGAGAATCGTGCTCCGTCCCCTTTGGCAACTCCATTTTTTGAAAAGGCGACAAGCTTTCCCTTCAGGACAGCCAGAGTAGTGACCTGCTGGTCGCACAAGCCTTTGGCCTTGACTTCCCGCCACTGGTAACCGTCGTAAGACCTGAGTGAATCCTGTCCGGCGACAAAAATCTTGTTCTTGTATTCGACTGCGCTGAGCGGGTTCTTTGGCAATTTGTCTTCTTCACTATAGGCCACAAACCTCTGTACTTTTGTTTGCAGCTTGGGTCGCTTAGGGAAATCCTCATTCTGACGCAGAGCCAAAGCAGCCCGGGCAGCCCGACGAACCTGCCAGACCGGATCGCTTTTTGCCAGGCCTGCCAGAGTCTTTTTCCCGGCCGGGTCATCAAACTCCCCGAGCAGGTTTGCAGCCAGCACCCGACCGGCGAGGTCGAAGTTTTTAACCTGTCGATTCAACTCGGTCAGTATCGCGTCGCCTGTCTGTCGCAAGCTGTCTTTGACTTCGGCCCGCTGCGTGTAGCCGGCCTGGTTCAAAGAAGCAACCAGGGCACGAATGCGCTGCTTTCGAGGAACCCGATACAATAAGCGTTTGCCCCTGGCCTTGTACTGCCAGTGGCCGGCCCCGGCCAGTAGAGCAAATACTTGCAGACCCTCAAGGAGGTCATATTCAGCAAGCGCTCGCAGGCCATCCGCCAGGCTCTGGTTCCACATCATGTCCGAAGCAACAGCCGAATAGGCACTGGCAGCTTCTTTTTTGACCCTGGCCGCCAGGCGCCTGGCCGCTGTCCGGTCACCCAGTCTCAATAAAAAGGAATCGGCCAGCATGGCATAAGCTGCGTCTTTACTTTTTGAAGCCGCCACGATTTTCTTTCGGGCAACTTTTTCTCCCAGAGAAGCTCGGGCGAATAGCAGTCCTAGATCGTACTCGAGCCGGCGGATACGTTCGCGCCTGAAACTGCCCCAATCAGAGTCTTCACCGTCATGGGCGTAGACTACATCTTTTTTGAACTTCGACTCAGCGGCCTGCTTGATCAGTCCAATACTGGATTTGTCCTTGTAGCCGGCCAAAGACAGAGCGGCAAAGTAGACCGCCATGTGATCGTCTGTCTGAACTATTTTGCGCAAAACCGGCAGGGCCCGTTTGTCTTTTATCTGTCCGAGGGCCCAAGCCAAATTCGTACTTTTTTCTCCTGACCAGCGCCGCTTGGTGTACTGCTTGGCATGTTCGATCAGAAGCGATGCCGCCGGTGGTCCGGCTACTCCCAGGGCCAGGATTTCGTAGTCGTAGAGTTTCTTGTATTTACGGGCGGCCAACTGTTTCTCAACCAGCTCAACGGCAAGTTTTGGTGAACATTGCGCCAAATTGATCAACGAATCGTCGTTGTACCTTTTTTCACGCTCAATATAGGCAACAATGGCCGGGGCACATTCCGTGGCTCTGAGCATGCCGCAATGTTCGACCATGTCGGCATAGTTATTCTTTAAAGCCGGGATGCTAAAAGCGGCTGCCAGGGCCTTACGCGATTGGGGCGTATTCAACTGCACCAAACCAGTAACTGCTGCTTGCCTGACTGAAAGCTGCCACTTGGGGGATACCATGTTTTTTTTCAAATAACGTTCGAGCAAAGGCCCGACTTCGGGGTGACCGGTCAGGGCGAGTTGCTGAATAGCGCTATAGACCATGTTGTCATTGATTCCCCCGGGCGCTTTTAACCGGTCGATTATCTCCTTGGCCGCTCGCCTGCCCTTCTGAGCAACAACTGTCTGAGGATTGAAAAACGAGTTGGTCGACTTCTGATAGAATTCTCGCCGGGCCGGCTGAGCTAAACCGTTGGACTCGCAGACTAAAATTGCCGCCAAAACCGTACAGATAATGGACACGCGCTGCATTTTCATTCCCTTTATAGAAACTCTGGACATAATACTATACGACGGAAAAGCCTTTAGAATTCAATGGAAAATCAGTTTTCCGTCAATCATCGAGTTCGTCGGCCCCAACATCGTAAGAAGCATCTCGCTGGTCACCGTCGATATCTTGATCACAAAGGCCGGCCGGCAAGGCCACGCCCTGGTCAATACAGTCGCTGGCCGAACTCGCCAGGTGCAAGTTGCCGATCGCCTGTTTTACGAAAGTCGCGGCGGCGGCATCGGTTACATTGCCCGAAAGAGCGGCCTGCCCGCCGCGGTCACGCAGGTTATGACTGACCAAGTTATTTACTATCTCGACATCGGTATTCGTAAAGCGCCATTCGATCGATGAAAACGGATCCAGCAGTGAGACTACGGTATTGTGGACTACTTTGGAGCCGTGGGCCTGTTCGAGGGTGATACCGGCATCGAAGCCCGGGATGGTCGAGAAAATGAAGTTGTTGCGAATGATGCCATCGTAGTGGCCAATGTAGCCGACCTCGGGATAGGGGTCGTCGGGATAAATTCGTTCGTTGCCGTTGCCGCTATCCCCTAACCCGAAACCAATTCCGCGGGCACAATCGACAATAGTATTGCGCTCGACCAGAGTATCGCGGCAAGTCACCCAGAAGTGCACCCCGTGTTCACTCAAGCCCGTGTCGCACCAGAAACCTCGAATTTCGTTGAGGCGAATTACCCAGCCCCAGGCCAGATGCGCATCGACTCCGCCGGTATAACAGTTGGTCAACTCGATCTGGCAACATTCGACTCTGCCGTAGTCGACGTAGGTATTGTCGTAGCTGGCGTTAATCTTGATGGCCTGCTCGCCCGGGTCGATAATGCGAACGCGGTAAATATTGGTCCCGATAGTGTTGCCGCCATCGCGCCCAGATACATGGATTGGATGATAGTAGGCTTTTGTCAGTGTGATCTCGGCAATAGTGATATCGTTGGCTGCAATACTGACTAACTCACCTGTAACGTAATTACCATCGAGCACGACTGCTTCAGGGTTGCCACTTTCCGAACGCAGGCTAACATTGGGTGTATTAAAACTGAGCCGGTGAGAGTTATCCCCGCCGCTCATGTCGTAGTTGCCGTCGGCTAAAAGAATTGTCGTGCCGGCGGGCGCATCGAGAATTGTCTGGCGCAAGCTGTCGGCCTCGGCCGCGGTCTTTCTGATGATATTGCCGCTAGCCGGGCCCAGGGGCGTGCAATCTTCGCTAACAGGATTTTCGTCGTTTGTCTGATCGCCGTCGTCGGCACCAGGATCTGCACCAGGGTCCGCTCCAGGATCTCCGCCGGGGTCGCCAGCTTCATCAGCCGGGCTGCCACCATCATCTGAGTTGGCTGCTCCGTCCCCGTCTTGTTGCTGATTGCCGTCCGGTAGACCCTGGCTGACTTTTCCCTGGCAAGCTGTCCAGCTAGTTCCGACCAGCGCAATAAAAAAGATCAGCCATATTCTATCCGCCAACAAGCGCATGTTGGTCCTTTCTGGCAATACACTATTTCAGTTGTTCACGAATCCAGCCCGGGCGATTGGAGATTAGCCCGTCGATCTCGAGCGCCTCTAGCCTTTTAGCTTCGGCGGGTTGGTCGACAGTCCAGACGAACAGTTTCAGCCCGGCTCTCTTGACGGCTGTTACAAATTCAGCGGTAACGCCCGCATAATGCACTCCGAAACCATCGAGCTTGTTCGCCTTTATTTTTTTGATTAATGCAATTTCATGGGGCTGATAAATACCGGCCGGGTTCTTTTTTGACTTTATCAGCCACAGGGCGGGCACGTTGGGCATCTGGACTTTGCTGGCTGCGACTACTTCGAAATTGAAACTAATGACATATACCTGCGAGATCTTTTTTGTGCGTTCGAATTCTCTTTTCAGAAACGGGACAATCTCGGGCCCGCATTTGACCTCGACCAGCAGCTTCTTGCCAGGTGGAATGGTTGCCAGAACCTCGTCGATTATGGGTAGTTTTTCAGCGCGGTACTTTTTATCCTTGAAACTGCCGGCATCGAGCTTTCTGAGCAAGGCTGCGTCTGTCTGGGCTACTTCAAGGTCACTCCGCGTGGTTCTTTTCGTATCGGCGTCGTGGATAACAATTACTTTTTTGTCTTTTGTCAGATGCACGTCGATCTCGACAGCGTCGGCGCCCAACTCCCAGGCCAACTTTACCGAGGCCAACGTGTTTTCAGGAGCGAGGTGAGATGCCCCGCGGTGACCAACAATGTCCATGGCAGCACTCGGGAATGAAAGCATGCAAAACAGGCCAATTAGAGTAACTAGTCTTTTCATGGACGGCAATGTTAACACAGATATCCGGTCGATAGATCACGAACTTCTACTCGAGCTCGAAAATCTCCAAATGCCGTCCGTTACCAGTCAGATAAGCCCGACTGCCGCTAACGACTACCCCGGCCCGCACTTTCAAGTTGGGCTGGCCGGCGACCGGAACGCATATACGACTAGTGCTGACTATCGGAAAGTAGCCGCTGATAGTCGGATTGAGTGGATCGGAGATGTTTATCGCTTCAAAACTTGTGTCAAGCAAATCGACGCCGCCTGGTACTACGTATGCATAACTGCCGTAGACGTCGATTCCCGAAGCGTGCCAGATCGGATACGAGGCCTGGTCGACAGTATCGTCGATCTTGGTGGCTGCAATTTCATCCAATGCCAGTGAGATATCGATAATGGCTAGCACCGATAATGTTGTCTGGTAGGCATAGTTGCCCTCGGCTTTACATTGATGGGCTTCATCCAGGGCCAAAAATCCCTGGTGACTATCGGCATTCATTCCAGTAGCCGGATCGTCATCGAGCAACGGGCGAATATCAACAACATGCAGACCGGCCTCCTCAGATCCGGCCTGGGCGGGATCACCGTCAATGCTGACCAGCGCCCGACCGTGATGCAAACTGACCTCGGCCCGCCCGGTGGTATCGCTTACCTTATAGCTGCCCAGCGTATCGGCGGCGGTCAGCTGAACTCCCTGGAGGTCGCGCAGTTTCATTATGTCGAACACTTCCAGATAGGTGCCGTCGGCTCGCTCTTCGGCTACTACCAGGTAGTTACCCAGGACATCCAGCCCATAGGCATTGACCCCGGCCAACAGGTCGACTTCGTATTCGTCAACCGTGCCGTCTTCGTAGAGGGTGGCCGGATCACGATCGATACCGTTCTCCGGGTTGATTACGCGCAGCTTGATGCCCAAAGCCTGCACCAGCAAATCATCGACCCGCACGCCGGCATAAGAACACAGGCTGGGCCCTTGGGACTCAGGCGGCCAGCCGGACTGCAGATCGATGATTTCACCATTGTCGGTGTACAAGAAACCGCCGACCAATTCCGAGCGTTGGGCTTCGACCGTAACTCCTGCGACAATATGCAAAGCGATCGGGCGGGCAATCTCATAGACCTGCAAGTGGGCCGCAACGGACCCCTGGGTAACACCGGCCAGGAGATAGTTGCCATACCTTACACTGCAACTCGGCCTGAAAGCTGAAGGCACACTAAAACGAATATTGTGATGAAAACCATCCGGTAGAATATCAGGCGCCGAACTCAGATCGAGTGAGGAAAACCCGTTACGTTCATAATCGTTCAAGAAGGCCTGCCCACCCTCGATTACAAAATCACCCTGGCCCGATACAACAGCTTCGGCAACCACATCGCGGTCAACATCCATTGCTTCTGTGGCCCAGAGTCCGTTCAGATCGAACATCCAGAAACTAGTCCCGGCCGCATCGAGATACAGATAGTTGCCGCTGGCCCGCGGATGGGCACTGACTCGGCGACCGAAACCGAACAGCTGCTGTGTGAGATCGAGGCCGCTATCGAGCCGATAGACACGCAAGTTGCCGGTGGCGAACTCGGTCTGCAGCAGGAAATTGCGGGTCAGGGTCAACCCCAACGGCGAACTCGAGCCCGCTAAATTACCGATTTGATCGCCCGGCAAAGTTGGAATCGTTGCAGAATTGTTGTCGAAAAGAGAATCAATATTTACGGCTATCACTTGACTGACTACATCCAGGTTCAAGTACAGGCGATTACCCCTGACCGCCAGACCGGTCACCGGGCTTGCAAAATCCAAAGTGGCTACTTCTTGCGGCTGCTCGGGCGTCAAGATATCCATAATGTGAACGAAGTTGCCGGAAGCCAGGTACATGTAGGCCCCGTCTATCTGCATGTCGACATAGGAAGTAAACCCGGTGTTGCATATTACCGAATCGGCGAAAGTCTGCGAGCTCAAAGATATCGGAATGCCGGCCGGCTGAATCTGCCCGCCGCTCAAAGGAGAACTAATCTGCGACAAGTCGAAGACTTCCAGGATGGTCGAACGGCTGCCGCAACTGCCGCTGAAGCCAAAAACATACAGCAGATCGTCATAAACGACCATGCGCTGCACATAATTCATGGCAAGATCCGTTTCGGAAAACAGGTCGGTAGATACCAAATTGGGATTGATAGTCACTTCATCGGGATCCGACCCACCTACGTTCTCGTTACCGGCTGCATCAACAGAGCGAATCAATATGTAGTAGACCGATCCGTTGGTTAATCCGGCCAGAGTATATTCGGTCCGGTCACCTCCCGGAACGGTGACCGGCGATATGCCCGGGACGGCCTCGGTGCCGTCGTACTGACCGCTAGCCGAGCCGTAGTAGACTCTATGGGCGACCACATCGGAACTGGGGCTGGCTTGCCAGTGAATGCGCGCCTGACGGTTGCCGTTGGCCACCCAGAACCTGCCCGTCGTAACCGGCTCGGGCGGGGAGTTGTCAGTAGTAATCGCCACCGCCGCAGTCGGCCCGACGTTACCGGCCAGATCAATTGCCCTGACTTGCAACATATTGACAATTCCGTCTTCTTCAAAAAGGCTGACATTCAGGAAATAAGTGAACGTGGTTGTGCCAATAATACCTGAATCCACCTGCCAGCTTTCGAGATTACCGCCAAGTATCTCGTAGTGGGAAAAATTGAGCTCGGTTGTCGGTCCGGCTGTTTCAATCGGAAACAGGAAAACCCCCTGGGGATTGAAGGTCATTGGATTGGTTAGAATATGAACTACCGTCGGCGGGATCGTGTCGAGAGTGATCGTGTCGCTGTAATCACTGCTAACATTGCCTGCCTGATCGCGAAAATGGACCGAGACCGTCTGCAGACCGTCGCCGCTGCTCGGATCAAGCAGAGTCACGGTATCCCGAGCGAACGGCACCCAGGGTTCGCTATCGGCTGAAGCATCGGACCAGATCTGCATCTCGTATATTTCGTCGACACTCAGAGTCAACGGCACCAACATCGAATTGGTGTAGACGTCACCGTCTTTAATCTGCACTGAGCCAAACTGCGGTTCGGTGGTATCCAGGATGATACTGTCGGATACCGATGAGGTCAGGTTACCGGCATCATCCTTGAATACCAGGTAAACAGTCTTGATGCCGTCTACGGTCGGTAAAGAGATGTCTAAAGGACTTTGAATCGGATCCCAGTCTTCTGTGTCGAATTCACCGTCTGTCGACCAGCGCATCCAGGTTGCATCGCTGGCACTGAATGTAACACTTACCAGATGGTCGGGTGCCCTGGTATTAGTGTACTCGGCACCGTTTTCAATCAGGACTGTCGGCGTGCCGGGCGGGGTCATATCGAGTTCGATCGTGTCGCTGAAATCACCGGCCAGGTTACCGGCCGCATCCATCAAGCGTAAGTAGACGGTTTTTGTGCCCTCGTCGCCGGTCAAGAACCAGGCCCGCCCGTTCAGGAGCGGTTCGTAGGCGGCCTGCGGCAAGCCGGACTGGTTGGAAATCGCCATAAAAGCTGCGTCGTCGGAATCGATATTCAACACAACCAGTGGCGAGTTGCAGTATTGAGGGTTGCTTTCGGCTCCAAAACCAACCGTAAAAGAATTCAGACTGGGTTCGATAGTGTCATAAATAATACTGGCCTGGGCCGGCACGTTCGTCGTGTTGCCGGCGAAATCCTGAAAGTGAACATAGACGAACTTCTCGCCCTGGGTGCCTAAATCAGCCAGGACATGCAAGCGTGAGGCCGGTAGAATCTCGAAGGGTTCATTAAAGACCAGGTCGTTGGAAACCTGGATCTGACTAACCCCGCTTGTTCCGTCGGAAGCATTGAAAGTCAGTTCGACAATCCCGTTGACAGCATTGCAGTAAGTGGCCTGCCCGTCGATGAATACCTCGGCAATGTTGGGGGGAGTGGTGTCCAGGATGATGCTGGCCGACAGGACGCGGCCCTCGATTCCATCGGAGTCTTTGATCTGGGTATAGATTGTCTTGTTGCCGTCGCCCGTGCTGAGGGTGAAATCGACCGGGGATTCGTAGGTACGATAAGCCGTGTCACCTAGTCCCGGATCTGCAAAGTTGGGATCTTCACTTATGCGCATTTCAGCGCCGTCGACTGCATCAAGGGTGAGCTCAACCACCGGGTTACTGGTATAGGCCGCCCCGCCGTTGATGTCGAAGTCATCATCTTTACGGGGAAGATTGAGAGTTGCGACCGGGCTGATCGAATCGGCACTGACGCTCACCGAACCGACCACACCCTTGGAGAATCCATCCTTTGATGCGGTTAACTCGTAAGTACCGACAAGAACCGATTGGAAAGTATAGTTGCCACCCGTATCGGTGTTGACCGACAATCGGTTTCCGGCAATGTCCGGAGTGAGCGAAATAACTATGTTGCTGTGGTCATTCTCACCCACCAAGAGAACCTGCCCGGCAACTCCGCCTCGGGAATAAACCAGATGAATATCTTGGGCTGAAGCCTGGATGCCTCCGCGGATGACGATTCCGGTGGCTGAGTTGCTGTCGTAATTTTCATGAGTTGCAACGATTGAGTGAACCCCAGCCGGTATTCCGCTCAGTACATAGCTGCCGTCCGGAGCGCTGGCAGTCGTCGCGATTCCCAAAATAGCCACGACCACCCCGCCGTGCTGATCGGTTCCGGCGAACTCGAGCTGAACCCGGCCACTGACACTGCCGGGATTAGGTTCGAGTACCACCGGACTGTCGGGAATCTCGACTGTCTGGCCGGTTAAAGCAACTACTCCATTGCGTCGAACCAGGTTGTAGTCGGCCGCGCTGAAAATCAAATTGTAGGTGCCGGCGTTCAGGAACAAATCAAACTCGCCGGTCAGGTTGGTAATAGTGCGGACACCGCTGAACTCGACTTCAACGATGATGCCCGAGTGATCCTGGACATCCTCAGGTAAAACGATCTCGCCGCTCAACTTGGCCAGACCTGTAATATGGGCGGCGTCTTCGGTTCCGCTGGGAATTTCATCCAGCACAACCCGGACGTCATCATGGTCCTGGCCGGGATCAAGAGAGTAGCTGCGGACTTGTCTAAAGTATCCGGTGCTGGATACATCCAGGGTGTAGGTGCCCGGCTGGAGCTGGTTAAATGCAAAGGCGCCTTGCGCATCGGGGGTCTGTGGATTGACTTCGGCTTCGGTCGGTCCATCGAGCAATACAGCGGCACTCACCAAAGGTGCCGGCTCGGCTCCCTCGCCGGCCTCGAGGCCCAGCACTACTCCGCTCAGGCTGGCCTTGGCCTGCTTGTCTGGCGGAGTATTCGGGTCATAAGGATTGCTGTTATCAACATCGGTGCAACTCGAGCCTGAAAATGAAATAGCAACAATAAATCCAAAAAACTTCGTGACTGTCCTCATGAAATTCTCCCGGAAAATTTCAAAAAGCCTGTTTTGAATACTACTTAGTTACCACAGAATATGATTGTGTTCCAGAGGGGTAGGCTCAAACCCGGCGGCGGGAGGCCAGGCGAAAAGTTGTCCCGGACAAAAAAATTGGTTAGGCTTATCAAAATACAATAAGGATATCCAGATGACCCACAGGCGACCTAATCGATTTGCATGCATGTTCCTGATAGCGTCTTTGATGATCCCGCTTCTGGTCAGCGCCCAGGAAGCGGAAGTCCCTCTCCCGCCGCCGGGCTATACACCGCCCACCCGGGCCGACTGGCTGCAGGCCAAGCTCAACCCAATCGAATACGATATGGCGGTTCGCTATGAGGTTTCATTGGATGACTGGGCGGAAATGGATTCCAGCCGTCGCGCCCATAAAACAGGCGGTTGGGCGTGTATCGGCCTCGGCCTGCTGGTGCCGGCCGTCGAAGCCACCATTATCTGGGGCGGCGGATTCCCGCTGGACCATCATCCCAACCAAGAAGTCTATATTGTGGTCACGGTCGCCGCCCTGGCCACGATTATTACCGGTATTGTTTTGTTGGCCGGCAGTCCCGGCCCAGAAGACTTCAAGCGGCGCTGGATGCTCAAAGAGGGTCAGACTGACTACAGTTGGACAGTCACCCCGGGCGGCCTGGCCTTCAGTTTTTAATAGTTTTGGTTGCTGATAGAGCAGCTTGATTCAAGGGTTTGGTGGAGATCTTCGCTCCAACCGCTTTTTTCATCCACATGTTTGGCAGAATGTTTCCGAGTAGACACATACGCTCCATCTCTTTGGCCAGTTTATGCGTCTTGAAGTAGTCTTCGATCTGGAAGGCGATAATGTGGCCCAGAGGATAGTGAGACAGGTAAAGGCCATAACTAATCATGTGTGAATACACGGCCAGAATCGGGCTGTCCTTGTGGCCGAAAACATCGGCGTAGTGCTGGTTCCAGATGTCCTTGGCTATTTTTATGACTGCCTGGCGCAACTGAGCTGGGGTTGCCTTGGGATGTTCGTACATCCAGTGCCAGACCTTGATATCGACCAGGGCAACTCCGGCGATTTCTCGTGTGGCCCAAAAAATATCCAGCGCCTTTAATGCTTCTTTTTTCTTATCGGGCTTGGAAAGACCCAGCACCTGTAGATCGCGTCCCTGGAAAACAAATGCAAAACCCTCGGTAAAAGCATTATTGGGAACACCTTCGAGCAGGGTGTGATCCACTTTATAGAGCGAGAAAACCTGTTCGACTGTGTGCCCCAGCTCGTGCATGCCAATATTGAACCCCTTGTAGTTCATACCTTTGGCCGGTACTCGGGTCCGCAGGTGGGCTTTTTCAGTGCGCATCTGCGGTCCCCAGGCATGGCCCGCTCCGCGGGCCGGATCGACCTCGATCCGCTCTGAAAGATATGCAGCTGTTTTCTTGTCGAACCCGAGGTTGTCCAGGATTTCTGGCAAGCCATTTTGAAAAGCTTCAATATCGGCATATTTTTCTGCGACGATCTTGTCCAGCTTTCTTTCGTCGATGTCGGCTCGGGCCTTGAAGCCATCGTACCAGATGTCGAAAGGTCGTAGCTTTCGTCCAAGTCGCTTTTCAATCAGCTTGGCAACTTCTTTCGATGCTGGGGCTTTTAGTACGCTTTCAAGCAAGGCAACTACATCTTGTTCAGGCATTTCACGCTCGAGCTCGAAAGCCCGCTTGATCTGGGTGGCTGCGTCGGGATAATACGGATCGAGCTGTTTGACCGCGTTGAAAGTTGCCAACAAGTGTTGATAACGCGTATCGGCTTCCCGTTCGGCCGGTTTGCCGTCGACTGTATTGGCAACCGGATCCCAGTTGACTTTGGGATTGTCAATAACAACCCTGGGGATCTCCTGATCAATGATGCGCTGCATGATTGTGTAGATCATCTCTTGCTTGGCCAGGTTTTTATTCGGGTCGGCATACTTTGCCTTGAGTTCGTCGCGCAAGCCCCAGTGGCTAATGAGTTTGAGATCTTTTCTGAACATCGGCTTTTTGTCTTTGGCAACAACGTGATCCATGCAGATGTTGTAGGCCGCGATATAAGAATCGGCCTGGCTGCTGACTTTCGAGATCTCCTGGATAATCTCGGCCGGCACTCGATGGGCAAATTCGGCTGCCAGACGCACCTCGGCCCATTGGCGGCGGCTCCAGCGACCGCCCTTCTTCACCTTTTGCTCGAGAGTAGCCTGGGAAAAATTAAGTAAAGACACAAAGGCCAGTTTCGACTTGAACATATCCTCGGACAAATGCGCGCCCGGACTGAAAGCGGCAAAGAGGTGATCAACCGGCAATAGCGGGCCCAGGTCTTCGTGCATCTCCAATTGAAGCTCAATCGACAGAGCGTTCATGTGCCCTGACAACAGTTCGAGCTTTCTCTCGAAGCGCGCAAAAAGGGCATCGCGGTCTTTACCGGTCATGAAATGAGCCGAGCAAAACTTGGCAAAATCCCCGGCTGACCCGTCCTTTTCTTTCCACAACCGAGCCACCTGGTGTACTCCGCTCTCGATCTGTTCGGTCTTGGCCTTTTTGAATTTGGCTTGCAGCTGACCGATTACAGCCATGATATCTTTTTCAGTTAGGAACATCTGCTTGCCTCCCATGGCCGGGCTCAATTTGTCATCGGCAGCAACGGCCATGCTATTGATTGCAATTAGTAGAATGAAAAGACACTTGAATACACGCACGTGTTCCTCCTGACTTAGGAATGTCGATCTTGTACCGGATCACTCTTGTAAACCCTGCTATGAATCACTAGTTTTCGCACCGCCCAGACAACAGCCAGCACGCCAATCAGAATCATAACAGCCATGAGCAAATCAACCCAGACGGGTACGGCCCAGAAACCCTCGAGTCTGCCAAGAACCACAAAAAGAATTCGGGCAATAAAAGTAACGATGATAAGACTGACACCGATGATCCCAATCGTCCTGGCCTCGCGCCGTTGGGCCGGCGTCAGCAGTCCAGACAGGTCGAACTTCACATCCGCCGAGGAGTCGTAGTGCTCATAGGTCAGGCCTATGGGCGTATCGGCTGTCTCGACCAGGCGCGACCCGCAGGCCGGGCAATTCTCACGGGCATTAGCCCAGTGATCAGAGTGGTAAACCGTCTGACATCCGCTACAGCGTTTGCTCTCAGACACTTATTCCTCCCAGACAGGCGCCCATGATAGGTGTAAAGCGCTTACTCCGCAAGCCTGATAAAAACGGGGACGCAGGGAGTCAAAAAGGGAAGCTGGGGGGGCTTGAATCCGGCAGTGCTCTTGTAATAGTTTGTCGGGGCGTGATATGCGTGGGAGCCTATATGACGGATGAAACAGTAAAAGTACCTGAGCAACTCAATGCGGTCTTCGTCAAGGCCCAGCAGCGCGTCCGGGAATACTTCGAAAAGTATAACTCTGATCCAAGCCAGGGCACGATAGAGATCTCCGGGGAGCGCTATATTCTTGTTCGGGCAGCCTCTCTGTCGACCGAGTTCTTCGACCTGGTGGCATCATTGCAACAAAATCTCTCCCGCGAACAGGCCCGCAAGGTAGCCGCGGCTTTCTTATTCGATCTGGGGCATGCCATCGGTAAAGCCGATGCCAGCCATTTTCACGAGCAACTGGGCATCAGCGATCCTGTTGAGCGGCTTTCGGACGGCCCGGTACATTTTGCTTACTCGGGCTGGGCTTTCGTCGACATTCTGCCGGATTCGAACCCCAGCCCCGACGACGATTATTTCCTGGTATACGATCACCCGCATTCGTTCGAAGCCGACACCTGGCTTGACAAAAACAAACCAAGCGATCATCCGGTCTGTATTATGAACGCCGGATATTCTTCTGGCTGGTGTGAAAACTCGTTTGGCATCCCGCTGGTTGCGGCTGAAATCGAATGCCGCGCCAAGGGCGACAAGCATTGCCGATTCGTAATGGCAAAACCCTCAAAAATTAATGAATTTATCGCCCGCTACAAAGCCAAAGCTGGAGAAGTTCCTGAACAATCCCTGAGCGTCGATTTACCGGCATTTTTTCATAGCGACCACTTGAGACAAGAGCTGCAAAGAGAACGTGACTTCTCAAGCGTAATCCTCAATACCGTGGCCGCCCTGGTTGTGGTTCTGGATTCTGAGGGTAAGATCGTTGGATTCAACCGAGCCTGTGAGAAAACAACCGGCTACGCGGTTTCCGAAGTTCATGGTCAGCGAATCCAGGACCTTTTTCTAATCGCCGAGGAAGCGGATTCTGTCTTGGAAGTAATTGAAAAAGTCAGCCGCGGTGAAAAAATCGACAGGCAAGAAAACACCTGGCAGACAAAAGACGGCCAGCATCGCCTAATCCGCTGGCTATATACAACCCTGACAGGTTCGGGCGGTCTGGTTGATTACATCGTTTGCACTGGAATCGACGTCACCAAGCACCTTAGGATGGAGAGACAACTGGCCAAACAAATCGGTGAGCTTGCCCAAGTCAATCAGCGCCTGGCCGAAGTCAATACCGAGCTGGATTCCTTCGCCTACTCGGTATCACACGACTTGCGCACGCCGTTGCGAGCCATGGAGGGCTTTGCTCAGGCTCTACTGGAGAACTACGCCGACAATCTCGACCCGGAGGGCCAGGAATTCACCCGGCGCATAGTCAGCACCGCCCGGCATATGGATATATTGATACAAGACTTGCTAGGTTACAGTCGGGTGAGCCGGGCGGAAATCGAACATGAACCCGTCGATCTCGAAATGCTGGTGGCCGATGTTCTCTTACAGCTCGAAGCACAGATGAAAGAAAAAAAAGCCAAGGTCAGCGTCCAAAAACCTCTGCCGGCCGTACTCGGTCACCGCGCCATATTGCTGCAGGTTGTCGAAAACCTTCTGGCCAACGCTATTAAGTTTGTAGCCCCCGGCATACACCCCAGAGTTGAAGTCAGCGCCGTCCAGCACAACGGTCGGACCCGCTTGTGGGTCAGCGACAACGGGATCGGCATCGACCCGCGTCATCATGAATTGATCTTTCGCGTGCTTGAGAGACTTCACGATATCGAATCTTACCCTGGCACGGGTATCGGCCTGGCCATGGTAAAAAAGGGAATCCAACGCCTGGGTGGTCAGCTTGGCGTAGAATCCAAAATAGGAGCCGGAAGCCGTTTCTGGATCGAATTACCCACTAGCCCGGCCCAAACAACCTAAAACAGGTTGATCGATCATGGTCTGGTTTGACAAGCTGCCCGGCACGTCTTATCGTTTTTCGTAAGCATGCCAAATACTCCTCGAAAAACACTCATGGGTCGTTTTCCGGCTCCATCATCCCAGGTAACCATGATCATCGAAGCCCAAAAACTAACTGGGCCTATTGATGATAAAAAATTCGATCATCGGCTAAGGGCTGTACTTTTCTCCGACATTGTTGCCTCGACTGCTTTCTTCGAAAAACACGGCGACGAAGCCGGCCTGGCCATGGTCGAGCGACATAACAAGCTCTTGTTTCCGCAAGTCGAAGCCCACTCGGGCACAATTATCAAGACCATCGGGGACGCTATCATGGCCTCATATCCGACGGCCGGGCAGGCAGTCGAGTCAGCAATGGCCATGCAAGCAACCCTGAAACAGCATAACCAGTCGCAATCCGAATCCGAACCGATCATGGTTCGGATCGGGATCAACTACGGTACAGTCATAATACGAGAGCATGACTTGTTCGGCGATGTAGTTAACGCTGCCGCACGGGTCGAATCGTTAGCCAGCGCTAACATGATTCTTGTATCGGCAACGGTTAAAGCCGAACTCGACCAGGCAAACCTGTCGGTTGAGGGCAAGCAGATTGCCTGCATTCCTTTCGACGCTGTCCTGGTCAAGGGCAAGCAAGAACCGCTCGAGGTCTTCGAAGTCCATTGGGATCCGAGTCTTGCACTTGCGGCAACCGGCAAAAGGCCGATTCTCGGATCTGGCGACGTCACCGGCGAACGTTTCGAAATCATCGGCCCGCTTGGCGAAGGCGGGATGGGACAGGTATTCAAAGCCAGAGACCGGGCCCTCGACGACTTCGTAGCCTTGAAATTCATTCACGGCTATCTCGCAACTGATCCCGAATCACTTGCCCGCTTCAAGCAAGAAGTCAAACTTGCCCGCTCTGTCACGCACAAGAATATTTGCCGCTTGCATGAGTTTTTGCAGATGGATGGGCACACTTTTATCTCGATGGAACTCGTGGTGGGGCACTCATTGGTCGATGCAATCAGAGAGAATGCCCCCTTCTCCTCCGAAGAGGCTACTCGGATCGCGACTGAGATCTGTGTCGGTCTCGAAGAAGCCCACCGGCTGGGTATCATCCATCGCGACTTGAAGCCCGGCAACATTATGATCGAGGATAAAACCGGTCGTGTGGTCATCACCGATTTCGGGATCGCGCGCCTGGCATCCAGCAAACGGGCCACCCAGATCGGCCTGGTGGTCGGCACGCCAGAATACATGTCTCCCGAGCAGGCCCAGGGTGAGGACGTCGGACCGACGTCCGATATTTACTCGGTCGGAACAATCCTGTACGAGATGTTGACCGGGGATCCGCCGCATGTCGCCGATACACCGGTAGCCGTGGCGCTCAAACAAGTCAATGATGAACCCGATCCCCCGGGATTGAAGAATCCGTCTATCTCAAAACACCTCGAGGCAATCATCCTGCGTTGCCTGGTAAAAGATCCGGCCAAACGTTTCCAGACTGCCCAGTCTCTTGTTCAGGCACTGGCTGGTGAAATACCGACCAAAGCGATCAAAACAACCAGGCCAAAAGCGTACAAGTTGCCAGGTCTGGCCATATTGATTTGTGTCGCAACTGTAGCGGCTTTTCTTTTGTGGCCGGCTAAAAAACAAAAGACGTCAACCGGGCCGCAAGTGCTGCGCCATTTGGTTTCGTCCCAAGCGGTCGAGCAAGCCGGACGCTGGTCGCGCGATGGACGTTTCTTCGCTTTTGTTAAAGACAATGATGTTTGGGTAAGCCCTTACCCCAAGGTCAAACTTATTCGATCCTCGACCGGAGCTGGAGCCATACAGTCCTTCAACTTGGCCGGACTGACCTGGAGTAAAGATGGTAATGATTTAATCTTTCCGGTTGTCGACAAAGAAACCAGTCGGCTGGTGAAAGTACCCGCCTTCGGAGGCTCTTTAGTTACCATGCTCGATGGAATCGGAGCGGCCGATCTTTCCCCGGACGGTAACTGGCTGGCTTTTTCCGAAAGAAACTCGCAGGGCAGCTATGATATTTCCATCTCGCAACCAGATGGTAGTCAGAAAAAAATGATTCTCGCAGGTGACGAGTCGGCGTCTTACTTGCGTCCACGTTGGTCACCCGACGGGAAAAGTCTAGTGCTGGTATTGCACTACCCAGGTTATTCTTCGACTCGCGACATCGCCGTAGTCAAACTCAAGTCTAAAAAACTGGCAGTCTTGACCAAGGACGGAAAAGAAAAATTGGTCCACAACACTGACCCGACCTGGTCACCAGACGGTGAGTGGATCGTCTACGCATCCAAACGCGGCGGGACAATGACCATCTGGAGAATTCGCGCCAGAGGCGGCGACTCGACTTTTGTCACCCAGGGTGCCACCGAAGATCAACGTGCCCCAGATGTATCGCCAGACGGCAACAACATCATCTTCAATACGGCCGGTCGGCGACTGGATATTGCCTTACATGAAACAACCGAATCCCGGACAACCGCCATCACCGACGATGTCTGGGCCGATCGCTTCCCGGTCTGGTCGCCCAAGGCAAAAAGAATTGCTTTCCGTTCGCAGCGCAACAGCGATGACTCTTCCCAGAGGAAACTTATCCTGCTCGAATCGGATCTATCGGCTGAAGAGGTCATCCAGGCCCCTGAGGGAATCAGAGATTTCTCCTGGTGCGGCGAGAATAAATTGGTTTATGCATCCACCGTCGGAACAGATCGGCGTTTGGGGATAATCGATATCGAGAAAGTCAAATCAAAGACGCTGGTAGATAAATTCTACAGGCTATGGGCGCCAGTCGCCAACCCGGATTGCCTGATGGTCGCCTTTTCGGGCCAGAAGCTGCGCAAGAGCAGCCGGCGCTTGTGGCTGGTCGATTTAATGACCGGATCGGTCAGCGAATTCTCGAAGTTGCCAGGATTCGAAACCTACCCGGCCTGGTCACCGGACGGAAAGCAGATAGCTTATCGCTGGGCGCCTTCCCATGAGCGCCTCGGTGAGTCTGAACTTAGAATCGCAAATGTCGATGATGAAGCTGTGCGGACTATTACTAAGAACCAATCTTTCCAACTCTCGCGGCGCCGTATCCGCTGGTCAAAAGATGGTCGCTTCCTGTTTTACATGGAATCAGTCCCTTCAGGTGGCCGGCTCTGGAAGATAAGTGTCAAAACCTCAAAAGCCGAAGCGATCACTGAACTTGACGATATCTATACTTTTGATTTCGATCTAACCCAAGATGACAAAACTCTGGTTTACTCGCGGGCCATCTATAGCGGTGATATATTCTCTTTGGAAAACGTCAGCTGGTAATCACAGGACTTACCAAAATTGTTCATTCCTCATTCATCCGATGGAGCTGCTCGTCGAGCTGGCCGACCAGACGCCTGACGACTTTTTCGGCCAGATGCCCATCTACTTGAGCCTGACGTAGAGCCGCCTTGCGCACCTGCAACAGCTGTCGCCTGAGTTCCTGGCCTTCGGCCTGGCGCATTTGTTCCTCGACATCCTTTGTATCGGTACTCTGTCGTTCTAGGGATCGCAAGTCTTCAACCAACTCGCCATGGACTTCTTCGTACATTTCCTTTCCGATCGTACCGACCTCGCGCTGGCGATCCAGAAACCGCATGGCTGCTTGTATGCTCCTGAAATGACCGCGTATTTCCTGTAAGCGCCGTTCACCACTCCGATCTTTTGCCAAACCCAGGCGCAACAGGAGCCGGCTCATAGTGGTACCTTGTACCAGGATCGTCAGCAAACATGTGCCAAAGACAACATCGATGGCCAGGTCCCGAAACGGCCACTCGCGCGGAATGGACAATGCCAGTACCATTGCGATTCCGCCTCTCAAACCACCCCAGACGATGGCCGCTCCCGATAGGCGCGCCATCTTACCCTCGAAACGACTTATCAGCGGCAAAGCCCCGCCGACCAGTAGCGATCGAGAAGCCAGCAGGGCAATCCAAACCAATAAAACCGGTACCCAGTTCCCAATCAGACGTGAGGGCGAGACTTCCAGACCAACCAGCAGAAACACAAAGGAGTTGGCTAAAAACGCCAGATATTCCCAAAATGAAGCAACTGCCACCCGGGTGGTAGCCGACATTCCAAGACGTGCCCCAAAGTTGCCGGTCAACATTCCGGCCACCAGACAGGCAATAACTCCCGAGGCATGCGCCCAATCGGCCAACAGAAAAGAGCCGAAAGCCGCCAAGGTTGTCAGAGTAATTTCGATCAAGTGGTCATCTACCCGGGTTGTAACCCAGGACATCAAGACACCTACTGCGGTACCGATTAGCAGAGCTCCCAAGATTTCCCAGCTTAGAAACTGCAACACAAAAGTCGCAGTCAAGGTCGGATGGAGGCTGTCGAGCCCCAAGGCAACCAGGATCACCCCAAAAACCACTACTGCTACCCCGTCATTCAGCAGGCTTTCGCCTTCCATCAAGATACTCAACCGGCGCGGGGCCCCGACTTCGCGCAGCAAAGAAATCACAGCGACCGGATCGGTTGCCGATAACATGGCCGCTATCAGCAAGGCTCCCCCGAACGACAGTCCCAGTTCGAGCAACAGCGACAACCCGAAAATCAAACTGCCGGCTACGAAGATGCCGACTATCAGGCCCGGGGCCGCCAAAGTAATGATAGCCTTCCAGTTGGCGAAAAAATCGCGCAAGTTAAAGTGAAATGCTGCTTCATAGATCAAGACCGGCAGAAAAACGATAAACAGCAGTTCCGGAGTCAGGTGCAAGCCGACATCCAGATCGGGATAGAATTGTTCGCGTAGAATCGAGATAACCAGACCGGTCACAACCAGGGCGACGGTATAGGGCAGCTCCCAGCGCCGAGCGAACATGGCTACAGCGCTAGCCAGCATCAGCAGAAATATGAATGCAATTGGAATCGGCATTAGAAACGGACCCTAATCGGCCCTCCGCGCCAAGTCAAGGGCAGTTGAAAATGGCTCTTATACTGGCCCCGGCTGTTACCCTATGCTAGTCTTGCTTGCGGTAATCATGCTGAGAATATTATTCAGATTATTCGGTATAAGCTGTTGCGCTTTCGGGCTGGTAGCTTGTGGAGCGTTCGCCGATGCAACCGGCGAACCAGATGGACTTCCTACAATGACCATTGATCCCTTCATAATTCTTCAAGGTCAGACTGTTGAGTTCACTAACACTTTCAATGAAGATCCGCCATGGTCCGGAGATACCGGCGGCACTTTTTATATTTCCCGTTTCGATATGGGAGATGACATAGAACCAACCCCTGTCTATTATGGCCTGCGAACTGTAGTCGGCACCCTGTACGCACTCCCGAATGCCAAAGCGACTACTCGAAGGCT
>JAFDKH010000013.1 GCA_019307065.1 Deltaproteobacteria bacterium
TTACCAACTGATGCCAGTTTCTCTGATCGAATTAGTCCCTGCTGTGCTTGATGTATTTCGCGATTCAGATGCTTGAGTTCATCGATCTGATCTTTCAAGCGCTGTTGGTCTTCCTCTATACGTTGTGCCATGCGTGACAGGGACGACCCCAGTCGGCCCAACTCACTGCCCCGATCGGCCGACAGCAGGAAAGTCAGATCTCCTTCGGAAATGCGATCTGCCGATTGCAGCAGTTTTTCAAGCGGCTTGACTATCAAGCGATTGAGCAACACGCAGCCCAGAAGAACCATGACCACTGCAAGCAGGGCCGAGTAAACCAGCAGGCGGTAAGTTATTCGGGCAGCCGCTTTGTCTGAGGCGTCCAGGGCAAACAAGCCACTCAGTTTCCAGCCTGCCTCTTCGATTGGCACTGTAACTTCCAAAACTCGCTTGGAGCCACGCTCCCAAACCGACCAGTCGTCTTGGGGCCCGCCGCCTGCCGTTCTTGCGCCGAATGCATCCCACATGGCCCGGGCCGCCAACTCAGGATCCGAAGTGATTGCCAGGTCCCCTTGTGGATCAAACACCGACAGCCGCACCAGGGCCGGATAGACTTCTTTCAGTTTTTTTGTCCAGCCGGCGATTGGATTGCATGGTTTTTTTTCAAAGAGTCTCGGGCATAGTCCTATCAGGCGGGTCGACAGGTCAGTTAGGAATTCCCGGCGCAGTCTGGTTTCTTCCATTAGCAGCCCGTGACGAGCCAGGCGCACGGTCGTGTAGACCAGCCCGGCAGCCAAGATACCGATGATCACTATCATATAGATGACGATCAACGGTTTCAGTCCTATTCCGATTCGTCGCATTCTTCGTTCCTATCAACTATTCAGAACCCGCCTCGCATCCAGGTATAAAACCAGTTCCCAAAAAACAAGTACTCTACTGCACTGATCGCCAGAAAAGGACCAAAAGGAATTGCGGCCATTAAAAATGGTGTTTCTTCATCGTCCTGATCTTCTTCGACCGGGGAGTTCTCTTGCTGCTCAACAGAATCTGGCGGCTGGGCCGCTTCAGGTCCCTGGTCTTGCTCCTCCAACTCCCATTCTTCCGGCAAAGGCGGCTTCAACTTGACTCCGGCGATCAACATGAATACCGCAACCAAGACACCCTGGATGGATGCAAACAACAAAACAAACAGCAGAGACTGCCAACCCAACCAGGCCCCAAGCAGGGCCAGTAACTTGACATCGCCCATGCCCATGCCTTCACGACGTCGAATCAGAGCATAGCCTTCCGACAAGAGAAACAAAACACCACCACCGACCAGGAGTCCAATCAACGAATCTTTCCAGAATCCCGGCCACAGAAAAGAACAACCAAATCCGATCAGAATTCCCGGCAAGCTTATTTCGTTGGGAATGATGCGTAAGTCCAGATCAATAAATGTCACCGCAATCAAAGCCGCCGTAAACACAAAGTGGACCGCCAATTCTTTTGACAAACCGAAACGCCACCACAACAGCAAGGCCAGACCCGCGGTCATGGCCTCCACAACGGGATAACGCCAGGAAATTGGCTGCCGGCAATTGCGGCAACGCATTTTCAGAATGAAAAAACTCAGCACGGGTATGTTGTCATACCAGCGAATGGTTGTGTTGCAGCCCGGGCAACGGGAGCGCGGCCGAACAATCGACTGTTCGTCATCCGGCAAACGGCAAATCACTACATTCAAAAAGCTGCCGATCATAGCTCCCAAGAAACCCAATAGCGTGCCGATAATTGCTGGATGAATTTCCATGTTGTCCTCTATTGTCCGGCCAGATAACCGGTCATCTCCAGGGCACAGCGGGCGACAGCTCGGGGACTGGCCCCCCGGGCTTGTCCCGTCGTTCGCGGCCGGTAGGTCATCGGAAATTGGGTGAGTACGAAACCTGCGCTTTCGGCCCGCAAGATAATTTCGGCCGTCACGAATACGCCTCGACTAAATAGCGGCAAGCTTGCAAAAAGCTTACGCTTGAACAACTGCAAATAGTTGAACTGTTCGATGCTTGTTTGAGTCAAACCGCGCAACAAACCGATATAGGCCATCGAAAGAATTCGCCGCCACAAAGGATTGTCGCGCCGGTCGGAACGCAAAGCCACCACAAGATCTACTCCCTGGCGAGCCTCGTATAGTCCACAGATCTCATCCGGCTCACAAGCCAGGTCGGCCGGGATCAGCATAATCCATTTCGCCCGGGACCAGAATATTCCAGTCGGAATTGCCGCTCCGGGACCGAGATTTCGTGAATGCCGCACCAGTCTGATCTTTGGGTTTTTTTGAGACGCTTTTTTCGCAACCTGCCGTGAACAATCACTACTGCCATCGTCAATTATCAATATTTCATACTTCGAAGTACAATCGCCAATCACTTTTTCGAGAATCGGCAGATTGAGCCGAAGATTCTGCTCTTCGTTGTATACCGGCATCAATATTGTCAACTCGGGCCGCATACTCAATTCCCTGCCCGGTTACCCGGAACTAATGCTTCTGGCCGGAACTCCGGCAACCACGTCGTTATCAGCCACCCGCCCGGTGACCACGGCCCCGGCACCTACCTGCGCATTGTTGCCTACGTAAGCCCCGGGCAGTAAAATTGCACCGGCCCCGATGTCGGCCCCATCGGCAATCTTGACCGATTCAGCCACAATTGGTCTGTCAATGATTGGCTTATCCGGATCAGCGCCTTGATGCATTGAAGTAATTATCTTGACACCCGGTCCGATCCCCACGCGGCGGCCCACAACCACACCGCCGAAACTGTTTATTACGCAACCCGGTCCAATCCAGCAAGCGTTACCGATTTCAAGCCACCCGTCCGGGTAGGCCCTGAAAAACGAATCATGCCCCAGATATACATCGCTACCCAAACGCACATAGCCGGCGCCGAAAATCCTGACCCCGGCTTCGATCACACAGCCCGGCCCACACTCGCCCAAATCGCCGAGACCGACCTGCCCGGTACCCAATGAAGCCAGTTCAACCACAGCTGCCCTCCTGTAAACGACCTGCCTGTACCCGATACCAGTCCAGGCTACGCCGCAAGCCTTCCACCAGGGATATCCCCGGCGAGAAACCAAGCATGCGGCGGGCTTTGGAAATATCCGGAACGCGAACATCCACATCCGGCCCGGCTTTGGCTATAACTCTAGCAGGCAGCCGGCTGTTTGTCTGGTCGAGAATCATCTCGGCCAATTCTTTGACGCTGACTACGCAATCCGGGTTACCGAGGTTGAAGACTTCACCAACAGCATCCTCACAGACCAGGCTACTCAACAGGCCGTCGACGAAGTCATCAATATAACACCAGGCCCGCAGCTGACTGCCCCCATTGTGAATTTCCAAAGGCAAGCCGCTCAAAGCCCTTGAAATGAAAATGCGCACCGCGCCCTGACCGACCTGGCCCGGCCCGTAAACATTGAAAGGCCTTATTACTGTAACCGGCAAGCCATACTGGCGGTGATATGAAAGCGCTAAGAACTCAGCGGCCAACTTGCTGACCGCGTAACTGAAACGTCCAGAACTGAACTGTCCCGGAATCAGACTATCAGCCTCACAAACTCGATTTGCCTTTCGACCGTATACTTCCGAACTCGAGGCAATCACAATCCGCTCAATCCGATCAATCCGGCAACAAGCAGACAGTATGTTTTCCGTGCCGAAAAGAGTTGTTTGCATCGTCTCGACCGGGCTTTTTTCAACAGTTTCAACTCCGGCAATTGAAGCCAAATGAATAACGCTTGTGCAATTTTTCAATGCATCACTTACAATCCCTGAATCACGAACATCGCCTTCAATAAAAATAATATTTTCATGATTCAACAATTGAGTGTGTTGCAGCGAGTTTCGATGCAGGTTGTCCAGCAAGACGACCTGATTGTCGTCAGACAAACTCTTGGCCAGCGAGCAGCCGAGAAACCCTGCTCCACCGGTAATCAATATTCGCCCAGACACAATGCATCTCCCATGGGGAAAAAATACGTTTTAATTAACCGACACCTCACGCCCAGCAATGACATCTTGTTCGGTCACCTCAACCAGGCTGACGCCTGAACCGATTTTTATCCGATAGGCTCCTAGCGTACGGACGGCCGAGTTTCGTTTAGCCGTCGAGTAAGGTACGGTAATAGAATAACGCCCATCGGCTCCGGCCACGACCTCGCGACGATAAGTAAACAAACGACCAATATTGGTTTTGACGGTCAAGCGCAAGCGAACCAGTTCGCCCGGCCCGGCCTGGCCCACCAGGCGCGCTCCGGCAACAACTTCGAATGTCTTGAATTGGGGAATTTTCATGTCGAACAGGGAGGTTGCCGACGTTGATTCAAAGTGTAAACGAAAGTGGGCCAGCGGCTTTTGCTTGTTGCCTGAGACATCCATGGTTGTGCCGTCACTGACCAGCATGCGGGTATGCAGACACTCGGCAAATGGAACCAGCGGCTGAAAATGTCGCGTATAACCACCCGCCTCAACAGTAGTATTGATCTTCATGTAGTTCTTGGCCGTGCCGGCCATGGCGGCCATGGCGTTGACTTGGGTAATAATGGGCGCCACAACAACATAGCGAATCCGGTTGTCGGCCAGTTCCTGATAGGCCGCTTCCTCGTCGATTGCCAGTAAAATTCGAAACCCGACCCGGTTTCCGCGCAGGGCGTCTTTGGTAGCGAAGGAAGAAGCGACAACCGGCAACCGGGCAGTGAGCAGAACCGGGTGGGTTTCGTTCCAGCTGGTCAAGACACCCCATTGCGGCCGGCCATCGATGACTTTTGGCCGGGGTATCTGCTCCGAAAGCTTTCGACAATAGCCTAAAAAATCACGCCGGAATTTTACCTGATCAGTTCGAGCCAGAAGGACCAGGCTGGACACCAGAGGAAACAGCGCAAAAGCCAGGCCAGCAACTAAAAGGGCGCCCCACAGCCTGGCCCGGATCTTTGAAGCGGCGTTTTTGTAAAATGAGACGAATATTCTTAAGCCTTCGGTAAGCGCCCAGGCAAAAATCAGGGCTACGGCCGGAGCGGAGTATTCGCCAAAACGTTCCTGACCGAGAAGCAATATCAGGCCGAAGGGCCAGAAGACTGCCACCAATACCTGACCACTTTTGAACTTTTTGGCTTTGATCAACTGCCACAAATAGATGCCGATCATGAAGGGGGCCAATAAAAACAAATTGGTATACCGGGCGGCCGAGTGACTAAGCGTAAACATCCCGCCCTGCAGGTACATCTTTGAAGATTCCCTGGCAATCATGTACGACACGTCATCACCGGTCGCAATCTGAACCGCCTCGAGCAGAGGAGCCAGAGTGCCGGGTACGGCCGCAAACAAGATCGTTATCAACCCGGCCAGTCCAGCCCAGACAAAGATGAAAATCCGGCCGGGGTACATAAAAGGAATCACACCCAGGGCTGCCAGACCGAACAGAATCACCGTGAACCAGGAAGGCTGGTAGAGAGTAAACGGGTTGGCCTGAAGATCGGCACTGAGCAATACTGTCAGCAGCACAAAAACAATCGTCGAACCGAGGCAATACCAGGCGACCCGGCGCAGCTTGGCAATTTCGGGCGACCATCTCATAAATGCCAGGGTCAACGGGATTGGAAGAAAATACAAAGGCGGGCTGGTTATCCATGAACCAACCGAAACAGCCACCAGCAGGCCGCAAGTTATGCTCCAGGCGATTGACTTACGTTTTGATGAAGCCTCGCAAGCGGCCAGGAGCGCTAAGTACATCCCCAGAGTGACCGGGGCGACCAGTCCATGATGGTCCACCCGGCCAACGAACGAAAACCCGATTGCTCCACTCATCAGGGCCAAAAACCCGGCCGCCAGCAGACCGGTGACCGGATCGAATGCGCGCCGGCCAAGGCGATAGACCAGATAGACAGAAAGGCCACCGAGTAACGGCATCAGAACCGCACCCCAGGTTGCCAGTATTGATGAGCCGCCTCCCAGCAAGCCCGGCAAGGCGACCAGCAGATCAAAACCCGGGGGCCAGGGGATATGGGCCCCCTGCGGAAAACTTATGAAGGCATCAAAGGTCGGCAAGGCCGGAAAACTGTTCACCAGCATCTCGGCCCGCCAAAGATGATAGTAAGGGTCGGTGCCCGGCAAGACGACCGTGCCGTTCGAAAAGATATATTTCCAGGGGAAGCAGCGCACCAAAACTGCTATTGAAGCCAGCCCGACCGCAATCAACTCATAGAGCCATAATTTTTTCTTCAATGTAAGTAAAACCCCAATAATTGCAATATCGAACCCTACAGTTGCATAAAATCTGACTTGATAGATAGTTATTCTTTCTTAGCCTTAGCTTAGCCTCATTCAACGAAACAGCTCTTTCACTAAAATTGACTTCCTAAAAACAATGTCATGCCGGTATGTTTTAAGCCGGCACCCAGTCTTCGCTATATGGATCCCGGCTTAAAGCACGCCGGGATGACGAATTTTTATGCAACATTAAAAGGGTGAATTAAATGGTCACTGTACTAATACAGTGCGCCCCATACGAACATCTTCGTCGCTGACTCCAACATGGTAAACCCGGTCAGCAACCCGGATCCTATAGGGACCCACCGTGCGGGTTGGCGAATCCCAAGGTTCGGTCGGATAGGGTACGATAAACTCGAAGTGCCCGTCCGATTTCGCCTCGGTTCGTCTTGCGTAGGTGAACTTTCGACCGGTATTGGTCAATACGGACAATCTCAGCCGTATCAATTCACCGGCCGGCGCCTTGCCTGCCAGACGCCCGCCCTTGACAACTTCGAAGGCCTTGATCAGCGGTATGCGCAGGCCATAAAGACCGATTGTCGAAGAAGACTCGAGATACAGGCGAAAATGAGCCAGGGCCTTGTGCTCTTGTTCGCCAACCTTCATGATTGTCCCGTCACTGATCAGCATTCGGGTGTGCAGACATTCTTCAAAAGCAGGCAACTGTCGATAGTGCCGGGCGTAACCTTCCCCGTGCACGCTGGTCTCAACTTGCATCAGCGGCTGCGGCATCTCGGCCATCACCGACATGGCCGTCACTTGTGAAAAAATCTGCGTCACGACCACGAAACGTATCCGTTTCTCAGCAAGTTCGCGATAGGCCGTTTCCTCGTCGTCGGTGAGCAAGAGCCGAAACCCCGCCCGATTGCCGCGCAACGCCTCCAGGGTGCCGAAGGAACTGGTCATGACCGGACGTCCGGCAGAGTACAAGAGCGGATGGGTTTCGTTCCAGCTTGTCAGAATCCCGTATGACGGTCGACCGTTGTGATCCATAACCGGGGGAGTGTTTACGGCCAACTCTTCACCAAATTCCATCAGGACACGCTGGTAGACGACCAAGTCGGTTCGGGCCGAATACACAAGGCTGGTCACCAGGGGCACCAGGGCAGCCAGAACAGCCGTACCCAATAGTACTCCCCAGATAACCGCGCGGGCCCTGGCTGTGGCCATGCGAAAGAACGACCAATACATACGCGCGCCGGCGACCAGCGACCAGGCAAACAGAATTGCCACGGCCGGAGCGGCGTATTCCCCGAAACGCTCCTGAAACAAAAGCAAGATCAGACCGAAAGGAAAAAAAACAGCCAGCAGCACCCGGCCCGGATGCTTGTGGCGCACTCGTACCTGGCACCAAAGGAAAACCAGCACGAGCACGGGCGCCAACAAGAACAAATTGGTGTACAGGGCTGCCGTGTGGCCCAGGCTGAATAATTGATCCTCGAAGAATATCCTGGATGACTCCCTGGCAATAAGGTAGGAGGGATCCCTTCCTGTGGCTACGCCGATTGCCTCATGCAATAGTGACCGAAACTCGGGCACAATCGCCGCCAGAAGAACAATCAGCCCGATCATCAAAGCCCAGATCGACAAGCAGATCCGGCGCGAATAGAAAAACGCAATGACAAATACGGCCGCAAATCCATAAAAGCTCAGAGTGAACAACGAAGGCTGGTAGAGCGTGAACAATCGGGACTCAAGATCGGGCAGCAGCAGCACTGTTGCCGACACCAACATGAAGCTCGAACCCAGACAATACCAGGCAACCCGGCGAACATTCAGATCGTTGGAAGTCCACCCCAGAATAAACAAAACAACAGGAATCGGCAAAAAGTACAAAGGCGGACTAATGATCCAGGAACCCACCGAAAAAGCAGTCAACAACCCGCACAGCAGACTCCATTTGACTGCGCCGCTTTTGGTCCGCGATCGTAAGGCGGCCAGCAAAGCCAGGTACATTCCCAGCACAACCGGGGCAACCAGGCCGTGGTGATCCACCCGGCCGACGAACGAGAAACTCACCGCTCCATACATCAAAGCCATGAACCCGGCCGCGACCAAACCGGTGGCCGGATCGAACACGCGCCTGGCCAGACGATAAGTAAGGTAGACCGAAAGCCCGCCGAGTAAGGGCATCAGTATAGCACCCCATCCGGCCAGGACGCCTTTACCGCCACCGAGCAAACCCGGCAAGGCAACCAGCAGATCAAATCCCGGGGGCCAGGGGATATGGGCGCCGGAGGGAAAACTGATGAATGGATCGAAAGTCAAGAAAACGGGGAAACTATCGACCAGCATCCCGGCCCGCCTGAGGTGGTAGTACGGGTCCATCCCCGGCAAGACCACCCTGCCGGTCGAGAAGATATAGCGCCAGGGAATGCATCGAACCGCCACACCTCCCAGGGCAATGGCCAGTGCAGCCAGTTCCCATCTCCAGCGATGAAACCGGGAGGCAGCCGGGCAGGGCTCGAGCTTTTTAATGACACTTCCCACTATCTTTCTCCAGAAACCAGGAGATACAAAGCCAGCTTTCGAAGGACGGGAACCGCGACCAGCCGGCGCTCGATGTCCGCGGCTCGAGACACCCGGCCCCACAATGGCGGAGGCACCAGCCCGGCATAGGTATGCCTGATCCTTTTCAAGCCGGCAGTCTCCAGCATGGCGATCGTACGTGAAGGAGTCTGTCTCAGAACCCGTCGCTCGATTGACCAGGCAAGAGTCGGATGAAAAAGAATATAAGGAATCCAGGCAAGGTTCAGGGGATTGGGATCCATAAAAACCGCCCGCCCCCCGGGCAAAAGGGCTCTGCGAATTTTACGGATAACCGCAACCGGATCATTCAAGTGATGTAGTATCCCGCGTCCGGTGACAAGCTGAAACCGTTTTGTGTATTCAATCTCCTCGGCGCCCCGACAAACAGCGTCAAACTTCTCGGTAAGCCCGAGCTTGTCTACGCGCCTTATGAGAGCATCCAGACTTGGCCCGGAGATATCCAGCCCGGTTACATAGCAACCGGCTTGAAGCAACGGTACCGATGCCCTTCCCATACCGCAGCCGATATCCAGCACGGACTCCCCCTGGCGGGGCCGGGCCAAGTCCAGAAAACTCCCGGCCATCGCATTGTGAAACGAAGAGTCGACACCATACATGTTGACATACTCAGGCAGCCGCTTATTGAAGTGCCGTCTTTGGTCTTCGGACCACGAGTCGGTCACGGGGCGTCTCCGCTTGGCTTCCTGGCGACACCCACGTGATACTCCCCGAAGGGAAAGCTGAAATCGAACAGCTTGAGAACGGGCACCAGGAAACCGGGAGTGTTGTTCTGGGATATCATCCCGGTCGTCCAGAAATGCTCTACGACCAGGCCGGCATCTTTAAGGAGCCGACACAGGTAATGCCGAAACGATCTCAATCCGCCCCGCTCGGCCGGGTTCAGCAGCGAAAAGGCAAACATAACCGGGTTTAGAGCGTTGACTTCAATGATCACAACAGCTTCTCTGGCTACCCGCGTCATCTCCGTCACTACCCGGGCCGGGTTGGGTACATGATGTAGAAGATTGGCTTCGAAAGTCACATCAAAACTCTTGTCGCAAAACGGCAGGTCGGCCGCATCAGCCCGGACAGTTTTCACTTCTTGAGAGTTTTTCAACATCCACGGAGATACATCGGTACCCACTACCCGCCGCGCTCTTCGCGCCAAGTGGTAAGTAAACAAGCCGGGGCCGCAACCCACATCGAGAATCGATCTTTCGGCCAGGGGAAGAACACTTTCGACAAGATCCAGCTTTGGTTGAACGTAAGCACGTACAACTGGATCGGTCGGTCCCCGATAACCTGCAGATTGCCAGTATGATTCTTGCTCAGAAGCTTTCACTATTTTTTTCTCTGCGACGAACTATTGTCGCGATCCTCGAGTACCCGTACCAGAGAACCCCACAATACCAGAGACAGGCCCAAAAAAAACAACATCGCCCCAGTCAGAACATATGACCAGTGAATGAAAACTTTCTGACTGGTCAGATAGGTATACAAACCTTCATAGTTCAAACCAATCGCCAAGAACATCAAGACTACACCCATGAGCCACAGATGGCGAATGACAAATGGCTGCAGCAACAGGCGGGCAAGCAGACTGTTTCGGAAAGGAGGCATGCGGTGACCGGCTGCCAGGATCACATTAGCCATTACACCAAAGAAGATAACATTGACTCCCGAAACCACCAGCATCATTACCAAAACCAAACGATAAATGGCCCAATCTTCCACTCGCTGGACTTCAAAGTAGTAAGCCAGCGGGCCAATACCGTATCCCACCCCGATGACGATCATCACCAGGCCGATAAACCCAAAGATTTTCAAAGGATTGTATTTATGGGCCGTACGCAAAATAGTCCACAAAAAGCGCAGCCCGTCGGTGACCGGGTTGAGCTTGGAGGCCCCGGCCCGTTCTTCATAGGCCATTGGAATCTCACGAATGTCCATACGCTCATGTAAAGCCGCGGTACTCATGGCCGGAGTAAGATCAAGCCCGTCGGGCAAGCGGCCGAGACGCTCGAGAACACTTTTTTTGAAAATGCGCATGCCCGAGGCGGTATCACTTATCGTTCTACCTGTTATCCAACTCAACAAACGGGCGAAGAACAGGTTGCCCGCCCGTCTGACCACCGGCATTTGCGAGTCGGCGCCCGACATCCGCGATCCCAAGATAATGTCGGCATCGCTTTCCAGCATGGCCTTGACCAGGTCTACAAGAAACTCGGGAGGATAGGTACCGTCGGCATCCAGAAAGACCAGCCAATTGCCCCTGGCTTCGGCGAAGCCGGCCTTCAAGGCTCCTCCGTAACCCAGGTTCTTGGCAAGCTTTAGAACCTTGACTCCTTCGACTGCTTCGGCGACTTCGGCTGTTCGATCTGTCGAGCCGTCATCAACCACCATGATTTCAACTTCGCCAACTGAAGGAAAATCCCTGGTTACACAAGCACCTGCCTCGAAAAGGCGTCTCAGAACCTCGCCGATACCATTTTCTTCGTTCAGAGCCGGAATTACAACAGATACGACAGTTTTTTCATTTGCCTCAGACACTCAGGCAGTATACGAACCAATTGAACCAGTGGCAAGCTTGTTCATTTTCGAACTACTCGGAACCGGCCTGATAAGGTCTGTAACATTCACTACAGATGACGCGGATTGTCAGTTACGGTGACGTTAAATGTCACTTGCCGGTGCCCGAACATTTGACCGATTTGGTAACTCCTTGACAGATAAAAATATTTCAATAATAGTTGCCAGGCACAGAACTTGCTTGTAATATCGCTGGAATCGATGATTTGCGTTCTTTGAAAAATATGAGTCAATTTTCAATAGGTGATATTTTGTGACGAAAACATACAGATAATGACGAAAGGAGGTGAACCCGTTTTAGAGTAGATGCATTTGTAAAGCGGGTAAGTAAAATTTTCTAATTTAACTGCGAGAAACAAGGAGGATACATGATACTGAGAATCAGAAAAAAACTGGGAGTCAAAGGCTTTACGCTGATCGAGCTGATGATCGTCGTAGCCATCATTGGTATTCTGGCCGCTGTGGCTATTCCGGCTTTCATCGACTATATCCGTAAGTCGAAACAGTCGGAAGTCCATGAGAATCTGGACAAATGCTATAAAGGAGTGGTCGATTACTTCGATAAACCCCACGGCCGACCGAATGGCACCTCATTCTCGTCGATGCTTCCCCCCAATCAACATTCTCGTCGATGCTTCCCCCCAATCAAACTGCCCAAATTGGACCGTTATATGCTGGCGGTGGTGCTTGTGATCCAGCGACTCTTAACGGCGAATCCGATTTCATTCCACCGAGTGTGTACGACCGGGATGCCGGTAACGAGGCCGAAGTTTTCAGGTCGATCAAGTTCATCCTGACCGAAGCGACTTATGCCTGCTACAACATGAATTCTGATGCTCCGCTGGCCAATCCTGGTGATAATGAAACCTTCGTCTGCAACGGCTGGACCGACATCGACGACGATAACGAGGCCGCCCATATGTGGAAAATGGGCACCTACGCCATAGAGACATCCTCATGGCAAGGTGGTCACATCTGGATGGATGACGCTGAAGACGACTGGTAGAGATGGATGCTCACCACGGGGAGAGGAAGAGAAACTCTGTCTTTTCTTCCGCCCCGTGGTTTTCATTTTTCTTTCAAAAAAGATAAAAAATGAAAAATTTATGTAGACATAAAAAAAATGAAAAATTTATGTAGACATAAAAAGGACGATACCGGGTTTACATTGATCGAACTAATGATCGTCGTTGCCATTATCGGCATCCTGGCGGCAGTCGCAATACCGGCCTTCATTGATTACATACGTTCGGCCAAGGTTTCCGAAGTGTATGAAAACCTCGACCGCTGCTACAAGGGTGTGATCGACTATTTCGACAAACCTTTCGGCCGTTTGACGGGGACCGCCGCCGCAACTGTTTTCCCGCCCGATCAGACAGCCAAGCTAGGCCCGGAATACGCCGGCGGTGCAGACTGTGATCCTCAGGCTTTAAACGGTGAATCCGGCTTCGTGCCTCCCGATGTCTGGGACCGCAACGCAGGTTTCGAAGGCGAAGTCTTCCGCGCCATTCAGTTCGTCGTGACCGAAGCGACTTATGCCTGCTACAATATGAATTCCGATTCGCCAGGTTCACCACCGGATGACGGTTCTTCCTTTCATTGTCAGGCATGGACCGATATCGACGATGATAACGAACCGGCTCATTACTGGAAACAAGGCAGATATACTATGGACACATCGTCTTTCCAGGGCGGGTCGGTATGGATGGACGACCTGGAAGACGACTGGTAAAAGCCCACCTCCAATAATTCGAACCATCTTCTAAGACAGCTTGCCTGATAGCCGTTCTTTCAATACAATCACTATAGTGATTAATCCTGACATGAAAAAATTAGTAGCTTTTTGTGGATTGGTTGTCTTCAGCCTCGGGCTGACGGCCTGGGCTCGGCTTGGTCTTCACTCCCGCCCGCGAAACACGACCACCCAGATCAAAGAAGTCCTTATGCTGCCGCCCGGGCGCGTGATTCGCCGGATTGACCTGGGCTATCACAGCCTGGCAGCCGATTTGCTTTTCATCCGCGCCAACGTTTATTACGGACATCACTTGTTCACCGACGAACAGATGCCCTGGATGGCCAATTTTATCGATATTTTGATGGAGCTGGATCCTGATTTCAAGAAGACCTACTTCTGGGGCGCCATGGTGACCACCCACTATAAGCGCCAGGTTTCAAATGTCCCTTTAGAGCTCATTCAAAGAGCAATTAAAATCCTTAAGGCCGGGCAGCAGCGGTTTCCGAGCGACCATCGCTTTCCGATGCAAATCGCCTATAACTATTATTACGAGTTGGGCGATTCGGACTCAGCTATTCCGTATTTCGTCCTGGCCGGCCGCCTGCCCGACTCGCCCGACTGGCTCAGGGAAAAACTAGTCGACTTGTATTCAAAAAAAGGCCAAGTCGAGCTTGCCCGCCAAACGCTCGAGCATTTGATCATGGAAGAAGAAAATCCACTGCTGTCCGAGTCATTGCAAACTCGGCTGGCCAACCTGCTTCAGGGAGATGAACAACCCGAAGTCATCGTCTGGCGAGACAAAGCAATCAATCAGTGGAAGCTTGCGTATGAGTACATTCCATTTGATCTGTATTTATTGATCAGGGAAGATTGAACTTGGCCCTAACCAAAGGTATAACTAAGACTAATGTCAACCGATCCTAACAACTTGGCCATTAAAATTGAGTCTTTGACCAAGACTTTTCGGACAGGTCTGCGGCGCAAGCTTACCCGTGCCTTATGCGGGCTGGATTTGGAAGTTGCCCGTGGAGAGGTTTTCGGTTTCCTAGGGCCCAACGGAGCCGGAAAAACCACGGCTATAAAGATTCTAGTCGGCCTGCTGAAACAGAATTCGGGCCAAGCATATCTCCTTGGCCGCTCAATCCACGATCCCCAGGCCCGCCAAAAGGTTGCCTACCTGCCAGAAATGCCCGATTTCTACGATTACCTGAATCCGATCGAGTTTCTCAAACACTGCGGCCGACTATCCGGGCTCAGCAATCAGCAACTCATAAAAAAAACTCCGGAGCTATTAGAGAAAGTCGGCTTGAATCCCGCTGAAAAACGGCCGCTGAGAAAGTTTTCGAAAGGCATGCTCCAACGGGTCGGGATCGCCCAGACTATGTTGGCCGATCCCGAGTTATATATTCTTGATGAACCGATGGGCGGCCTTGATCCTTTGGGTAGACGTTGGGTAAAAAAACTGATCCTCGATCTTGGCCAGGCCGGCAAGACCATTTTCTTCTCATCCCATATTCTGGCTGAAGCAGAAGCCGTCTGCGATCGGGTGGCTTTCCTGCAACACGGTCGCTTAATTGCCCAGGGCAGCCTGAGCGAAATCCTGCAGACCCATACCGGAAACTGGGAAATCCTGGTAGCCGGACAGCAAGTCAAAAAAGACGAAAAGATCATGGCATTCACCTCGTCGTTCAGGCATGCCGCCCAAGACACTATCTTGATCCCGGCCGCTGAAATCGAGATGAAGCAGTTGCTCGAGGCGCTCCTCGCTAAAGACTACCAAGTCCAGTCGGTCAATCAGCACCACGCCTCACTCGAAGAAGTCTTTATCCAGACAATTGATTCAAAACAAGCCTCTAAGGAGAACTGAATGCGGGCAGTTTTTTCAGTGGCTTCAACAACATTTCGCGAGTCCATCCGCAACCGAACGATTCTGGGTATTGTTTTGCTGGCGATTGGCTTCATTGCCTCGGCTTTGCTGTTGGCCAAGGTTGCTCTGGACCAAAGAACCAGAGTCATCATGGATTGGGGCCTGTTTTGCGTCTCGACTTTTGGCGTTATGCTGGCCATCCTGATGGGAGTCAGCCTGGTCAGAAAAGAAGTTCGCAGAAAAACACTCTATGTTGTTCTGACCAGGCCGATCCAGCGCTGGCATTATGTAGTCGGCAAATATCTGGGGCTGAGTCTGACTTTGCTGGTCGAAGTCGGCTTGCTGTCTCTGGCTTTGATTATCATGCTGTTGATCGAGGGGATTTCACCGAATGTCTTACTGTTCAAGGCCCTGTATCTTTCGCTGATCGAGATTCTTATGGTGGCTGCCCTGGCGATCTTTTTCGCAGCTTTTTCTTCGCCATACCTGAGCGGTTTTTTCACCTTTGGTCTTTTCGTCGTTGGCCGGTCTTTGCCGATCCTGCTCAAGATGGTTGACAAGATCACAGCTCCGGCTCCGCATGTGATAACTAAAGGCCTGTTCTTCGCCTTGCCGAATCTGGCTGATTACAACCTGGCTAGCCGAGCGGTATACGGCCTTGATATCAGCTGGAACGAGGTTGGGCTCTTAACTGCTTACGGTGCCGGATATCTTGTTCTGACTCTGATCCTGGCGGCCTGGATCTTTTCCAAACGTGATCTGACTTAGACCACTGTCGATGGTCTGCCAATGCGCAACCGTTTACCTGCCCTGACAATTGCACTAGGCGGGCTGGTTTTCTATTCGCTGACCAGTTACCCGTTTCCGGACTGGCTCGACAGTCCTGAATTGATTACCGCAGCCTATCGCCTGGGGATATTTCATCCACCCGGCTCTGCCCTGGCGGTCTTGACCGGCCACCTGTTTATTCTGTGGCCGTTTTCATCAGCTTCGCAGGCTTTACTATGTTTCTCGGCTGTTTTCGCGGCCGGCAGTCTGTATGTATTGGTCAGAATCTTCGAAGACTATTGGTGCAGATTCGGTCCACCCAAATTAATTCTTCAATGGATCGTCATTCTGACTTGTGTAACCGGGTTCGGATTATCCAACGGACTATGGTCGCAAGCGATTCGTACAGAAGTCTACACTCTTGGTTTTTTACTCTTTTTGTGTTCGCTGCGTGAACTGATCAACCTGTCTGTCATTCAGGACAAAGAAATCAGCCGCGGAAATATTCAGCGTTTTTTTGCCTTTTTAGGAATGGGTATAGCGGTTCACCCCTTAATTGCATTGAGCGCCTTACCTGGCATTGTCGTATTACTCATCTCAAAAGACAGCCGCGCTCGGGTCTTGTCCATCGGATCGGTAAGCCGAAGTGCCGTTTTCTTCGTCTTGGGCCTGGCCCCGCTTTTTGTCCTGCCGCTAATGGTACACAGCCCGCAAGACTTCCGCTGGGCGGACCCGACAAGTTTCAGCGGCTGGCTCGAGACGATCAGCGGAGCAACTTTTAGTCCCTCGTTTGGCTCGAGCTCGCCGGATTCGATGGGCACAATCCGGCCAAGCCTGGTGACTATTCTCGAGGGAGTCGGGATTTGGTTTGGCATACTTGGGCTTGTCGGATTATATCTTCTGATTAGAACCAACTTGCGACTGGCATTCATCTTAGTCTTACCCGGCCTGGCCAGCGGACTGTCTTTGATCCTGCAGCGTTCGGTACGTATAGACAATCCTGATGTCAGCGGCTATGCCCTGCCGGCAATTGGTTGTCTTTTCATCTTGGCGATATTTGGTCTGATACAGGCCGCCAAACTGGTAGCCAGGCCGGCGCCGAAGCTTGTCTGGATTATTGCCGGGCTGGCCACCGCCCTAATGGGCACTCAGTTTTATGCGACCATTGCCAAACACAATCGCTCGGGCTGTCTGGCCGGCAGACAGCTGGCCTACCAGACGATCTCTAGTCTGCCGCCAAACGCTATCGTTATCGAAAGTGATTTCAACCTGGTTTTTATGCTCGACTATCTACAGGCGGCCGAAGGCCTGCGTAAGGATGTCTTAGTACTTTACCTAAAAGACCTGGATAACCCGAGATTGCGACAAGCTCTGGCGACCGACAACCCTGATCTAGAATCCGCTTTGCCTCTTGCGCAGGAACTCAACCGCCAATCTTTGCAAAAACTGCTCGAACGAAACCCGCTATTAATTGGCCCCGGCCCCAACTTAAATGAGCCCGCGCTGCGGCCATTGCATCCCTTGGGACTGTTGTGGCTTATTGTCGAAGACGACGCTCCTACAATGAACGACCAGCCGGGCCAGCAAGCTGCAATTTTATCAAATCTGTCTTTGCCGACTTGCTCAACGGGGGAACCGATAGATTCTCGCACGGCCGATGTGATTGCCTGGAATGCCTACTGGCAGGCGGTCGGTGCTTGGCGCCTGGGAGACAATGCTCTGACTGCCGACCGACTGGCGCTTGCCAAATGTGCCAACCCGCTGGATCAGACAATTATAAAAACAGCCGGGCACTACGCAATTTCTCTGCCCAAAGTCTGCACCGGGGAGACACTCGACAAAAGTAACCCGCCCAAGACGGTTTCGGCTCGGATAAGAAATCCTCCCGAGCGACCTTCTATCCCGCGGGCAATAGTGTTGTTGTTCGGCTTGTTGATCTGGTTCGTGCCGCTGGCCGGCTTGAGATTGAAACAACTAAATTTTACGATTCGAGCAGCTTTAAGTCTGGCAGGATTTTTTGTATTGCTGGCCGGACTGGCGCTGGGGTGATGGCTCACCAGGTCAAAGCACCGCCGGCGACCTCCGGGTTTGGAAAACGATAATGCCGGTTATTGAAGGAGTTGGAGCGGATAAAGACTGACTCTCCATCATCGTCGGTGTCGGCTTCGGCCTGGACGGCACACCAGGCCGGCATATTCGCCAGGGCAACGTCGAATTGTTCGGCATCCCAGTCGACTCCAAATGTTGTCGAGCCTCCGTCAAGAGCAGCCATTCCCGGATGTGGGTTGCCGCCACCACGCGGGTTGAAAACCTTGTTGCCGGCGGCGTCATAAGCCGAAAACAACGTGTACTGGAAGCTGACCGCGCTATCTGGAGACCAGCCCAGCATGGCCCAGCCAGCGTCACAGCCGCCATCGGGCCAGACTACCGAGACTACCGAACCGGAGGGATCGAGACTTCCCGGTAACGGATCCGGACAGGGGGCCAAATCCGGAGTGTAGCGCTGGAAGCGTACAAAATAAGCCTGTTCGGATTCCATGATCGATTGGAGGTTGGTAATTGCCTCTGAAAGCCGGGCATTGCGGATGTAATCTCCCAAGATCGGCAAGGCAATCGCCGCAAGAATTCCCACGATGGCAACAACCACGATAAGCTCGATCAGGGTCGCACCCGCATTCGGGCATAATGTCTTGCGCCTTTGTTTTGCTCGCATCATCTTCTCCTAGTAGATCGCTTGGTCCTCCTCGGCGTGGTAAACATCCTTGTTGTGAGAACTGATCCAAAAGTGCGCAATTTCGTCATCTGAATTTACATCGCCGCAACCTTCGGCAAAAAACCAGGGCCCGATCTGAGCCGGCCAGTCGGTACCGATATCGTCCTCGGCGAAAGGATTTGTGCCGTCATGAACACCATTCTCGTTGTAGGGAGTTACCACCCGGTAACCATAATAGGTTGGCCCGTCAGGAACGAAGCCCAATTGAACCCATTTATCCCATTCTCCTACCGTAGTATCGTCCCAAACGACAGTTTCGCTGTTACGAGAGGCGCAATCACCGGGTGAGTAGGCAATTGATTCGGGATAACGCTTGAATTCTGCGTAGTAGGCTTCCATTTTTTCGCGGATTCCCTGAAGTACGGTATAGGCTTCGGTTGCCCGCGATTTGTGTATATAGGCCGTCAGCGATGGGATAGCGACTGCGGCTAAAATCCCGATGATTGCCACGACAATAATCAACTCGATCAAGGTAAAACCAGATCTCCTACCTAACCTGATCGACGCCATTTTTTCCTCCTGGGGCACACCCGTGCCGGGTAAAATATTCGTTAAAAATGTAGCACATATCATGCCAACCTGTCACATATATGGACCGCCGGGGCTACCCAGAAAAACACCTATCTCATTAGTTTTGTTGTTGTTTTATTGTACAGCCAATTCGCCAGGAATCACCCCGCTATCTCGATTGAGTCTGTCAGGCCTCAAAACCATGCAATATTTTCGCACATTGAAAGGTTTGCACCCCGTGACCTAGTCAAGTCCGAGTTTTTGAAGCCGATAACGAATCGAACGAAAAGAAATACGAAGCAGCCTGGCGGCTTTTTTCTTCACACCACCCGCGCGCTGCAAGGCTTGTTCGAGCAGGTTCCGCTCAATTGAGGCCAGCATGGCTTCCAGATCAACTCCATCATCCGGCAGTTCCCCAACCGGCTGTATGGGAAGCTCAAGCCCTTTTTGCATGTATTCAGTAAACAACTCCTGCCCGATTGGTCGACCGGATGACAAGGCAACAGCCCGTTCGACCATGTTCTGCAACTCACGCACGTTGCCGGGGAAGTCATACATATCCAACGCCTCGAGCGCCTCGGTCAAGATAATCGGCACGGCCTGGCCTTCCTCACCGGCAATCTTCTGCGCAAAATGACGAACCAGGTCCGCGATGTCCTCGCGCCTCTCGCGCAAAGGCGGCAACTGGATCTGAATCACGTTCAACCTGAAAAAGAGATCTTCCCGAAAGGCTCCTTTCCTGACCTCATCTTCGATTTCACGATTTGTGGCGGCAACCAGGCGTACGTCTATCGGGCGATCTTTGCCTTCGCCCAGCCTTCTGATCGATCTCTCCTGAACCACTCGCAACAGCTTGACCTGAACAGCCGGCGGCATTTCGGCAATCTCATCTAGAAAGACCGTCCCCCGGTTGGCTAATTCGAAAAGCCCCTGGCGATTTGTTGCGGCCCCGGTAAAAGCCCCTTTGACGTAGCCGAACAACTCGCTTTCTAAAAGCTGTTCGGGGATCGAGGCACAGTCTATCGGAACAAACGGCTCGTTGCCTCGGGGACTGCGCAGATGAATGGCTTTGGCTACCAATTCTTTCCCGGTCCCGCTTTCGCCGGTCAATAAAATGTTTGAGCGGCTGGGAGCGACTTGCTCAATGATCCGATAGACCTCCTGCATCCGCGGGCTTTTTCCGACAATGTCGCCGAAGTCATAGCCGCCCTTTAGCTCGGCCCGCATGCGCAGGTTCTCTCTGAGAAGTTTATGGCGCTCGAGAGCTCTATGGACGACTACCTTTATCTCATCCACTTCGAATGGCTTGGTAATGTAGTCGTAGGCCCCTAATTTCAGGGCCTCGAGAGCCGTTTCGGTAGTCGCGAAGGCAGTTATCACGATGACTTCAATGCCGGGAAAACGCGATTTTACTTGCCTGAGCAAGTCCAAGCCCGAAGCGCCTTTCATCTTCAAGTCGGTAATGATCAGGTTGGGCACTTGCTCAGCCACGACTTCTAATGCCGTCTCGGCACTCTTTGCCGTCTGAACGCTGTAGCCTTCCTTGCTAAGCATTATTTCCAGAATCTCACGCATCGAGCGCTCGTCATCCACAACGAGAATCTCACTCATCGATCACCCCCGGCAGCCTGACAATGAATATATTTCCTGCCTGACTCGAACACTCGAGTTTGATAGTACCACTATGAGCCTCGATAATCCGACTGACGGTTGCCAGCCCTAACCCGTTGCCGTTTTCTTTTGTAGTAAAAAATGGGTCAAAAATACGATCGTGTAGCTGGCTGTCAATTGCCGGTCCACTATCTTCCACTTCGAGAACCGCTACACTTGACTCCTGCTTGGTTCGATCGACCTTAAGGCGGACGGAAATTTTACCTTTCGGCGGCAAGGCATCGGCTGCATTGGTCAATAAATTCCAGAAAACCTGCCGAATCAGATCAGGGTCCACCATTGCATGAACATCTTCGAGTTCGGTCACTACTTCGGGCAGGTCTGTTTTCGAGCCTCTTACAAAAACAGATATTGTATCGCTAACCAGGTCCTTCAGTGAGCATATCCTGGGTTGCGGGTCTTTAGGCCGGGCGAAAGCCAGAAAGTCGGACAGCAGTTGGTCCAATCGTCTGGTTTCTCGAAGAATGATTCCCATCAGGCGTCGATCTTCAGCACCAATCTCACGGGATTCTTTGAGCACCTGAACAGCACCACTGACCGAGGCCAGGGGATTGCGGATTTCGTGTGCCATGCCGGCGGCCATCTCCCCCAGGGCCGCCATTTTTTCGGCCTGCTTTACCGAAGCCTCCATCTGCTTGCGCTCGGTCAGATCTTGCATATGAACCAAAGTACCCGCAATCGCATCATCCGGGTTTTTCAGAACCGACATCGTCAAGCCGACTGGAATGATTTTTTGATCGGCCCGATGTTGATGCTGAACCTCGGTGCGTTGAAACCCCTGCCTGTGTTGCCCAGAAAACAACTCCTCCAGGGCCGGAAAAACCTCATGGGCCGGCAATCCTATGGATTCGAATTTGGCGACTCCCAGTATTTCCTCGGCCACAGGGTTGAGCAACGAAACTTTGTAATCATGATCTACGACCAGCAACCCGCTCCCCAAGGATTGAACTATGTCCCGGTGCAGTACCTCCAGTCGCTCGAGATCGATTTCAGTTCGCTCGAGTTGACGACCTGTTTTTTTCAGTTGATCGGACAAAGTTCCCGAAAGCCAGGCAATCGCAAAAAAGACAGTATAGTTCAACACCAGCAAGTACAGAACCTGGCCGGTTGGAGGGGGCGTCTGCAGGCGTCCATCCAGGCTAACCGGTAAAATCCCCTGATTTTCAAGAATAAAAATCGCCCCGAGCAAAAGGCAGCTCAGCCCGGCGGTCAGAAAGCTACCGCGCCGCGGAAAAAATATGGATGTAATTATTACCGGCAGGGCGAAGAAGAAACAAAAAGGGCTTTCTACGCCGCCGGTCAGATATACCAGTAAACCAGCCACCAGGCAGTCAAAAACGATTTGTGCCTGAATATGAATATTCAGATTAAAGCGGCCGTATTTCAGCCAGAGCAGCGTGGCCCCGCTACCCAGATAGACAACCGCAACGATACAATAAAGCAGGATCTGCGAGGTTGAGAAGTGGGGCAGGTTACTGCGCGAATTGAAAAAGATTGTCGACCCCAGCAGGGCTGTAATTATCACAGCCCGCGAGTACAACAGCAGAACAAAGCGCCGACGTTGTTCGGAACTATCCGTCTGGCTGTTCTGCTCCTTTGGGTCCACCTAGGATTTATCCCCCGACTGCGCCGGCAAGCTCAAAGATCGGCAGGTACATGGCGACCAGGAAGTACCCGACAATGCCGCCCAGAAAAACCAGCATCAAGGGCTCCATCAACGAGGTAAGCGCATCAACCGCGGCATCAACTTCTTCGTCATAAAAGTCGGCGATCTTGTTGAGCATCTGGTCGAGGGCGCCGGTATTTTCACCGACTGCAATCATCTGAACGACCATTCCGGGAAAGACCTTTGATTCGGCCAACGGCTCGGCCATGGTTTTTCCTTCAGATATTTTCTCGCGCGCGTAGTAGACACCCTCCTCGACGACTTTATTGCCGGCCGACTTGGCGACGATATCCAGGGCGTCTAGAATCGGCACACCGGAAGAAACCATCGTCCCCAGGGTGCGCGTGAATTTAGCCACGGCAACCTTGCGCAGCAGGCTGCCGATGATCGGCGCCTTGAGCATCATTTTGTCCCAAAGGTAATGGCCCTTGGGGTGTTTCTTGAAATAGTGAATACCAACCGGAACACCAACGATAACGCTTAATACGATATACCAATTCTTACGCATCCATTGAGACAAGTCGATCAGGTTCTGGGTCATGGCCGGCAGGGCCTGCTTGGACCCGAAATCTGAGAACATCTTCTCGAAAACCGGAATAACGTAATACAGCAAAACTCCCAAGACAACGACGGCGACGATAACGATACAAATCGGGTAGACCATTGCGCTTTTGACCTTCTTGCGCAACTTCGCATTCTTTTCGATATAGACCGCCAGGCGGGAAAGAATGGTATCGAGGATACCGCCGACCTCGCCGGCCGCCACCAGGTTCACATATAGATCATCGAAAACCTTAGGGTGCTTTTTAAGCGCTTCGGCAAAAGTCGAGCCGCCTTCGACCGTCTCCTTGATCTCCATAAGAATTGTCTTGAAGGCCTTGTTGTCTGATTGGGTCCCCAAGATTTCGAGGCACTGGACCAACGGCAAACCGGCGTCGATCATGGTCGAGAACTGTCGGGTGAAGATAACCAGATCTTTCAAACCCACGCCGCCGGTGCCTGGCAGCTTGGGAAGTTTGATCTCAAATGGTTTCTTCTTCACCTTCTCGGGAGTAATTGCCTGTGAACGCAATCTCTGTTCGACGTCGGCAATGTTTTTTGCCTCCATGAGTCCGTTACGCAACTCACCGCCTCTGGTTCTACCTTCCCAAACGAAAGCCGGCATCTAGCCTACCTCCAAAGATAATATTCAAGACAAAATCAACGCGAAGGACGTCCTGCCATTGGTGCCCGCCTGTGCTTCCCGCCAGATGAATCTCCGGTCTCGGAGGCCAGCATATTTCTAAGCTCATCTACGTCCGTGCTGCGGCCAAGGCAATCATCCATCGAAATCAACTTTTTCAGATAAAGGCTCAGCAAGCATTGGTTCATAGTCTGCATACCGTAGCGGGACTGACCCACTTGCATCTGGCTGTATATCTGGTGGACCTTGTCCTCACGAATCAAGTTACGAATAGCAGCATTGGGCACCATAACCTCGGTGGCCAACACGCGGCCCTGGCCGCTGGCTTTGGGCAATAGCTGTTGAGACATGATCCCCTGGAGCACAAAACTCATCTGGGCCCGGACCTGGGGTTGCTGGTAAGGAGGAAACACGTCCAGGATACGATTAATCGACTGGACACAGTTGTTGGTATGCAGGGTGGCAAAAGTCAAGTGACCGGTTTCAGAAATGACCATAGCCGCTTCGATGGTTTCGAGGTCACGCATCTCACCGATCAGCACCACATCCGGGTCTTGTCTGAGGATATATTTGAGAGCCTTTTTGAAACTCTGAGTATCCGCCCCGACTTCACGCTGGTTGACGATGCAATTTTTGTGCGGGTGTAGATACTCGATCGGATCTTCGACTGTAATAATATGTTCGTGGCGTTCGTTGTTAACCTTGTCGATGATCGACGCCAGGGTGGTGGATTTCCCGGAGCCGGTCGGTCCGGTTATCAGCACCAGACCACGCGGGCGCTTGGCTAACTCGGCCACAACTTTGGGCAGGCCCAATTCCGAAAACGACAAGATCTTGAAGGGAATCGTTCTGAACGCTCCGGCGACGGCTCCGCGCTGCATGAAGATATTTGCCCGAAACCGGCTCAAGCCTTTGACGCCGAAAGAAAGGTCGAGCTCACTATCCTCTTCGAATTTGTGCTTTTGTGCGTCAGTCAGAACAGAATAGCAAAGCTGGCGGGTTTCAACCGGCGTAAGCGGAGGAGTTTTCAGCGGCACTAAGCGTCCGTCAATCCGCAACTGTGGAGGGGTGCCCGTGGTTATATGCAGATCGGATGCTCCTTTTTCGATGATAGCCTTGAGCAATTGATGAAGGTTTGGCATCTGCCTCCTCCTCTATTTTGTAACCGGCCTCAATTGGAATCGGCGGCTGTTACACGCGCGATTTCGTCAACGGTTGTTGTGCCCTCTTTGAGCTTGATCAGTCCCGCCATGCGTAAAGACTGCATGCCAAGTTTGATTGCATCCATTTTCAGTTCGGCCGTGGATGCCCCATTGAGCACCATTTCCTTCAACGGATCCCAAAAAGGCATCACCTCGTACAAAGCCACGCGACCCTTGTAGCCAGTGTCGGCACAGTTACGACAACCGGAGCCCTTGTAGACCGTCAGGCCGACGGCCTCTTCTTTACTGAGCCCCAAATCGGTCAAAGATTGTTCCGGAATTTTTACCGGTCGTTTGCACTCCCCGCAAATTTTCCTGGCAAGTCGCTGGGCCAAAATCAGCAGCAACGACGCGGTAACCAGGAAGGGCTCAACCCCCATATTCAGCAAACGACTGATCGTCGAAGGAGCATCATTGGTGTGCAGGGTTGAGAGCACCAAGTGACCAGTCAGAGCCGCCTTGACAGCGATCTCGGCTGTTTCGAAGTCGCGAATCTCACCGACCATGATGATGTCCGGATCCTGGCGCAGGAACGAGCGCAAGGCCGCCGCGAAGTTCAGCCCGATCTCGTCGTGCATCTGAACCTGGTTGATGCCCTTGAGATTGTATTCAACCGGATCTTCGGCCGTTGAGATGTTGACGGTCGACTGATTGAGCTCGGTAAGGGCCGAGTACAGAGTCGTCGTTTTGCCGCTACCGGTCGGACCGGTAACCAGGATCATACCGAAGGGACTCTCGATGGCGTCCTTGAACCACTTGAGCGGTCCGGGGTCGAAGCCCAGTTTTGTCATATCAAGCTGCAGACTGCTCTTGTCCAGCAAGCGCATGACGACTTTCTCGCCGAACAAAGTCGGCAAGACGCTGACCCGAAAATCCATCTCGCGGCCTTTGCCCAGCTTCAACTTGATACGTCCGTCTTGCGGCAGGCGGCGTTCGGCGATGTCCAACTCGCTCATAATTTTGATACGCGAGGTGATGGCGTTTTTCAAACGCAAGGGCGGCTTCATGACCTCGTAAAGAACTCCGTCGATCCGGTAACGAACCCGAAACTCTTTTTCGTAAGGCTCGATATGGATATCGGAAGCACTCTTCTTGATTGCATCGATTAGAATCAAGTTGACTAGCTTGACAACCGGGGCGTCTTCCGAACTCTTCTCCAGGTCGACCACGTCGACCTCTTCCTCCTCGTCACCATACTCGATGTCTTCTTCCTCGAACCCGTCCATGACATCTTCGTAAGAAGGACCCTTATTGTAGTAGCGCTCGATTGCGTCGCGGATGGCTTCTTCGGCGGCCACCATGACTTCGACGTTGTAGTCGGTAATGAACTTGATGTCGTCAACGGCAAATATGTTGGACGGGTCGCCCATGGCAATACTGATCATCGAACCCGACCGATTGAACGGCAGCAAACAGTGTTTTTCGGCTACTTCGCGCGGCACCAGACTGATTACTTCCTGATCAATGTCGAATTCATTCAGGTTTATAGCCGGGACGCCGTACTGTTTGGACAAAAACGAAGTCAGCTCGCTCTCTTCGATCATGCCCAGCTTGACCAGGCTGGAACCCAGGCGACCACCCGACTGGCGTTGTGATTCTTGGGCTTTTTTTAGCTGGCCAACACTAATAACGTTTTCACGAACTAGTAGTTCTCCCAGTCTTCCAGCCATGTACCTACCTCTCTCTCGGGTTCTCCCAAACCGGATAGACAACACCCCAGCGAGGAGACCCTGAAACCAAATACTTTGGGTCAGACCGATTTGACCCGGTTGTTGGAAGGTCTACCTTTTATAACCTTATGATTATCTGCAAGAAGACACCCACCTGTCAAGTTCAGTGCACTTTCAATTTGACACAATAAGCCTTACACCATCCAGGGCATGAATGTTCGAATCGGCCTTATATTGAAGCGCGGCTGCCCTGGCCTGAGTGGCATCTTTCTCAATCTGCCTACAAAGATCTTCAGGAGAGTCAAATCTATGCTCTGATCGCAGGCGTTCGAGAAAACCGACCACAACCAGCTGTCCGGCAAGTTCGGCTACTTTCTCGTCCAGGATATGAACTTCAACACTCAACTTACTGGGACCGAAAGTCGGACAAATTCCGATATTCGTCACAGCCAGCCAGGCCTCCTTTTGTCCGGCCTGCCAGAAATGGCAGACATAAACCCCGCGAGCCGGCAGAATATCAGTCTGGATGGCCAGATTGGCAGTCGGAAATCCAAGAGTCCGACCGCGCCCTTGACCGGTTACAACTTGTCCGGGCACCAGATAGGTCCGCCCGAGCAGTAACTTGGCTCCCCGGACCTTGCCCTGCAGTAAAAATGATCGAATGCGCGTAGATGATACAATCATGCCTTCGACTGCCAGGCGTCGAACCACCTCTACTTCGAATCCGTGTTGGCTTCCTAAGTCAACCAGATCTTCAGCCAGTCCTTGGCGATTGCGTCCAAATGAAAAATCATCGCCAACCACGACCACTTTGACTCCCAGGCTCTCGACCAACACCCGGCGCACGAAATCTTCAGTAGACAAATCTGCAAAAACAGCATCGAATTTTTGGGCCAGGGTAAAATCCAGCCCGAGGCTTTCTAGTGCCTCGATTTTGCGCTCGTGGGTCATCAACAGGGGCGGGCTGAATTTCGGCGCCAGGACCTTGGCCGGGTGCGGCCTGAAAGTCAGCGCCCCGGCCAGGCAGTTCTTTTCTTTGGCCAATTTGCGAACTCTTTCGAATAATAACTGATGGCCGCGATGAAGACCGTCGAACGAACCAATTGCGATCACGCTGGAATCAGCCGGCTGCGGTACATTCGAATAATGTTCAAATACTTTCATGGCCCGATTCCGATAGCACGGACCAAAATGACGGTCAAGGCATTGGTCCATTTCACAACAAAGATTTTCCACTTCGGGAGAATTTTTTCATGTCTTTTGTTGCCTTGAGCTGCCAGAAAAAGTAATAATAACGTGCAGTGCACAAAGGGACCCAATCGGAACAAATTACGCTTGAGGAGATACTCGTTTGACCCTGAATGATGCCGGCAGCAGTTCTTCTAAGGGCAGTATTGTTCGGCCGCCTGGCGCGGAGCTGGGAGCCTACCGACTGCTTCAGCTGATCGGCGAAGGCGGCATGGGTCGAGTTTACCTGGCCGAGCACATGCGCCTGGGCCGCCGGGTCGCGATTAAAATGCTGCGTTCGGAATACGCCTCCAACCCGGTTGCCGTGAAACGCTTTTTTCGCGAGGCCCGGGCGGTTAACCAGATAAACCACGAAAACATTGTTGAGATAACCGACTTCATCGAGGAAGCCGGGGGCGACAACTACTACATAATGGAACTGATCAAGGGCCAGAGCCTGGCAGATGTTCTCGGCCAAGAAACCATCGTTACCATGCGTCGCGTGCTGGGAATCGGCATCCAGATAGCCGATGCTCTGGCCGCGGCTCACGACGCCGGAATCGTACATCGCGACATGAAGCCCGATAACGTCTTTCTGACCGAACGCGGCGGCCAGAAAGATTTTGTCAAGCTGTTGGATTTCGGAATTGCCAAGTTGCTCGAGGTCGACGACCAGGGCACACCGGTTAACCAAACCGCGGTCGGGGCCATCCTGGGCACTCCCGAGTACATGTCACCTGAGCAGGCCGGCGGTCGCAAGGTTGATTTCAGGGCAGATATTTACTCTTTTGGCATCATTCTCTACGAGATGGTAGCTAACAAAAAACCATTCAAAGGCAAGAGCTACGGTGAACTCGTCATCAAGCACCTGACGGTCACCCCGATCAAACCCAATAAACTCAAAAACCTGCCCCAGCGGGTTCCTAAAGAAATCGAAAACCTGATAATGAAGTGTCTCGAAAAGGAACCCGAAAACCGTCCGGCCAATATGCGTGAAATTGCTTCGAGCTTGAGGGAAATCGGAAAAGCCGAATCGATAACTTTGGAATCTTTTGTTCGAAGTCCGCGTTCAAGATCGCGTCGAACAGGCATTATCGCCGCCGGAACCGGACTGATAATCGCAGCCGCGGTCGTCCTGGGAGTTTTTCTCATAAACCAGGGCGAGCAAAATGCCGGGGCCACCGACAAGCCGCCCGACCTGGTCCCGCCGCGAATAGTCGACGCCGGTTCGGCTGTTGAAATTGCCGAGGTAGCCGAGGTCGAGATTGCCTTCGATTCCAAACCCGAGGGCGCCAAGGTATTCAAAGCCGATTCTGTCGAAGCCCTGGGCGTTACCCCGCTTTCTTGGTCGTTCGAGCGCTCAGCGGTGCCCGAGGCGTTTGTGTTCAAACTCAAAGGCTTCAAAGAGTCACAGCAGGAAGTCTCCTTGATGCAAGATACGCGCATCATGGTAATCATGGCCGCTGTTGACAAACCCGTCCAAAAAAGAAAGAAAAGAAAAAAGACCATCAAGAAAAAGCGAAAAAAGATTGTAAAACCGCATGATACAACCGAGACAAAACCCGATCCAGGTGCTACAATAGATCCGTTTAAAGAAGACGGATAAGATACCGCCTCGCGCCGGAGGGTTCATGAAGATCTCGAGTGCATGTATATGTGTGTGTGCCTGTCTGACTTTGGTTTTATCGTCGGCCCGGGCCGACGATAATAAAAACCGGGCCAGACAGCACTTCGCAAAAGGCCAGACCCACTACAAGCTCGGCCAATTCGAAAAAGCCCTCACCGAATACTCCCGGGCTTACAAGCTAGCCCCACTTGCCGGATTTCTGTTCAACATCGGTCAGTGTCACCGACAGCTCGAAGACTATGAGCAAGCCATCTTTTTCTTGAAAGGCTATCTGCGCGAAAAGCCAAGAGCCAAGAACCGGGCCCTGGTCGAAGATCTGATCAAAGACGCCGAAAAAAATTTCAAGCTGCAGCTAGAAGAAATTCGGCTGCAAGAAGAACAAGATCAAAAGCTGGAGGAACAAAGGAGCCTAGCGCTTTTGAAGAAACAAGAACAAGAAAGGCGCCGGGCCGACGAAAAGCGCAAGGCGCACCAGTTGGAGCTGGCCATCCAGGCCGACCAGGCCAGGGCCGAAGCCCTGAAAGCATCCGCCTTGAATGCCAAGCCTGAAGCGAGCACCCCCTTCTACAAAACCTGGTGGTTCTGGACGATTGTCGGCGGAGTCGTGATTGGGGCAGGCGGCGGCACGGCCTATGCGCTCACCTCGGGAGACACGACCATTTTACCGGGTGGCAGCCTGGGTACCCTGGACAGACGGGGGCCCTGAAATGAGCCAATTACCAGACAATAAAGAACGGCCGAAGCGTGGCTTTATCATTCCCCTGACGCTAATCGTCTATTTGCTGGGCGCTTGCGGCGATACGGTCATTGAAGAAGGCCTGACCGGAATTGACTTGACGATCAAATACGAATCCAGTCTCGTCCTCGATCAGCTGGCCATCTCCGGAATTATCGAGGGGGCTCTGGCCTTCGAACCGGGGCTGATCCCGGACACTCCCCGCCAGCTCGAAGCCGACCAGGAGTCGTTGGTCATCTTGCTGCCCGAAAACCTGGACGGCGAAGTCATTTATAGCCGCGCCGACGGTTTGTTGGGCGAGTCGGTTGTCGCATCGGGCCAGGGCAACAGACACCTAGTAGCCAAACAACTGGTCAAGCTGACTATTCAACTGGGCGAGCGGGCCGAGTGCGGTGACGGCGTGGTTCGTCCGGGTATCGAGGAATGCGACGATGAAAATCTCGACGACGGAGACGGGTGCAGTTCCTTGTGCCTGGTCGAAGACGGTTGGGTCTGTGCCGGTGAGCCAAAGAGCACATGTACTTTTTGCGGCGATCAAACCTGTAGCTTCGGCGAAGACGTCTGCAACTGCCCCCAAGACTGTTCCGGGGCCACCTGCGGGGATGGCCACCAGTGCGCTGAAGGCGGCGAAAACCCGTGTACCTGTCCCGAAGATTCCGGGCCCGGCACTTGCGGCGACCGTCTGTGCTGCCGGGCGGACGGCGAATCGACCTGTAATTGCGAGGTCGACTGCGGACTCGAGACTTGCCCGAACGGCATATGCTGCAGCGAACTCAATGAAAACGCTACGAACTGCGCGGCCGACTGTGCCACCGGTTGCGGCGATGGGGCTTGCCTGGGCAGCGAAACCGCCTGCGACTGTCCAGAAGATTGCGGCGACTCGATCTGCGGCGATAGCCTGTGTTGTGCAGCCCAAAACGAGGACAAGTGCACCTGTCAGGTAGACTGCGGGGCGGGTTCCTGCGGTGACGAGATCTGCTGTGCCGACACGAACGAAGATCCGTGCACTTGCCCGGGTGACTGCGGCGTAAGCACCTGCGACGACGGGGTTTGCTGTGACGTAACCGGCGAGAACAAGTGCAGCTGTCCCCAAGACTGCGGCAACGGTTTCTGCGGCGACGGATTGTGCTGCGCGGCCACCGACGAGAACGAAACCAGCTGCCCGGATGATTGTACGGCAGTCTGCCCCGACGGCAGGTGCAGCGCCGGCGAAGATATATGTAACTGCCCGGACGACTGCTCGGGCGCAGTCTGCGGTGACGGGAATTGTTGTCCGGACGGCAATGAAGATCCCTGCACTTGCATACCCGACTGCAACCCGACCACTTGCAACGACGGATTCTGCTGCCCGGGTCAGGGCGAAGATAGGTGTACCTGTCCTGGCGACTGTGGCGAACGCTCGTGTGGAGACGGTATTTGCTGCCCGGATGACCCGCTCAACCCCGAAGACAGCTGTACTTGCGCCGCCGACTGCGGCGGGGGTACCTGTAATGATGGGATCTGCTGCGCACCCGACGAGGACAAGTGCAACTGTCCCGCTGATTGCGGGGAAGGTTCTTGCGACGACGGCATTTGTTGTAGTCTGACCGGCGAAAATGAGTGCAGCTGTCCGGTCGATTGCGGGTTGGGAGAATGCGGCGACGGCACCTGCTGCGAGCCCGAAAACGAAAACCCGTGTAACTGCCCCAGCGACTGCAGCGATCCGTTCTGCGGCGACGACAACTGCTGCCCGACCGACAACGAAGACAAGTGTACCTGCCCGGGCGACTGCGGAGAAGGCACCTGCGGCGACGGGATCTGCTGCGCCGCAACGAATGAAGATCCGACCAATTGTCCCGACGACTGCGGGGCGGTCTGCCCCGACGGCACCTGCCAGGCCAGTGAAGACCCGTGTAGTTGCCCGGATGACTGCGGCGCCAGCGACTGCCCCGACGGTGTGTGTTGCCCGGGCCAGGGCGAGGACACTTGCTCCTGCCCGGATGATTGCGGAATAGGCATCTGCGGCGACTCTATCTGCTGTGCCGCTGAGTTCGAAGATGCTTGTAGCTGCGAGCTCGACTGCGGGGCGACTACCTGTCCCGACGGCTGCTGCGGCGGCACGGAGGACGCTTGCAACTGCGAGGCCGACTGCGGGGAAACCACCTGCGGCGACGGCTGTTGCGGCGGCGGGGAAACCACCTGCGACTGCGTGGCAGACTGCGGCGTCGACTGCGGCGACGGCTGTTGCAACGGCAGCGAAACGACCGCCAACTGCCCTGCCGATTGCGGCACCAATTGCGGTGACGAGACCTGCAACGGCGACGAAGACTCATGCACCTGCTGGGAAGATTGCGGCGAGCAGTGCGACGACGGCTGCTGCAACGGCTCGGAGAATTTCTGCAACTGCGATTGGGATTGCCCGGACGACTGCGACGACGGCTGCTGTAGCCAAAACGAAGACAGCTGCAACTGCGAATTGGACTGCGGCCCGACCACTTGTGACGACGGCTGCTGTGGCGGCGCCGAAAACACCTGCAATTGCGTGGCGGACTGCGGCGAGTTCTGCGGCGACGGCTGTTGCAACGGCACCGAGACCGACCAGACCTGCCTTGACGATTGCGGCCTGACCGACTGCGGCGACGGGGATTGCATCGATCCGGAGACCGTCTGCAACTGCCCCGAAGACTGCGGCGGCGGCTACTGCGGCGACGCGAAATGCTGCTTGGCCGACGACGAGGGCAGCTGCAACTGCAATATTGATTGCGGGGATCATTGCGGAGACAGTTGTTGTACCGGCGATGAGACTTACGACGACTGCAAGGACGACTGCCATTGGAAATGCGGCGATCAAGATTGCAAAAACGAGACCACCTGCTCATGCATAATCGACTGCGGAACCGAGTGCGGCGACGGCTGTTGCAACGGCGACGAGACTGAAATCACCTGTTTCGAAGACTGCTGGACAAGTTGCGGCAATACCGTTTGTAACGGCCTGGAAGATACCTGTAATTGCGTCGCCGACTGCGGCAGCGATTGCGGCGACGGTTGCTGCAATGGAGACGAAACCAACGTAAGCTGTCCCGGCGACTGTCCGTAGGCCCAAAACCGTTGACTCTCTCGTAATATTCGGTATTATCTTGGCTTCTTGGGCTATGAGCCCAATCGAGGCTGAGCGTGAACGAACCTACAGCGAACGACAGTCAGGCCAAACAACTCCAGGTTTTTATTCAAGACTCTAAAACACTGGATATTGACTCGTTTTGTAATCGACACGCCAGGGCCTTTCTGGTTCATAACGGACCACTCGATCAGAAACCATCTGAAAAGCTCATCCGGCAAACACTGACTATGGGTGCGTTCAGCGGCGGAAAAACTTTTCATCCACAGAAAGACTTTCTGGTCTGGCAGATCAAACACAGCCGCGAGAGAACCGACGCTCACGTCTATTCAGTTGGTCGCGAGGAATCCAACGACGTCGTCATTCAGGACGAGTCGCTGACTCTTTATCATGCTTTTTTTAAATACTTGGGCAACAATCAGTTCACCATTCTGGACGCAGCTTCGAAGAACGGCACTTTTCTCGACGATCAGCAGGTCTCCGCCTGGGGTCAAGGTGAGCCGCTGTCTGTTGATTCCGGGGCGAGAATCCGTTTAGGCTCCGTCGAATTTACTTTTTTATTGGCAGCCGAGTTTATCAATCTGGTGAATCGGCTTTCGGCCTAGAAACTATACTGGTTCTATTTAGCAATCTTGAACCGTACAACAAACGTAGTCCCGTGCCCCAGGGTCGACTCGACGCTGATATCTCCGCCATAACTATTGACAATCTCGCGACAAATCGAAAGCCCCAGACCGGTCCCCTGATCAGCCGGCTTGGTGGTGAAGAACGGATCGAATACATACCTGAGGTCTTCGGCTACGATTCCAGGACCGCTGTCGCTCACTTCGGCAAAGACTTGATCGCCGGCCTGCCTGGTTACAACTTTGATTTTCCCGAGTTGGCCGTCTGGTTCATCAATTGCCTGGGCTGCATTGGATAGCAGGTTCATAAAAACCTGGGATACCCGGCCTATATTTCCAACAATGACAACATCCGATCCCAGTTCAGTTGTGATCTCGGCTTTTTTCCTAACAGTTGTCCCGCTGATTCGAATCGCCGATCTGACAGCTTCGTTCAAATCGCAAGATAGCAGACCTTGCTCGTTCGTCCTGGCCAACTTTCCGATGTCGCTGACCAGATCGGTGATAAAATCAGCCCCGACCAGGGCTTCCGCAATTGCGCTGAGGATTTTTTCGAAACCCGGCGGGAGTCCCGCCTCGCTTCGCGAGATATCCTCGAAAAGCTCTGTGATCAGCATTAGATTGCCGTGTACATAGGTGAGCGGGTTTCGGATATCATGAGCCACCGAAGCGGCGAACTGGCCAATCGTTGCCAGCCGCTCGGTCAACACGATCTGATGCAGCAAGCGAACGTTTTCGAGGGCCAGAACGACTTGCGAAGCCAGAACGGCAACCAGCTCCATGTCGTTTTTTCTAAATGCCTTCGAAGAGGGCTCACGGCCCAGAAACAATATTCCAATCATTCGATCCCCGGACAAAAGCGGAAAGGCAATAACCGATTGATCTCCAACCGCAGCCCTGACTCCGACGAAGCAACTGTCTTGGCCCAAATCTTCCGGCAATAACTTTGGCGAGCGATTATCTCCTTCGCTTTGGGCTATCCACTGCCCCAGGCTTTGAAGATTCTCGGCAGCCCGGCCCGGCTTAATCCCAACCGAGTATGCGATGTGCAGGGCGCCTTCCGGGCTCTGCAGCTGAAGGGCTACGCTATCAGCGCGCATAATATCTGCGGCTACCCTGACGACGCGCTCGGGCAACTGAACCGGATCGCGTGTATCGAAGATCACTTGGCAGGCTTTGTACAAAGCGGTGGCGGTCAATAAATTTCGACGCTCTAGCGCTCTAGAAACAGTCGAAAGAACTTCAAGGGCCTTGAATGGTTTCTGCAAGAAATCGAAAACTCCGGCCCGCAGACTCTCGATAGCTGCATCCAGGGTGGCATGCGCCGTAGTAGCAATTACTTCGCTTTGAGGCATTTGCTGCTTGACCTCAGTCAAGAATCTTGCGCCGCTCGGCCCTTGAAGCAGGACATCGCAGACAATAACGTCGAATTCGACTTGTTCGATACAGTTGTGCGCCTCAACTGAATCGGCCACGCTGACGACCGCGTAGCCGGCGCCTTCGAGAACATGCTTGAGCAACTCGCGCAGGTTTTCATCCGAGTCGGCTACTAGTACGCTGGCATCCATGTCCACTCACCTTCGGTAAGATCAGCCACAAATAATATCGACCTGACACAAGAGAATCAATAGTAGCAAATGCAGCCTGTAGAGCTTGTTGTATTCGCATTTAGCGCAGCTAAATGCTAGCGCTTCAGCCTGGAGCGGAGTATGGCCACACAATCGGCCACTTGATCTCGCTGTTTGGCGGACTCAAACAAAAACTCTATGCCCAAGCCTTGCTGAGGTCCTCTGGGCACTACCGAGGCCACCCGTCCATTCAGTTCGATCGTTTTATCATCGTCATACTCAATCGACAGAACAATCAGCGTCTCTGGTCTCAGTTCGTGATCAGGAACCAGGCCAAGTCCGCCTTCGCTGATATCGATTGCCGTACAATCCAGCCACTTGCGACCGACTTCTTTGATCTTGGCCGGTAAGCGACAGTCTGTTCTTTCATAGCGACGCCTAAAATGTGGAATACTCTCGCCTTCGGCGCAGACCAAGACCAACTCGAGACGGTCTTTTTCTTCTTCCAGAAACTCGAGCAAAATGCCTCTTTTTTTGCCTTCGACTCTTTTCTCGATAACATAGGCATGCAAGTGAAAGTCTGGCGCCTGCCGGTCGAGCAAGCGAATGAAAACAGACAGCAGCGCTCCCGGCCCAGCCTGGGGCGGAAATTCAAAATCAGCCCGGACCGGATGAAACAATCTGGCCGGCCCATCACGCAGCTCGAGATTGGCGAAAAACTGCTCGCAAGTCTGCCAGACAGAATTCAGCTTGGGATACATATCCAAAGACCAATCTCTTTTTTTTTCGGCATCTTTGGCATGGGCCTTGTGCAACAACATCTCTTCGTCGCTGTGGAAGAAGCGAAAACGTGTCGCGCCGACAATAATTTCATCACCGTCAACCAGCTTGTGTTCCGAGACTTTTGCTCCGGCCACAAAGGTGCCATGCGTACTGTCTAAATCCTTGATGGTATATCCACCCGCCGATTCTCTTAAAAGTTCGGCGTGTTTGCGTGAGACTAGTGGATCTTCGAGACTCAGGTCGCAAGACTGATCTCGCCCGATCGAAAAACGAGTCGAATTAAGCTGCAAAATGCTTTGTTGAACCAGGTCGACCAACAGCGCCACTGGCAAGATCCTTTTTGTGAGACCCTACTAAATATCGAAGAATCTCCTAACGAAGTGATAGAATTCAAGTGGATGAAAAAAAGTGAGATCGGTCGGCACCATGGCTCCTCCACAATCCGTGAATGTCTTTTTAGTACCAATTCGGCAGGCTACCAGTCAAGGCGTCAATATATCAACACCAGCCTGACGGCGAGGATTCAACTTAGCCTGCATCGAAAGGTCGCTTTTGCTAGACGTTGGGAACCGAAATGAAGCGGAAACGAGACTTGCCGATTTTTATCTCGTCACCGGCTCTGACGTAGGTATCGTTGGTTTTTTTACCGTTCAGCACGACGTTGGCGCGACCGATACAAACCAGCCGAAATACCCCCGAGCCCTCGATTTTGATAATTGCATGTTGGGACTTCACTGACATCCCGGTCGCCTTGATGTCCGCATTGGGGCCCTTGCCGATTAAAATTTCCGAGTTCAGCGGAACTGATTGGTCTTCGCCGGCAATATAGAGCGTTTGATCGTCGGCGTCCGAAATCAGCATGACTGTCGCTTTTGGATCTTTAAGATCTATAGGCGCCTCGAGGACGAACTCATAGATGCCCGCACCTATACGGTCACCCGGCGACAGTTCACCGTGCATTATGCGCTGTCCGTTGACAGTTGTGCCGTTGGCCGAATTCAAATCTTCGACCACAAAACGCCCGCGCTTCCAGCTGAGTTTTGCGTGCCGGCGGCTGAGGCTCAGACTGCCCAAATTCAGCTCGCAAGTGTGATCTCTGCCGATAATCATGAAGGGCGGCATGAACGGCCGGCTCATTTCTACCCGATCGTGCAAATGAACTACAATATTCATCGGGGGCGGCGGCTTGGCTTCATCGGCCAGGTCGGTGAGCGCGCGCCCGGCATCCGGATCTGGTTCAATACTCAAACGATTGAAAACCTCGACCTTGCCTTCGGGAGCGTTGGGTGCAAAACCATATAAAAGAAATCGATTGGTCACCGAATCGTCAGCCATAACTTTTTGGGTGTTTCCAAAAAAGAGGCGAGTAGGAACACCTTTCTGCAGAAATAATAAAGTACGGACCCCTGAACGCTCGAGAGCCAGGCCCGCATCGTGGCCATCCTTGGCCAATACGTCGAGTACATGAGTTAGATCGACGAAACGTGTCGAGGCTTGCAGAACCGGCAGATTTCTAAAATGTACCGCCATCAAAAGTACTCTGATTAGATCAGCTTTGTAGAGACTGCAGATGGCTCCCTCGAGCTGGCGCGCTCGGAGGACCAGGTCACACAAAGGCACCCACGAGAACCTTTCCGGTTCGACCAGGCCCGCCAGAAATGGCCGTGATTTGTGTATCAGGCAAGTCAGACGAATGTCCTGCAGTTCAATATCCAGCCAGCCGGCTGGAGACTTGCCCTGGTCGAGCAATTCAGTAATTTCTTTGAACAATGCTTCTTCGAATGGCCGGCCCACCATTATCGGGTCGCCCGGAGGAAAACAAACGAGGGACATGGCATAAATCTTTTACCAGGCCGGCCAAGATTGCAAGCCTTCTGTGTCCTGCCGTGTATGTATCGAATATTCTTAGACAAAAGCGGTTACGGGATTTTGAGGATGTCTGCATGAAAATATTAGCGGCCTTGTCGAAGACATATAATTATTGAATTGTTCTCGATATCTGCTATACATGTGCGCTCCTGAGGTAGGCCGAACTAGGTATTTTGAGCAGCAAGGAGGAGTATCGTGGCAGCAGAAAAGAAAGCAGATGACAAAAAATCTTGTGGCGTAAAAGGCTGCAAACGTCCCTATCGAGCCAAGGGTTACTGCAACGTGCACTACCGCAAATGGCGTAAGGGCGAACTGCCCAAAGCGCGTTTTGACAGCTGCAACTATGGCGTCAACAAACTCAAGCGCGGTGAAAAGAAAGAGTGCTTGAAGCCCGTCTTTCGCAGGGGATTATGTGAAGAACACTTCACGACCAAATACTCGAAGGGCAAAGCCGAGGCAGCCCCCGCGCCAACACCCGAAGCAGAAGCAAAAGCAGAAGCTTGATTCTCCTGTCGGCTGGTTCTTATATCGCCCGGGACACCTACTCCCAACGTTTGGGAAAAGCAACATAGAGAGCACTGCGCTGACGCAGTATGTAAAAACGGATCATTTGATTCTGTTTGATTTCTTTGGTTGCCTTTTCAAATCCCTGCAAAGTTTTTATTTCTTTGTCGTTGATCGACGTAATTACGTCGCCAACTCTGATCCCGTGCAAGGCGGCGTCGGCCTCGACTCCAACCACAACAACTCCCCTGGTTGCCTGCGCAAGCCCGGCCGCTCCGGCAGTCTTGTCATCCAGGGCAACCACTAATAGTCCCAGCCGATGGGGTTCTTCGGCTTCGGCTGTCTCTTCAGTTTTTTTCTCGGCCGGTTTGCCCGAACGCCGGGCAATCGGCGTAACTTGAAGGTCGACTGTTTGGCCGGCCCGAAATACTTTCAGCGGTATCGTCTTATTCGCCACCGAAGTTGCCACTCGCCAACCAATGTCCTGGGTTCCGCGGATAGGCATGCCGTTGAACTCGAGCATGACATCACCCGGCCGCAGCCCTGCCTTAGATGCCGGACGATCTTTGAGCACCTTGGTAATCAGAACTCCCCGAGGTTTATCGAGGCCAAAAGACTCCGCCAATTCCCAAGTAACCTGATCAACGCTGATGCCGAGATAGGAACGATCCACTCGTCCATCGCTGAGCAAACGCGGCAAAACAGCTTTGGCCAGATTGATCGGAACAGCAAAGCCGATACCCCTTGCCCGGCTGTTGATGGCCGTATTGATTCCAATTACCTCACCCCTCAAGTTCAGCAGCGGTCCACCGCTGTTGCCCAGGTCGATGGCTGCGTCGGTCTGGATGAAATCGTAGTAACCGGTCTTAAAGGCCGGCAAATCTCCCAGCCTACGCCCCTTCCCGCTGACGATGCCCTTGGTTGCAACTGCTGTCAGCCCATAGGGATTGCCAATAGCCAATACCCAGGCGCCGACCGGCAACTCGTCTGAGTTCCCTAATGGCAAAACCGGCAATTTTCGCGGGGGATCGATCTTAAGCAAGGCCAGATCTGAACGGGGATCTGCACCAACAACTCGCGCCTTGAGTGCCACCGCCAGGCCGGTAACCCGCACATTCAGAGAATCCGCCTGGGCAACAACATGGTAATTCGTTACCAGGTAGCCGTCCGCCCGGATTAAAAAACCCGAGCCAATGCCCTGGTCGCGTTGCTTGCGGGGCACCTCAGGGAACAAGCGCCAGGGGTTGAATCCGAAAGTGTCGATACCTTGATCGACAGAACTGCCCGTCGTATGAATTGCGACGACGGCCGGCCGCGCCCGTTCAACTACTTTTGAAAAAGAAGCCAGAGCGACACCCTCGTCTGACTCGTGACTTACGGAGTCGACATCAAGTGTCGTCCACAAGGATTGACCTGGCGACTCACCCTCGGCCGAAACCGTCAAAGCCAGGCAAAGTATCAAGACTATACAAATTCTGGTCATCACTTCTTGGAGGCCGGTTCGCCCGCCTGCTCCCCCTTCAATTTTTCGTCAATCAAGTCGTCTAGTTTCTCACGATCTTTCTCTGTCAATTTGTCAGTATCGCTGCCCGGCTCTGGTTTGGCCGGCCGGTCTGATTCTTTCTTTTTTGTATCAACTGCCGGTGGCTGGTCGGCACCCGGCTCTCCCAAGACTCTATCCAACAGCGTTCGGCCGCCTATCTCAACAGCTACAAAGGCAAATGCAGCTCCGCCAAGAACAATAACGACCAACAACCAGCGTATCAATCTACTCACTATTCCTCCGCTTCTGAGTCACCCTTGTCTCGGCGCGGTCGCTGGCGTCTTTCTCCCTCAACTTCTTTTTCCATTCCGGTACGCCGGTCTTCACCGCTGCGGCGGTCACCCAACGGCATGCCCGGGAGATACAAGCGTTCGACCTTACTGTAAATCTGTCGAATCTTGCCGGAAGTCGGGTCGCGCTCGATCTGATCAACCTCTTTGATGTCTATCTGGACACAACCGATTAATTGTTTCTCCTCGAAGAACTCCATAAACTTGCTTTGGATCTGTTGCCTGACCTGGCCCACATCAACACCGTCATTGGGACGAAAAAATACATTAAAATGGTTACGTTCCTGCTGGACCAACTGGTATTGTCTCAGTCCGTCAATGTCTAACAACATGGCCTCAAAAGGAATCGGGGGCAAGGCAACTGGGTTCTTGTCCTTGTCGTGGACCCAGAAGATATCGTCGGTTCGGCCGCGGACCTTGATTAGTGGAAACGGCAGACCGCATTCACATTTTTCAGGCAGCGGAATAGTCACGTCGGTCAGCTCATAACGCAGGATCGGCATGCAACGAGTAAAAAGGCACGAAAGATAGACTTTGTCTCCGGCTCGACCCGGCTCGACCGGGGAGCCGTCATCGCTGACACTCTCGACGACATAATAATCCGAATTGACGTGCATGCCGCGGTGAAGACTACATTCGCTGGCCAGAGTAACACCTTCGGTTGTCCCGTAGGTTTCATGCACTGGAGTATTCGGGAATGCGTCCTCGATTGTTTTTCGAGCCGCCTGGGTCAGTGGTTCGGATGAACTCGATATTATCCAGGGGCTGATGTTCAGGCGGCCTGCTTTCTGTTCGTAGGCCAGTACTTCGAGCATGGTAGGGTAACAATGAAGCAGATTGGGATCTATTTTATTCAGGCTCTGAACCAGTTCGGGGAGCGGCTTGACTACCGAAAGATATTCAAATTTGGACAGTTTTTTTGCAAGCTTCGGGGTCACTAAGAATAAAAGGTAGGTTACAAAATGGCCGCCGGTAACGCTGACTAAAGCAATTCTTACGCGCTTGACGAGAATCCGGCCGGCGTAGCGAAAGAAATCGATAAATGAAGGCTTGAAACGCATCCCGCGAGTGATCCCGATCGCCTGTATCCAATCCCACTCTCTTTTGTTGTATACAAAGTAGGCTGGCATACCGGTCGTTCCGGATGTGTGGGTGACTACAAATCGTCTTTTGAACAACTTGCCGAGCTTGTCGCGGTCACGGGCCCACTCCTTGACCTCATTCAGCTTTATTCTGGGGTCGGTCACCACCCGGTCGAAGTTTTCCATCAGTATATCTTTTGTGACCGGGGGCAATGATTCAACCGAAAAACCTGGGTCATCCGGGTCTACATCCCGGTAGAGTTCGCTGTAGAAAGGTGACTTGGCTTTGGCGTAACTAACGGCTTTTCTGAGGTTCAAAAGCTGTACGGCTTGAATCCTTTCAGTGCTCAGCTTGTCGTTATGGCGGAGTTTGAGGCAATAAATTATTGTCCTTGCAATTCCCATTCAAACTCCACGCCCCCGGGATTCATGTTCCAGTCTTTGAAACTTTATAGCCTTACTTTCACGCTCAGTCAGACTCACTAACTGGTTTCTTTTCCGGGGGCTTGGGTTTGTCAACCTGCCCCGCAGCCTTTGAAGGCCCGGCCTTACTATTTGCAGGTGGTTTTTCTTGCTCGCCTTTTTTTTCTTCTCCTTGTTTACCCTCTTCGGTAGAACCCTCTGCTTCGGAAGCTGCTTGATCCGGCATTTTTTGCGGCCAGCGGATCTCCATCGCGACTACTTCGGCCAGACGTCCAATCGGAGACCGGCTTGGAGTGTAAGCAAAATCTCGACCCGTTTTTGCTTTGATATAAAAAGTTGTTTCCTCGGTAACTTCAACATCTTCCCACGAGCCGAACCAGACACACATGTTGGCCATTGTTGTTTGAGGTCGAACCTGGATGACAACCGTGTCCTCGCGCGACGGCCAGGGGAACACTTTTTTCATATCTTCTTCGTGAACGGTGGCACGGGTAGCACTGCAGCCCGCCGATTGCACGGCAACAACCAAACAAACCAACCCAATTGCCAGATTCAACAGATGTTGTCTCATCCCGACCTCCGGCTAGAGGTACAGCTTAGTGTCTGCATTCTACGAAACGCAAGACGAGAATGTCAAACAACCAGCCTTTGAGGAGCGGGAAAGTTAATCGATCTTGATAGTCTTACTAGGTAATCTCTAAAAACGCCGAGTTCGGCCCGTTAATGGACCGCAGATAGGCACGATAGGTCTGCTGGATCTTGCGGAAATACTCGGTGAAGCGCGGCTTCAGCCAGCCGTGCCGGCGAACGATAAAACGTACGTTGTGAGGACCGCGATTGTATGCCGTCACTGCCAGCTTATAGTTGCCGGCGTACAGATCCAGCAACTCGTCAAGATAATGCACACCCAGACGCACATTGGTATGCAAATCGTGAAGCTGATCCGGACCGGTCCAATCCAAACCGATCTGCTGGGCGACTTCCTGGCCGGTGGCCGGCATGACCTGCATCAAGCCTCTGGCTCCCTTGTTGGATATTGCTCCGGTGTAAAATGCACTTTCGATTCTAATCACTGCGGCCAGGAATAGAGGATCAATCCCGGCTCGCCGGCCTTCGGCTACCAGCATATCGGCCAGTTGGGCCCTCTTTGTGGGACCAATTCTTCTGGGGAACTTGGCAAAGATTTCTCTGAGCTGGTCAGCCATGGCTACTTCACGAACTTCGCTGAGGATCTCAGTTGGGTGCCAGTTTGCGGTCAGCTTTTGTATTTGACCGGGCTCACTCAAGATTAGAATGTCTCGCGATTCGTTTTCAAAGCTGTGTTTATCGTATTTTGGATGGGCCAGAGAAATTGTTGCCAAAGTAAATGTTAGTACCAGGGCTACACTCAGGGGCAAAAACACGATTCGAAGTTTGGAACTGTTTTTTTGATTTGTCTTCATAATATCACCTACTTACCTATCCCCACCAAAGTGGGAGACGCAATTTCTGAAATAAGTATTAAGCAAGATTTGGGCCAGTTTTTAGCGCACCGCGTCAATAACGACGTATTGTATTGGTTATACACGCTTTATTTCTAAAAATTATTTTTCGGACTGGTATACAGTATAGGTTAACTGTGAATCATGGTCACACTAAAAGCACCCGTTTTATTGAAAAGTGTAATATTAACAACTCAATGTCTTGATTATAGTTGAAGACTAAAATGGCAAAGGTAATGTAGCGTAATGTCACGAAGTGTAACCTCAAATACGCAGTTGTCGGACAAGAAGGTCGCGATCTGATATTATTTATGTGTCCTTACCGCTATATCCGGATTCTTGACCTAACGAGTCACAAAGTGTATTTTTGTGTCACTTAGTCCCTCTTTGCAACGAATCAGGAGGATTCTCCATGGCGCTTCGACAAGAAAAGTGGACCAAGCTCGAGGTGCCGGTCGTGCTTGAAGCACCCCGGGGAACCCACCGCATCAATGTCCTGTTTGTCAGCCCGGCTGGTATGTTTGTGCCGGATGACTTGGGCATCGAGCCTTACACACAGGTAACGGTTCGTTTTAAGGTCGAAGAACGCGAAGTGGTTGCCCACACCGAAGTCAGGCGACTCCTCGATCAGAATGAAGTCTCGGACCGCGGAATTCCACACGAAAAAGCCGGCACCGAACTGCGCATCGTGCGTATGGAAGGTGATGGTTCGGTGATTTTAGCCGAGCACATTAAAAAAACCTTGATGGAAACTGGTGGCCCCAGCTAAAAACAAACCGAGCCCTCAGCCAATCGTGCCAGGCGGACGAGCTTTGCTGCGCCGAATTCGGGCACCCAATTTACGAAGTTTCTTATCCAGTTTCTGATAACCCCGATCCAGGTGATAGACTCGGTAGATTTCAGTTCGACCACCTGCGACCAGCCCGGCCAAAACAAGAGAGGCGCTGGCTCGCAGGTCGGTAGCCATGACTTCGGCCCCCGACAATTTCTTTACCCCGCGGACAACGGCTCGGGCCCCTTCCAGTTTTATCCTGGCCCCCATGCGTTTGAGTTCTTGAACATGCATGAATCGGTTTTCGAAAATATGCTCGGATATGATCGAAGTACCTTTTGCCAGGACCATCAATGCCATGAATTGAGCTTGCATGTCAGTCGGAAAACCCGGATAAGGCTGCGTAGTAATATCCACCGGTTTAGGCCGCGCAAGACCTTTTATCCGGATTCCGTGTTCGCTCTCTCCTACAACTACCCCGGCTTCGATCAACTTTTCGATTAGGGCCGTCTGGTGGGCAGCCCGAGCACCTCGCAGGAGTACATCTCCACCGGTTATTGCGGCGGCAATCATCAAAGTTCCAACTTCAATCCGGTCTGCCATGACTGTGCAGTCGGCTGGTCCAAGCTGGGTAACTCCCTCGATCTTGATCGACTCGCTTCCGGCGCCCTGAATTCGCGCCCCCATCTGATTGAGCACTTCGGCCATCTGCACGATTTCCGGCTCGCGGGCTGCATTTCTGATCTCTGATTCGCCCTTGGCCAGGGCAGCCGCCATCATCAGGTTTTCGGTTCCGGTTACAGTCGGTAGATCCAGGACAATTTTTGCTCCAGTTAGCCTGCGAGCGCTGGCTTCAACATAGCCGTGGTTGAGTGAAACCTTAGCGCCCAGTTTTTCGAGTCCTTTGATGTGTTGATCAATCGGCCGCGCACCAATTGCACAGCCTCCCGGCATTGACACCCTGGCGCGCCCGTAACGCCCAACTAACGGACCCAGGCAGACAACTGATGCGCGCATGGTTTTTACCAGATCATAGGGGGCTTCATAGCTTTCGAGGCCGGGATTGTTGGCCCGTACAACACCCCGCGACATGGTTACTTCGATGCCAAGACGCCGAAGCAAACTGCAGGTCGTCCTGACATCGACAACATTCGGAACGTTTCGAATACAATGCTCCCCGGTTGCTAAAATAGTGGCCATCAACAAAGGCAACGAGGAATTCTTTGCACCAGAGGCTTTTACTTCGCCTTTCAGGGCCACGCCACCTTCGATCAATATCTTCTGCATCTGAACTCTCCTCGATCAGCAACCAAATCCAATACAAAAGCAACCTTCGTGCCAGCCTGAAAATATCAACCAAGTCACCTTGTTACAAAACTTGTCAGCCTGGTTAGGTGAACCTATTGACACATTTATTGTGGCTTTAGCAACCATTGAGCCGCCACAACCCGCTCAATACCTGATAGGTCTTTGTGCCGCTGTATCTCGACTAAGCCAGCTCGAGAGCAGAGTTGGTCAACCTGATCTGCCTGTCCGGCACCGACTTCCATTATCAGCCAGCCCTGGTAGTCCAGATTTGCGGGTGCCTGGCTGATAAGCCGCCTGATGCAGTCCAGGCCGTCGACCCCGCCATCCAGCGCCGTCAGAGGTTCGTACAACTTGATGTCGAGTGGCAGGTCATCAAGCGCGGCGGTTGGAATATAGGGCAGGTTCGCACAAATTATGTCGAATCGCTCGTGGCTGACAGGTTCGAGCAAGTCACCGAGCCTTGTCTCCACTCGGGCTGACAGGCCGTGATTTTGAATGTTTTGTTTTGCTACGCTCAAGGCACCTTCTGCCCTATCGACAGCCACCCCGCTGACCCGAGCAAAAAGTGAGGCCAGGCCACAGGCAATACAAGCGCTCCCGCAGCCAACGTCGACAAATCGGCAAGGCTTATGGGTCTGAAATAATTCCTGAACGAGCTCCAAGACCGTTTCGGTATCGGGCCGCGGAATTAGAACTCGGGGGTCCACCTTGAAACTCATCGACCAGAATTCCTTGGCTCCTGTCAAGTAGGCCACTGGCTCATGTTTTGCTCGTTTGTTCACCAAACCATTGAACGCCTCAGCTTCGTCATTTTCTAGCTTCGTATCGGCCTCAATGACCAATCGGCTGCGCTCTATACCGAGCACAAAACCCAGTAGAATCTCCGCGTCCAGGCGAGCTGTCTGACCATCATTCCGCTGGAGGAATCGTTCGGCCTGGTTTAGCACTACTTTGATAGTTGTTGAACCTGGGGCTGGACTGAATTCCGGCCGTTGGCTCACTGCTGATCACCCTTGAGCGCTTCGGCCTGGAAATGAGTTTTTAGTGCATCGATGAATTCTTCGAGGGCTCCTTCGAGAATCTTATCAAGCTTGTGCAGGGTCAATCCGATCCTATGATCGCTCACCCGATTCTGGGGATAGTTATAGGTACGTATTTTTTCTGCACGTCCACCGGTACCGACCATGGTTCTTCGCTGAGCGGATTGTTCTGCCTGTCGCTCGGCCTCTTTAAGCTTATAGAGACGCGCAAGCAAAATCTTTCTGGCCTTGGCCTTGTTCTTTATCTGCGAGCGCTCGTCCTGGCAATGGACTGCGATACCTGTCGGTATGTGAATTATACGAACAGCACTGTCGGTAGTGTTCACACTTTGCCCGCCAGGCCCGCCGGCTCTCATAACACTGATTTCCAAATCTTTTTCATCCAGGGCAACATCAAGTTCGTCGGCTTCGGGCATGACTGCAACGGTAACCGTTGATGTATGAATGCGGCCCTGGCTTTCCGTGATCGGCACTCTCTGAACCCGGTGAACTCCGCCTTCATATTTCATGGAAGAGTAAACTTGTTTACCCGAAAGCAATACCACAACTTCTTTAAAGCCACCCGCACTGGCCAGGCTTTCACTCAATCTTTCAACATTCCAACTTTGCTCTTCAGCAAAACGCAGGTACATTCTGAGAAGGTCGGCTGCAAATAATGCCGCCTCTTCTCCGCCCGTGCCGGCCCGGATCTCCAACAGGATGTTCTTCTCGTCCAGTGGATCTTTGGGTAGCAACAGAACCTTCAACCGCTCAGTCAACTTTTCTTTCTTCTGCTGCAGTTGCGGCAATTCCTCTTCAACCAGGGCAGCCAATTCTCGGTCATCGCCACGCAACATTTCAAGCTGTTCTTCGATTTCTTTGTCGATCTTTCGGTACTCCTGGTAAGTCTCGACAATTTCTTCGAGGTTTTTTCTTTCCTTGGCAACGCGCTGGAGTTTTTTCTGGTCGGAATAGATAGCCTGATCTTGAAGCTGAGTGGATAGTTCTTGGTAACGTTTAACAACATCATCGAGCTTTGAAAACACAAAAACCTCCAGCCCCGATCAACTTTTTTGGCCGAGTTTATCAATTACGGTTTGAAAATCTCTAAACACCGTAACTTCTTCCTGCAGGCCTTCTTCGGCTTCCAGTCCGACATCTTCACGCCAGAGGGCCTTGCGTAGAGAGGCCAGGGCCACTTCAAGTTGATCGTCTGTTGGCGGACGAGTAGTCATGCGCTGAACAAGCATACCCGGCCAGGCTAAAGCCTTGGCCCACCAGCTGTCCATATATCGGCTTACCAGGCGCTGGACCTCATAGGCCAATCCGGCAATCGGGAACAAGAGCGGCAACTTGATCCCAATGAAGATAATTTGGTCCAGCCAGCCAATACCGGTCGGTTTCCCAATCACCATAATGACAAAGGGAAAAACAAGCGAAAAGACCAGAATCGAAATGCCGATAACCATAATCAGGAAGGTAGTCCCACAGCGCGGGTGCAAGGGGCTGTGTCTGCGCGCATTCTCGACAATCAGTTCCTGGCGCGCCTCATAGGTATATATCGACTGATGCTCGGCACCGTGAAACATGAACACTCGCCGGACATCCTTCATCAGGGATATCAAGGCGATATACCCTAGAAAAACCGTCAGCTTGACTCCGCCGACAATCAGATGAAACAGAAAATCTTCGACATCGAGTTCGCGACCAATCAACTCGCCGCCTAGCCAGACCGCCATATGCGGCAAGGCGATAAACAGGGTCACTCCCAGCCCAAGGGCGAAGATAACCGTCCCCCAAATTACCCAATCAGACACATTTTTGACTGCGGGAACATTGTCCTCGGGGTCTTGTGTAGCCGGTTCAGGTTTGACCGGCTCAACCTCTGGCTTGCTTTCCGAGGACTCTAAGGCTTCGCTTTCCTTCTTTTTCTTTTGCTCTTCCTCTTCGTCCGAAATGGCTATCCGCGCAGAAAAATTCAAAGCTGATATTCCATTCAGCATGGATTCGAGCAGGACGACCGAGCCGCGCAAGAATGGCCAACGCAATAGTCCCACTCGTTCGGACAACGAGCGCCAGGGCGATTCGCGAAGGACTATTTGGCCGTTGGCGCGGCGCACAGCCACTGCAAACGATTTCGGCGAGCGCATCATCACGCCCTCAACAACTGCTTGTCCGCCAACTTTTATAAGAGGCTGATCGGCCATAAAAATGCCCGCTCTCGGCAAAAAAAAACCGCCAGACGGTGGAATCGTCCGGCGGGCCGGCGCCCGGCAGCAACCACAAGTGCTGCAGCTTTCGGCGCGGCCCCCAATCTCTTAGGGGCCCGAGCTAAGCTTCTCCCTCAGTAGTTTTGGCTTTTTCGGTCGACACTTCCTCGGTCTTACCACCACCTAAAACAGCCATTTTGCCGTATTTGCGGCGGAAGCGCTCTACTCTACCGGCACTGTCGACCAGCTTCTGTTTGCCGGTAAAAAATGGATGGCAGGCAGAACAAATATCAATCTTGAAGCTGCCTCTAGTTGAGCGGGTCTCAATCACATTGCCACAGGCACACTCGATTTTTGCTTCTGTGTACTTTGGATGAATCTTTTTCTTCATCACTTCAACCTCTTTATTCTGTTCTACAAAAAACCAGCCGAAATTACCTACCTGCAATTCCAGCGAAGGGCCTATACTACCTATTCAGGCGCACTTGTCAACCTTCCTCTATTGGTTCATCGAGTCCAGAAATTCCTGGTTGGTCTGGGTCCGGCTTATTTTCGACAACAGAAATTCCATCGAGTCGATAACGTTCAAGGGATGCAGCAGTTGGCGCAATATCCAAACGCGGTTGAGAGTCGACTCTTCCATGAGCAACTCTTCCTTGCGGGTGGAGGACGCATTGATATCCAGGCATGGAAATATACGTTTTTCCATCAGTTTTCGGTCAAGGCGCATCTCCGAATTGCCGGTGCCTTTGAACTCTTCAAAAATGACTTCGTCCATCCGTGAACCGGTATCCACCAAAGCTGTGCCGATAATTGTCAATGAACCGCCGCCCTCAATATTACGGGCCGCCCCAAAGAAGCGTTTGGGTTTGTGTAAAGCATTGGAATCGACGCCTCCGGAGAGAATCTTTCCCGAGGGCGGTACAACCGAATTATAGGCCCGCGCCAGGCGCGTAATCGAATCGAGCAAGATTACAACATCCTTGCCGTGCTCGACCATCCGCTTGGCTTTCTCAATGACCATTTCGGCCACCTGGACGTGACGCTGAGCCGGCTCGTCGAAAGTAGATGATACTACTTCACCGTGAACCGAGCGCTCCATATCGGTCACTTCCTCGGGGCGCTCGTCAATCAGCAAGACCATCAGCTCGGTCTCTTTGTGATTTTTGGCCAGGGCATGCGCGATATCTTGAAGCAGAACCGTCTTGCCGGCGCGTGGCGGACTGACAATCAAGCAACGCTGACCCTTCCCAATTGGAACCAACAAGTCAATAATCCGAGTAGAGAAATTCTTGGGATGGTGTTCCAGTTGGTATTTGTCTTCAGGATATAAAGGAGTCAGGTTATCAAACAGAATTTTATCCCGGGCCGCCTCGGGGTCTTCAAAATTGACGACCTCGACTTTTAGCATCGCAAAGTAACGTTCGCCTTCTTTGGGCGGCCGAACTTGCCCGGCAACAGTGTCACCGGTTTTCAGATTGAAACGCCTGATTTGAGATGGAGACACATAGATGTCATCCGGACCGGGCAGGTAATTGTAATCCGGAGACCGCAGGAATCCGAATCCATCTGGAAGGATTTCGAGCACACCTTCTCCGTATATGTGTCCGTCTTTTTCTGTTTGGGCTTGCAAGAGCGCAAAAATCAGTTCGGACTTGCGCATACCACCGGCACCCTGGACATTGAGGTCTTTGGCCAGCTTGTTGAGTTCACTGATTTTCATGTTCTTGAGTTCTTTGAGGTTCATGCTTCCTCCTTGAGGAATTTTCGGCTTTGAGATTATCAAAGCTACTGGAAGGATTTCATTGCGGGGTTTAGCTGACTAACTGATCACCTTAATAATGTGGGAATGAATCAAGACATCCGAAAAAATCGTGCTCACAATATGCAGGTTGGTATTGCTTGTCAAGGAAATTCAGGCATATTCTTGTGTGTCTCAAACGCATTGGAGACATTAATGAAAAAGGGCAAAGCTGCTGTTCGAATTGCTCAATTGATCGAGCAGCTCAACGAACACAACCACAGATACTATGTCGAAGACGCCCCGATAATTTCGGATGCCGCCTATGATAGGCTGTTGCGCAAGCTTACGGATCTGGAAGCCGGTTTTCCGGATTTGACCGCCATAGACTCACCGACCTCACGCGTAGGAGCACCACCGCTTTCTTCGTTTGAGCAATTCACTCATCCATCGGCAATGCTGTCTTTGCAGAATGCCTTTTCTGAACAAGAACTTAGAGAGTTCGACGAGAGGCTTCACAAGTCTTTAGGCCATTCGGAACCAATCGACTACATGGCCGAGCCAAAGCTGGATGGAGTGGCTCTCGAACTAGTCTATCAAGCCGGCAAGTTGATCGTCGCGGCTACTCGCGGCGACGGCACGACCGGGGAGAATGTAACCCATAACGCCCGCACCATCGGCTCGGTGCCCCTTGCGCTTTCGAAACCGCCTGGTTTCGTCGTGCCTGATAAGATTGTCGTTCGCGGCGAAGTCGTCATCTTGAAGGAAGATTTTATCAAACTCAACGAGCAACAACTGGCAACCGGTGAGCGTTCTTTCGCCAATCCACGTAATGCTGCCGCCGGCAGTTTACGCCAACTCGATTCGCGAATAACCGCACACAGACCGCTATCGGCTTTTATCTATGCCCCTGGTCTGCCAATTGCGGGTATCGAATCTCAGAATCAATTTCTGTCGATAATGAGTAAACTAGGTTTTCTGACCAACTCGTTGTCGCGCCTGTGTCATGGTGTCGATCAAGTCCTGGATGTCTACAACGAATTGACCGAGCAGCGCTTTGAGCTGCCCTACGAAGTCGACGGTCTGGTAGTCAAAGCAGACAGTTTCGAGATACAAAAACGCCTGGGTGAGATTTCCCGATCACCCCGCTGGGCAATCGCTTATAAACTTCCGGCCGTACAAGAGACAACCCTGGTCAATGACATCATTGTTCAAGTTGGACGAACCGGCGCACTTACCCCGGTAGCCTTGCTCGAGCCAGTCGGCATTGGAGGAGTTGAGGTCTCTCGGGCAACCCTGCACAATCAGGATGAGATCGATCGGAAAGATATTCGAATCGGCGACAGCGTATTGATTCAGCGAGCCGGTGATGTGATACCCGAAATCGTCGAGGTTGTGAAAGAGGCCCGCCAGGGCAATCCCGCCCGTTTTCACCTTCCCAACCGGTGTCCCGAGTGTAATTCTGTGGTCCACAAAGAAGAAGGCCAGGCCGTCCACCGCTGTACAAATATGAATTGTCCGGCCCAGCTTCAAGCCCGCATTCGCCACTTCGCCTCTCGCACCGCTATGGACATCGACGGGCTGGGCGACAAGCTGGTTGGGCAAATGGTCGAGTCGAAGCTCATTAAGGATGTAGCCGATCTTTACAGCCTGGACCATAAAAGCCTTTCCAACCTCGAACGAATGGCAGACAAATCTGCTACTAATTTGCTTGAAGCTCTCGGCCAGAGCAAGCAACGATCCCTTAGACGCTTTATTTTTGCGCTCGGTATTCGGCATGTCGGCGAACATATAGCCGGCCTACTTGCTAAGCGCCTGGGTTCTTTAGAAACCATAAGCGAAGCAACCCGTGAACAGTACGAACAAATCGATGGAATCGGTCCCGAAGTAGCTGCCAGCTTGGTCACTTTTTTTTCACAAACTGTCAATCAACAAGTGATAAAAAGACTCACCCGCACTGGCGTGAAACCGCCATCAGTAGAACTATCTGACTTAGATTCCCGTCAGGCCCTATCCGGAAAGACAATCGTTCTGACTGGAACACTAGCCTCAATGGATCGTCGCCAGGCCAAGCAGCGAATCCAGGACTCAGGTGGCCGGATATCGGCTGCGGTTAGCAAAAAAACCGATCTGGTTGTGGCCGGCGACAAAGCCGGCTCGAAACTGGCCAAGGCACAAAAGTTGGGCGTCAAGGTCATTGGTGAGGATGAATTTGTACGCCTGATTAATGGCTAGGCAAATTGGTACTCACAACCTGCCAAGACCCTGACATAGCTGTCGCGAAAAACAAGCCGATTGGGCCTTAATCGAAAAACCAAAACGACTAACACCAAGGGCAACTGTTTGTTTTCAGCGTGTTTTATCCTCGTGTCGGAAATAATGGCACGCCGATTGCAATATATGCTCACAGGTCAAGAATAGACCTGGGAATGAAGGCAGGCTTGAGTGGATTTCTTCCATGTTTCCCCGGCCACTCAACCAAAAGCTTCATTCCTCAGTGGCCGTTTTAGGCCACTGGCGTTTTCCAGAGACTCAAGGAGTCTCTGATTACATAAGGAATCGCCTCCTTTTTCTCGCTCCTATGTCACGGGGCCCTGCATACTGCAGGGCCTCTTGACTTTAATCATTTTTATTACCAGCGTTGGTCTGACATGCTAGGTTGATGGCGCCATGACTTATGACGACGTCCTGACCAGAGTACGACGACCGAGCCGTTACACCGGTTGCGAAGTCAATGCTGTCTTGAAAGATCCGCGACAGGTTGTCTGTCACCTGGCTCTCGTTTATCCAGATCTTTACGAACTGGCAATGAGTTACCTTGGCTTTGGCGTTCTCTATGACGCCGTAAACAAAGAACAAGATTTGTGGGCGGAGAGAATTTTTGCTCCCGATATCGATATGCAGGCCGAACTCTCTATGGCCGGTCTGCCGCTTGGCTCACTCGAATCCAGAACCCCGATGAATGAATTCGATCTGGTCGGCTTCACGCTGCAACACGAACTAACCTATCCCGATGTCTTGGCCATGTTGAAAATGGGCAACCTGCCACTAAGATCCGACCAGCGCACTGACCAAGACCCTTTGGTTATTGCAGGCGGCCCGGGAGCATCCAACCCCGAACCATTGGCTCCCGGACTGGATGCAGTTTTCTTGGGTGATGCCGAAGTAGGCCTGATTCAAATCGCCCGGATTGTCGGCCAGGAGAGGAAAAAGAACAAGCCACGCCGGCAAATTATCGATGCGATTGCTGGTATTCCGGGCGTCTATATCCCCTCAAACTACGAAGTTTCGTACGACCGGCAGGGCCTTGTCAGCCGAATCAAACCTCTAATGGGGGCAAAAAAAAGAATACGGCGGCGCTTGCTGAGAGATCTTGAGTCGGTAAAGCCTCCCACTAGACACCTGGTCCCCAGTCGTCTGCCCATTCACAACCGTCTGGCCGTCGAAATTCAACGTGGCTGCACCCGAGGATGTCGTTTTTGCCAGGCCGGGATGATCAACCGCCCTGTCCGTCAGCGCTCAGCGCAGACTATTTTAGAAGCTATTGATCAGGGATTGGGCCAAAGCGGTCATGATCAGGTCTCGTTGTTGTCACTGTCCGCAGGCGATCATCCACACATCCTCGACATCCTTGAAAATTTCTTTCAGCGTCATGCTGATCAGAAAATCGCCGCCAGTCTGCCTTCCCTACGGGCAGAAACACTGACCCCGGCTCTGGCCGAGTTGATCAAGACCGTCCGCAAATCAGGTTTTACAATTGCCCCGGAAGCCGGTAGCGAGAGACTGAGAAAAGTAATCAACAAAAACCTGACCACCGAGGAGATCATTTCGGCAACCTTGGACGCCTTCGAAGCTGGCTGGAGTTTGGTCAAACTTTATTTCATGATCGGTCTGCCAACGGAAACCGACCAGGACCGAGAAGGTATCGTTGAATTAGTGTCCAGCATTATGCAAAAACTGAAGAAAGTTCATCTACGCGGTCGTATTCACGTCGGGATCTCGACATTTGTCCCCAAAGCGCACACACCTTTTCAATGGGAGAGAATGATCGACCCTGGGCAAGCAGCAGCTATTCACAAAGACCTGCGCAGGAAGTTATCAAGCCAGTCCGGTGTAAAAGTCGGTTGGGCGCAAGCCGAGATGAGTTGGGCAGAAGGCTTGCTGTCGAGAGGTGATCGGCGTCAATTCGAGGCCTTGTGCCGACTGGTCGATGCCGGTCAACGCCTGAGTGGCTGGTCTGAACATTTTAATGAAGATCTTTTCAGGAATGCATTTGCTTGCCTAAAAACTCCGGCAGGCTCAGACGGTTTTCTGAGATCTAGATCAGAACAAGAGCTACTCCCGTGGGATCATCTGGACATGGGTCCCTCCCGGGAATTTCTGCTGGATGAGCGAAAAAAGGCCATTTCCGCAGAATCCACCACAGACTGTTCGCGAGACAATTGTTTTGATTGTGGTGCCTGCCTTAGCGATGATGCAGTCCCGGTCCTCGACCAGGCTGCCCCGCCCGAGGCCAAATCAGTTCAGTCAAACCTGGCCGAGCAACAACAGCCGACAGGCCACCGTCTTCGCCTGGTTATTACAAAAGAAGGTCCGGCCGTTTTTCTGAGTCACTTAGAATTCATGGGCCAGATCATAAAAGCACTCCGGCGTGCCGCCTGGCCGATGGTTTATTCGCAAGGCTTTCATCCTAAGCCAAAGGTAGCTTTTGGTCCGGCTTGCCAAGTGGGCGTCGCCAGCCAGGCCGAGTTTGTGGACGTAGCCCTGCCCGAAACGATAGGCTCTGAAGATTGGGCAGAAATGCTCGTGAGACTTTCTGCCAATCTGCCCGGCGGAGTAAGATTGCTGGACAGTAAATTACTTGCTCCGGGTCATCCGGGCATCGTGAAGCAGGTAGATGTGATCCGATATCGTTTTCAGTTCTTGAATAATGTCGATCCTGATCGTGTCAGATCGGGCGTTCGCGACTTACTCCAACGCAGCAACTGGCTGGTTACTCGCACCGTAAAAGGCAAGCAAAAAACTGTTGAACTTCGTCCGAGCCTCAAGTGTCTCGAGGTTGACGATAGTTGCAATCCACTGGTGGTAAACTGCGAATTGACCATGGCAGAAACCAGCACCGCTCGTCCGCATGAAGTCAGTAAGGCTGCTTTCGGTGATTTGCCGGTCATTATTTCTCGTGAGACCGTTTTGCTTCAACGCCCGGAACTCGAGCCAGAAGCCACCCCGGAGGCTGCCAGACAATGAGCACCCGGCTAGTCATCAACGCTTTGCACCATGAGCGCCGAGTGGGCCTGGTCGAAAAGGGTTCCCTGGCAGAGTTGTTCATCGAACGGCCGAGTGGCCGCGGCCTGGTTGGCAATATCTATAAGGGTAAGGTAGTCCGCGTGCTGGCCGGTATGGACGCAGCCTTCGTCGATGTTGCACTTGATAAAGCCGGCTTTTTATATGTTGCGGATGTGGCCAAACCCACCTCATCGGCCGATCTCGGCCTGGTGACTGAAAATGTTTCTGACGGAGACGACGTTGATCAACCTCTGGCCAGGGTGGATTCATTCTATCCCAGCCAGCAACCGTCCGGAATTACCGACCTGCTGCACAACGGTCAAGAAATACTCGTTCAGGTTGCCAAGGCCCCAATTGGGACCAAGGGAGCCCGCCTGACAACCCACATAACTCTGCCAGGACGTCTTTTGGTATTTTTACCGACAGTCGATCATATTGGTATCTCCAGGCGGATCGAATCCGAATCCGAACGCCGTCGACTTAAAGACCTGGTCGAAAAATTAAGGCCGCCTGACACCGGCTTCATTATCAGAACAGCTGCTGAGGGCGCTAACGAAGACGCCCTGGCTGCCGACATGGAGTTTTTGCAGAAACTCTGGGACGAAGTCTACGAACACAATCAAAATGCGACGGCTCCCGCTCAATTGTACCAAGATCTCGACCTGATCCGCCGAGTAACCCGGGATTTGTTCACCGCCGAAGTTGAGCGATTGGTTATCGACGATCCGGAAGAACACCGCCACTTGTTAGAATTTGTTCGGACCTTCATGCCCGCCCTGGCTCCTCGAGTCGAGTTATATACCGGTTCGGAGCCTCTTTTTGATGCAATGGGCCTGGAAGTCGAAATCGGCCGAGCGCTGGATCGCAAGGTCTGGCTGAAAAGCGGTGGCCATATCGTTATCGACCAAACTGAAGCCCTAACCGCTATTGACGTCAATACCGGCCGATACGTCGGCAAGCACAACCTTGAAGACACGATAACCAAAATCAACTTAGAAGCAGTCAAGGAAATCGTCTACCAGCTAAGGCTGCGTGATATTGGCGGTATCATTATTATTGACTTCATCGACATGGAGCGACAGACAAATCGCGAAAAGGTCTATAACGCTCTCCAGGAATCTCTCAGCAGCGATCGAGCCCGTACGAATATATTGAAGATCTCCGAGTTGGGTCTGGTTGAAATGACCCGCAAACGGGTTCGCGAAAGCCTGTCGCGGTCATTAAGTGAGACTTGCCCATATTGCGATGGAACCGGCCGAATCAAGTCTCCGGCCACAATCTGTTACGAAATTTTGCGGGCAGTCGAGCGTGAAGTCGGCGGCCGCCCTGGTACTGTAGTGGTCGTCACCAACCCGGCCATTGGAAACCGGCTCATTGATGAAGAGCAAGACGCTCTCGAGGCCCTCGAGAACCGCCTGGCCATTCATATCCGGGTCGATCCTTCAACGGCTTATCACCAAGAACAATTTGAAGTACGTTTCGAATCTGAACAATAGGCTGGCACAAAAATAATAGGTTAAGTAGAAATCTTGATCAGTACTTCAAGCTGCGGTATATCTAGTAGTTGCCTGTGATACTTGGAAAAAGGCAGTCAAATGGACGCAAGCGTAGTTCGCAAAACGCTAGAGTTAAACCCGAAACTCTTACGCCTTTTAAAGGACATCTCCAACCAAACCGGGCTTGATCTCGACAGTCTGGTAAACCTGTCCTTGTACGAGTTGTTGAGACGCTTGGGTTATCTAGCTCCTCAGGCCAAGAACATACGTCCGCCGGAGGGTGCCGATCTACTCGACGATGTCGAGCCGGCCCCGCCTCCAATTCGCAGATCAGGCCAGGCTTCGCAGGCCAAAAACCGGGGCGCCCGAGCACGCCCGGCTGCCAAAGCCAAACAGGATATTCTCTATTTCCAGATCGACGAAGAGGAATACACTCCGATTCGTAAAAAAGTGTTCCTGCTTGGCCGGGGATCGAAATGCGACTTCGTTCTCAGGCATCGCGGGGTTTCACGTGAACATGCAGTCATCACCCGCGAGCGCGGCGGCTGGTTCATTGAAGACCTCAACTCGGCAAACGGTGTTTGGCTAAACGGCGAGCAGATCGGAAAACACAAGCTAACCGGCGGAGATGAGATAAACATCTCCAACCATGTGCTGCGCTTCACCATCAGGCCAGGCTGACCAGGGCGGGAGCACCTACACCGAGGTCAAATTGACACTATCCGCCACCGCCCTATGGGTTAGGCCATGCGCTTTTGGTTGCTGTTTTTTCCGACACTAGTTTTTCAAGTTCAAACCTTCAGGTTTTCCTGAGCCAGCCCAGCATCAAGATCAACACAATGAACCAGGTGCAGGAGCGGGATGTATTACCGCAGCCGCATCCTTTTGCGTCGGGCTCCGGATCTGGTTCCGTGCACTCTTCATCGGTATTCAAAACCGGGGACGGTCTCAGGTATTGATTCGTGAGAAGTAAGGGTCTTTTTCAGGCAGCAACAAAAGACAAGTGGATAAATCGGTTTGATTTTGAGCGATATTGTCCTGATTTTGCTGGTAGGCACCTGAACTTCACCACGGTCCCTGGAAGCCAAAAATCAAACAAGGCCTTCGCCCAGCGCTTGATATTGCAGGCGGTAACTTTACACGCTATGGCAAAGATTACTTTTGGCGCTTTTCTCACCCGTAGCTTTGCCAAGCCGTGAGCTCGCTTTAGTTCGGACTGCGTTGCCTCGACACCTGAGCGGATTTTATATCGCTCCATCCATTCTTTTTTATGCTGCGTTAACCACATCTCATCGCGTAATCGGAGGGCTGCCGTATTTTCGAGGCGAAAGTTTCCAACGGTTTCTTGAGGCTTGCATCCACGCTTGCGATGGTTCGGGGCTCGAACAGGACACTGCTCAAGCTTTGCGCACCTTCTGCAAATGTCTCCATCAAAAATTGTGTGCGGAACTTTGACACCTTTGGTGCTGTTGCTAATCTCACGATGATCAATGGCGCTATGCCCTTCTGGACAAGTTTCTATAAATCCGGCCTGGTCGAACTGGAAGCTGTCACGACCCATTACCTCATCAGCCAGGCGAGAACGGTTAACTGGGGCTACTAGCTCTACACCTCGATTAAACACTTCAAGGTTACTCGGTACCGATGGATATCCACCGTCTGCAAATAGCGTTTCGGGTTTAAGCCCAGAGACATCCAAACGATCCAAAACACCAGATGCCTTAGCCGCATCTGATCGGGCAGCTCCATGCACTTCATAATCGGTGATGATTTCATGCTTGTCTTTGTTGTTGCACGTCTCGGTAATATGTACGCTGTATCCAGAACCTTTGTGCCCATAAGACGCATCGGGATCATAGGGCGAATCAAGAGATCCCCCATCTGACTTTTTTTTGATTTTGACCTGGTTGCGATCTTTGCTTTCGTTATCTGGCCCATTTGATGCCGGCTGTCCCTTGCCATCGTTTTTTCCTGATTCGTCCTTTACTATTTTACATTGCTCATTGAACATGCGGACCAGCAGTTGGTACTCCTCGCTACCAGCAACATTTTTATCTTTTGCGAATGTAATAATAAGTTTATGAAGATACCCCGATAGCTGATTTAGCTTTTGGCGCTTTTCTGACGCTGAACCCAGTCCGAACCATCCATCAGGTTCTTTCTTGTACCATTTCTTGATGCGTGATGGGACACGGGCTAACTGGTTTTTGTTCAAGCTCTTCAGAAAGTATTTGATGGTTTTTTGAAACAAATCCAACCGGCTTTTGGTGTGAATGTTTGAAACAATATGCGTCGAGTCTACTCTTTGTTCGGAAAACGACAAACCAATCTTGTTGATCGCGGCATTGCTGATCCTCTCGAATATGCCACGCATTAATTCCATCTCCGGATCTTTCAATGCTAACCTTCTTCGAAATTCAACTAATGAACGCCTCGACAGATAAGGCTCTTCTTCAATTCCAACAGCCAAAGCATGCTGCCATCTTTTGTCAAACTGGAATGCATCGAGGGCTTCTTCGTCTGTGAAATTATTCAGCTCCTGGAGTAAACACAAGCCAAGCATCCGACCTACGGAAAAATTGGGTCTTCCTGTCTCGCCATACAAGATTGAGAATCCATCCTCCGATCCATTTAGAATCGGTAGAATCTCATTCTTGAAGACCTCAGCCCAGGTCGCTCTCAGCCGCTTACGCGAACTTGCTGACATTTCTGTCTCTACACCAAAAAGTCTTGTCTGGGGATTGGTTTTTCTGAACATGTCAAAAGATCGCACATCAATGATCTGTTGGCCATTAAAATCGAAGTCTATGATAATCTCGATTGAGGAGTTACTTCTCACGAATCGGTATTCAGGTTTTTAGTTTTTCTTCCACGTCACGCAGCCGCTGCAAAAGGAAATGCTGGGCCCGGTTTGGATCACGTGTGCTCGCGAGTTTCTGCTCTTTGCTTTCTAGCAGGACAATTATCTTCTTTCGAATGTTGCTGACGATGCTCTCAATGGTCTCTCGTTCCTGTTCTTCTCTTCCGTCTTTCCTCATTTTCCCAATCATTTCGCTGATGGATGCTGGTTTGAAAGAGAATAGT